>JANNVX010000071.1:0-21380 GCA_031414595.1 Deinococcales bacterium
TTCATTAAGTGACTGGTACAGCCGTAACATCATATTTTTGACTTTTAGTGAGTAGGTCTGCATTCAAATGACTTTACCAAACCGAGAACCGAATGACACTATTCTTGAAATCGGGAAGTTATTCTGGGACAAATCCTAAGATTCTTCCTATCGAATTATTTGAAATGGGTATGTTGTACAAAAATTAAAGAACGAAAGCAAAATGCTTTCGTTCTATTTTAATTATTTTATGCGGCTGGTGTTTTACGGACGTTTGGACGGCGGCGTGAACGGTAGGCTGGCTTGGTCACTTCGGTGGTCTCGAGAATAACAGGTTCAGCAACTGGGGCTGGAGCATTCTGAGCGCGGTTAGCATTGCGTTCAAGCGCTTGCATCTGGCGTTGCCTTAAGGCTTCGATTCTCGAGTTGCGGCTGGTGTCTGGTTGGGCAGCAGCAACATGGCTTGGGCGGCGCGGCGGAGTTGACACGGCGGCGTTTTCAGGGCGCAGTGGGTGCGGACGGCGTTGATTGGGATTATTTTCGACTCTAGCAGGGCGTGGTTGACTTCCAGCGAGACGTGGTTCACTTCCAGCGAGACGTGGTTCACTTGGGCGGCGCACTTCGGCATTGCCTTTTTGGGGCGGTCGGTTGTGGCGCGGGGCGGGGCGTGTCCCCATTTCAAACTCTGGATTTTCGCCCTCGAGTTCGACAAATTTTTCTCTGCTCCATTCACCAAAGTAAAGTTTGCGAGCGGTGATTCTGACTGGACGGGGATATTCGGCTCGAGGGCGGTTGCCTAAGACAACCACGCCCCTTCGGGTGATGGTTTTGCCTACGCTTGGTTTAGCTCCTGCTATTGCAGGGCTACTCGCGTTTGCGCCCGGTTTACGGCGGCGCAATCTACTCATGTGGGACTCCTTTTGGTGCAAGACAAGTTGTGCCTCGCGGGTGGCAGGGCGGGTTTTTTCAACCACAACCCGAACAATACTGCCCGGCTTAAAGACCCTGCCGAGGCGGGTTTTCCATTGGTGTGGCGAGTGCGTCGCTTCTTCACCAAGGTCTTCTAAAGTTAATTTACCAATTGCGCCGTTCTCGAGAACAATTTCTAAGGCAAATTCGGTAATCCCAATCACCACACCACGCATTGGATAGGTTTGGTTGAGGTTTTTAATCAGTTGAAACTGCTCTAAATTCGCTTGGGCATTTTGGACATTTTGTTCTAAGCGTTGCAAATTGGCAGCAATATTTGGCAGATTCTCGAGCAAATTCTCGCGTTTGCGTTGCGATAATTTGGTGGCACACCAGCCTAGGATTCGGATATTGATAAAGTCGGCGGCTCGAGTCAGTGGGTTTTGCAGCACCAAACCTTCACTGGCTGCACTTGAATGAATGGCTTGTAAACTGCTGGGTTGAGTCAGCTTGTAGTTCAGGGTACGAATCACAAGGCTATTTGGGTCAAAACCACTCGAACGCTCCAAAGCCGATGGCAGTTCTGGACTGGTTTTACCTGCCACGCGGTACAGTGCCGTCACATCCGAAGCCGCGATTGCTGTGGCACAAAGTCGGGCAGCAAGGGTTAAAGCACTGTCTAAACCACCAATTTGTTTAATCAAATTCTGCTCGAGTTCGGTGGCTTCTTTTAAGTATGCCACCACGCCAACCACACTCGGACGCACCACATAATTGACCAAATCGCCAGTGCTGCTGGTTTCGATTAAAACCGACAAGGCTAGGCGCTCAGAATCTGGCACAAACTGGATTGCGTTTAGAAGCGAACTTGGAAAAAGTGGAATTTGAAAGCCCCCAAGGTTGCAAGCTGCGCCTCGTTGCAGCAGTACCTTCTCGAGGGCAGTGTTTTCGTCTATCCAGTGTGGCGCATCGGCATAATGAATCGCCAGTAAAACATTGCCGTTGCCCAAAGGTTCAATTTGTAAAGCAAGCTCTAAACTGGGCAGGGTATAGACCCGTTTGCCGCGTAAATCAATGCGTCCTTTGAGGTCTTTAGCCGTGATGATGCCAAGTTTAGGCAGTTCTTTTAGTACCTCACTAGAAAAGGCTTCAGGTAGCCCAAAGCGTGTCATTACAGCCGCCCGTTCAGCTTCGATAGAACTGGCATCCCCTAGAACACTTTTGACTCGAGCCACAGCTTCATCTTCGCCCGTGTCTTCTGGGTAGAGAATATCGGCAACCAAACGCGTTCCCGCACTTAAATCGTTTGCCTCTAAGGTCAGGCTTGGCAGATGGGTTTCATCTGGGCGCAACAGCGCATAACCTCGTTTATACTCGAGTGTTCCAGTCAGGGTTTCTCTGGCGCGTTCCAAGACCCGAATCACTTCGCCTTCGCTCTGCCCATTGCGCCGCAATTCCCTTGCGACCACACGGTCATTGTGCCAAGCAAATAAAAGCGACGCACTTGGAATCAGCATTGAACGCAACCCCGGTGTATCTGGGGTAAACCAACCTGAGCCATCAGCACGAATCTCGAGCCGCCCGACCACTGGTATCAATTCACGACTTGGTTGAAACATCCCACGTTTTGGGGCAATTAAATAGCCCATCCGTTCAAGACTTGCCACCGCATCCTCGAGTCCTTTGCGTCCGCCTAGCCGTTCAAGCAAGGCTTGGTCAAGGTCAGCCGATAATTCACGGCTATTTAAGCCATTTGGATTGGCTCTAAAATGCTCGAGCAGTGCTTCAAAGGGGTTATACAACGCGCCTTGGTAGGAAAAAAGATGTTCCTTGGCTTCGCGCCGCAAGCGCACCAATTTTTTAGCGATTGGCGCTTCGGGGATGACTTCTAGTGTTTCTGGATTCAGGGTTGGGGTACTGGTTTCGGACAATTCTGGGTCTGGCAAACCCTCGAGCGCTTCTGGCTTGGGTAGGTTTGGCTTGCGCCCTCGAGTCTTAACCACTGGAATAACTGGTGTGGGGTCAGCGACTTTTTTGGGTCTGCCTCGAGTCTTGGCTTTGGGGGCTTCTGGGATTACTTCAACAGGCTGTATTTGGATTGGTTCTGGAATTGGTTCAACAACTTGTTTTGGAATTGGTTCAACAACTTGTTTTTTGGCTCTACCTCGAGTTTTTGCTAGAGGTATGATGGTTTCCGTCAATATTTCTGGGACTTCAATCACCTTTGGGGCTTTTTTCGCTTCTTGTTCTAAGGTAATGCTTGGCAATGTCTCTTTTTTTAGTCGTCTTCGCTTGACTGGCTCGAGAACTGGCTCAGACACAAGCTCACTAACTGGCTCAGACACAGGCTCAGAGACCGCCACTTTACGCCGACGCACTTTTGCAACAACCTCTTTTGGATTAAGGGTTACTTCTGGTATGGCTTGGAGAGTGGCTTCAAAAAGCGGCTTGACTTCGGACTCTTCTGGTTTTTTACGTTTACGAACAGATTGACTTGAGGTGCTAATGGTAACTCCTTACGCAATACATCAGTCTGGCGCGTGGCTGGACACGCGGCGCATAAGACCAAATGCGCGTTTTACAGTTGGCATTGTCAGGGATTACGATAACTCGGCACAAGTGACGCAAAGCCCTATCGAGGGTAGAGTATAGCATAATTTGGTACTACTCGAGCAATTCACGTAAATACTGGGGAATTGGAATGGCTCTTTTCTCGAAATCGGTGGCGATATGTTCGGTTGAACCCTCCGCAATCAGTGCCGAGTCGGTTTGACGCTCGATGGCATATTCAAAGCGCACCAAACGCGATTTTAATGCACCAACCCGAGTGGTCAGTAGCAATTCATCATCAAAAACGGCGGCTCGGCGGTACTTAACGGCTGCACCAGAAACCACCAATAAGACCCCCCGTTTTTCGACTTCGCGGTAAGGCAACCCTAATTGGGTAAGAAAATCCACCCTGCCCATCTCGAGCCAAACCAAGTAATTGCTGTGATGAGCGATTCCCATTGCGTCAGTCTCGGCGTAACGCACCCGGAACCGAGTTTGTGATTGTTTAACTGGCATGTGCAGCAGCATACACCGCTTAATGGCTTAGACTACAAAGTTTGCAAAAGTAAAGAAGCATGTCATAATCCCCATCAATGAGGAATACAGGGTGTTAAAAGGGAATGTCAGCGATTTTCCGTTGGTCAGCATATTGCAAATGCTTGAACGCGACACACGAACCGGTTCGGTGCGGCTCGAGTATGCCCAAGGCGCACTGATTAGCGTCATTGCTGGCAAGGTTGTCCATGCTATCTACCCACCTTCTAAGGGTGAGCGAGCTTTAAGTTTAATCTCGAGTTTTCAAAGTGCAGCTTTTGAATTCTTTGAGAATAAATTACCCAACGAACAAACGATTAAACGCCCAATGCAATTATTACTGATGGAACTACACAGCGAAAACCTCGAGTGGAAAAAAATTCGCCATCGCCTAAAAAATTGGACACTCGCCCCACAATGGGTTGGGGCAATCCCGAGCGGTAACAACCCTGAACGGCTCGAGGTCATCGGCTTAATAGACGGAATACGCAGCATCGAAGATATTATTCATATTTGTGATTTACCGCCACGCCGCACTGCCGAAATTTTAGTCGAATTTACCAATGAACGCCTTGTGCTGCTTGGCAGTGCCAGTCAGATTACCCAGCCGCTCGAGTTGATGGTCTTACCGATTTTTGCCCCAGATGAAGCCACGATTTTTGTAGACCAAACCTTGTACGACCAATGGAAAGCCATTTATGGGACAGTTCTCGCCACCGTCATCAGTCAAAAAGGAGACCGACAAATGTTTCGAGTCAGGGGACGCGAAAACAGTTTAGGGCGAGTCCAAATGGCTGAAATTGCGGTTAGAAAACTCAAATTGGCTCGCGGTGTCAAGGTCAGAATCGTTCCATCTGGCGGTACACGCTAAAAAGTTGCTTAAGAAAGCACCGCAAATGCTACAGTATAAGCATGAGTCCCGATTTGCTCCGCGCCTTGATTTTGGTTGTACCAGTATTACTGGCTGCTATTTTGTACACCGTCATCAGTGGTGGAATTCAATTCAGCAAACTTGGTTTTATTATTACCGAAACAATTGGCGCTATCCGCGAACGACACTTTGGCTCGAGTGGACAAATCAGTGCTTATCAAGCCACGATGATTGCCCTATGCGGCACAGTTGGCACTGGCAGCATCATTGGCGTGACGGCTGGAATTTTACTCGGCGGTCCTGGGGCAATTTTATGGATGTGGATTTTTGGTTTACTGGCAATGGCATTAAAGTTTGGCGAAGTGGTTTTAGCCCAGCACCTGCGGCGCATTTACAGCGATGGCAGTGTCCTTGGAGGACCATTTTTGTACATTGCTAGGGGCGTACTCCCCGCCCCACTCGGTAAATTTTTGGGCGCAGCTTTTGCTTTACTCTCTATTATTGCCGCCTTTGCGCTTGGCAACCTCGCCCAAATTTCAGGGGCAACCACTGCCCTAGAAGCCAGCTTTGAACTTCGCCCAGTCTTCTCGAGCCTGATTTTAGCAATTGTTGTCTTAATTATTCTTGGCGGCGGGGCAATTAGAATCGCTCGAGTGGCACAAGTTTTATTCCCCTTGATGCTTGGCTTATACACCATTTTAGCCTTGGGTTTAATCATTAAAAACATTGGGGTTCTGCCTAGTGCTTTTATCAGCATTTTCACCAGTTCGGTGTCGTTTAATGCTGCTGCTGCTGGAGGAACTGGCTACGCCCTTTTTGCGATTGTTTCTCAGGGTTTTGCCCGAAGTATTTTTGCCACCAACGCTGGCTTTGGCATCTCGAGTATCGCTCACGCCCAAGCCCAAGTAGACCACCCTGTCAGGCAAGGATTTTGGGGTGTGGTTGAAGTTTTTGTGGCGATGTTTGTCTCGAGCCTGACTGCCTTAGCGGTACTGACTGTCCCCGCAGCTTGGCAAGGCATGTCCGAAGCGATTCCAGCCGAAGCCGTGACCAGTGCTTTTCGCAGCCTTGGGGTGGTTGGCACAAACTTCAATGAACAATGGGCTGGCTTAGGGACTGGCACATTGGCTGTGGCATTAACGCTTTTTGCGATTGCCACCACGATTGCTTGGGCATTTTATGCCGAAGAAGCCTTTGGGCATTTATTTGGTGACGGAATGCGCTGGTCGGTACGCCTCGTTTGGGTCGGGATGATTTTCTTAGCCCCGTTTATTGTGGTTGAGTACGGTACGTTTATCTCGAGCGCCGAGTTTTTACTGGCAATTATGGCAATCCCTAATATTATCGCCTTGTTTGTGCTGATGCCTGTGGTACAAAAATTAACCAGAGGTTTTTTCCAAGGCGAATTTTACCAAGCCCCAGACGCACCAACATCTCGTCCAGTCACCCAAGAAGATGCCTATGACAGTATGGAATTTAATTTGGACTAATACCGTCTTTATTTAGATACTATGCAATCCGCAAAAAACGCGGATTGCTCCGTACCTGTCAAAGACGGTATTTATTGATACTCCTTTTAGTCGGGAAGTTCTACGAACTTCCTCAATTTGGTATAATCCTTAAGAAATTCCATGTTAATCTAGCCCTATGGATGCAAAAACCCTTTTGGTTGAACAAATGACACGAACATCTAAAGTATTCTTAAAGACCTTAGAAGAATTCCCCGAAGAAAAATTTTTTGCCGACTTACCCAGTGGCGGTAATAGCGTGGCGTGGAATGCGCTGCACCTTGCAGACTGGGCGCAAATTCTTGTACCCGCCAAGCTCGAGTCTGTGGATACAGCCTTAAAATTTGCTTACCTTGGTTGGGAAGAAGCTGATTTTGCCAAAGCAGTCTACGGTCTTGGGTCGGTGAGTCTAAACAGCAGCAAAGCCGAAATTATTGCCCACACCAAACTGCAACTCGAGCGAGCCGCCACTGACTTAGCCCAAGCCGAACCAACCCAACTCGAGGAGATGGTGCAAACCCCCATGGGTGAGCGTAAATTGTTGGCAATCATCATCACCCATGTGGCGCATGTACCGTATCATTATGGACAGATTAAACTTAGTGGTAAGCAACTCCTGTGAGTCTGATTTTAGAAGTCGAGAACTTAAATGTCACCCTGTCTGGTACAAAAATTCTCGAGGAGATTGGTTTTAATGTCGAAGCTGGGGCGTTACTGCGTTTTACGGGTCGAAATGGCGCAGGCAAGAGTACCTTGTTACGGGCAATTGCTGGGCTAATTCCGTTTGTCGGGCAGGTGCTGATTGACAGAGCGAAACCGATGACCTTAGCCGCCAAGAAAAAAACTTTGTTTGTGCCGGACGAAGCAGCCCTCTATGAGGATTTAACGGTTTTAGAACACGCCCAATTTGTGGCACGGCTGTACGAGCAACCGCAAGCCGAGATGCAAATTCAGCTTTGGCTCGAGAAGTTTTTTTTAACCAACCGCCTTAAAGATGTGCCTTCCGAGTTCTCGAGGGGAATGCGACAAAAATTATCGTTATCTTTAGCCCTTGGTTTAGAAGCACCACTGTTAATGCTCGACGAACCTTTTAATGCCCTTGACCAAGATGCCCAAATTGCACTGGGCGCAGCCCTCGAAGCCCGAGCCGAGGCAGGGGGCTGCGTGCTTTTTAGCGCTCATCAGTTGGATTTACCTTTTTCTAACGCCAGTGTTCTAGCCCTCGAGAACGGGCGGTTGCTCGAGTGAACGCGGTTGGGTTCTTGCGCCAAGCTACGGCACTCAGGGCTTGGAAAAAGTTTTTTACTTGGGTCGAAAAAGCCTTTGGTTGGGGTATGGTGGCTTGGCTGCTGTTTTGGTTGGTGGTTTATTTAATTGCTGGCTTTCAGCTTTTAAGTCCACTTAAAACTGCCCTACCGCTCGAGTATCTTAAAATGGGGGCGCTGCTTTCCTCGAGCCTTCTCTTTGCCTCTTTTGCGATTTCTTCGCCGCGTTTACCAAGTGTGATTATTTCCAGCCGTGATGTCATGCGCCTTGGCATTACCCCGGCTGTACCGATTAAAGTTCTCGAGTATCCGCTACTCTTGGCTTTAGGACAAAACTTATTTTTAGGGGCGCTTTTCGGGGCGCTACTTTGGATTGTACTGCGAACCCTTTTCTTGCTCGAGTTACCACTTGCGCCACCTGTGCTGGCACTACTTTTTGCGGCTCGAGTGGTCTGGCAGATGAGCCTTTATGCGGCTGCAAGTCGGGTTTTTCTGGTTGGATTATGGCTTATTTCGCTGCTGTTGGATGTTTTTTTTGGCTTAGGGATTTCGGCGGCGCTGTATTCCTCGAGTCTGGTCGTGCTGATTATCCCAAGTTTAATGCTTTTGACTGGCTGGCTAACCCTGCAAAAATCGTATCTTGAAACCTTCCCCAGTGGTTTTTTGCAACATTCAACTGTTTTGGCGCAACTCAAGGCGATGGGCTTAATGCTGCTCACCAAAGCCGTTCCAGTGGCTGGAATGCGTGAACGATTACAACGCCAGTTAAGAGTCAAAACTCAAGGCAATGGCTGGCGAATCCCAGCCCCACCAATACAGTACGGTGCAAGTGCGGCGCTGGCGTGGCGCAACGCCCAAACCATGACCAATTGGAGCATCGGACAATGGGTATTTTTGCTGCTTGGTTTAGCCGCGTTTTTTGCGACTGCCTCGAGTGTCGTGCCAAATGGTTTTGCCTTACCAGCCCAAGTGCTGATTCTAAGTTTTATTGCCCTGCCATTGGTGGGTTCAAATTTGCCCAATACGCTTGTGCCGTTGCGTGGCTCGAGCATTCTGCTTGGGCGGGTGGGGATTGGCGCAGTGCTAATTATTGTCTCGAGCCTGATTGCCATTTTTTGGATTCCGAGTGCAGCCCTGATTGGTTTACGCGCTATTTTTTGTTTGGTGCTGCTCGAGACGCTGCAACGCTGGACGAAAAACCCGACCCTGACTCAGAATCTTGGATTAGCGGCGGCACTTTTGACTTTTGTTTCAGAAGCCCTACTTGGGTTTTTAGGGGCATCGAGTCTCGAGTATTCGGTGTTGCTATTTCTCATTTTCCTGATTTACACCGTGCAGAACCTCCAAGAGTAAATCCCTTGGAGGTTGCTCGAGAACAGATTTTATGGTTTTGCCAGTGGATTAAGTACATTGATGCGGTACGTCTGACTCGAGAATCCACCCGTGTTGTTTTGGCTGGTGGCAGTAATTGTGCGTGGTCCAGTGCTGTTGAATTTGGTGTTGACATTGCTGCCTGTCTTTTCGTTGATTGAATCGCTTTCTACACTCGAATTCCATGTTGGTGTGATGGCATTTGAGGTGCTTTCAAATGATACAGTATCGCCTAAGTAAACGTATCGAGTACCGCTTGGTGTGTTGGCTTGAATGTTACTGAGGATTGGATTGCTGGTCAGGATTGGCAATGCACCAATGGCTAAGGATTCAGCACTGGCATTGCCGTTTTGACTAATGCTGGCAGTGATGGTTTGTGGTGTTTGAAATTGGAACGTGTGGGTGAAACTATGGTCTCTTGATAAGTCTGGTTGATTTGTGCCGTTACTCGTGCCGAGTACACCTTCTAAATCTGAACTCCAAGTGATTAGACAACAGGTGTTTAAGCCACCAGCAGTATGGGCAGTAAAAGTCATGGTGCGACTGGCATTCATGATTGGTGTGGCATTGTTTTGAGTTTGGATGTCAACCCCAATCAGTGGTACGCCTAGGGTACAGTGGGCATTCCCTGAAGCATTGATGTTGATTATTCTTGTGGCTCTGCGTCCGTTGCTGTCCTCGGCAATGGCGGTGATGGTGTGCGCTCCCGATGGCAGAGCGTATCCCGGACTATGCGGGCTGCCCGGTTGGGTTGTGCCAAGCTCGCCACTGCGATTAGAACTCCAGAAGATAGTCACTTGCCCTTTGCCATTTTCGGCATCATCTACCACGGCTCGGAATTTGACCACACTGTTACCAGCTTGGGTGATGGTGTTTGGAGTTGTGCCATCTAGACAAATTGTTTTTGGCTCGAGTTTTTCCCAATCAGGTGGGGTATTGGGGGCTTCGGAAATAGCCCATGTTTTATTGAAAATAGGAACGTTGAGTTCTTCTTGCCAGACAATTAAATCAAGGTCTACGCCAATATTTCCTTCAATTCCACCACTTATTTTCCAAGCTGGCGAACCCGGGTATTGACCTTCAAATTTGGCATAGACACCAACGTCAGCTTCTACCCCTGCAATGCCGTACAACATCAGTCGGGCAGAAGCAGTCAGCTTGGCTTTGGCTTCGATTTCGGCTTCAAAAGTCGGGGAGTTACTGGTGAAAGTTTTGTTGAACTTATTAATTTTCGTCCACTTGGTACTGGAATTATACTGCACTCCGACTTCATAATTGATGCTTTGGGTGGCGCTATAATTGACTTCAACCCGAATTAATCCCTCGAGACTAACATCCACCACAATTTCTGGAATAAACACAAGGAAACCAACCGTAATTGCCCCAAGTGGAATTCGCAGCAATTGCTTGGATTTATTCAGTTCTTTTTTAAGGTTGGCTTTGACTTCGATTTTGGCTTCTTCGTCCATCACAAATTTGGCGGTAAAATCTGGTTTGGTACACAAAAAACCAGAGCATTTGAGTTTAACGATGATTTTTGGTTCGACCTTAAAATGCCCTTTGACCACGACTTGATCGTTGGTGGTAGTGGTGTTGCCATCTTGGTCAAAAATAACCCAGTTAAAACTTTCATCTATTCTGGGCAGTAAGTTTTGCGGGCGTAAGTTCTGGGTTTTAATTTGACTGGCAGCGTAAATCACTTCTCCGCGTTCCAAAGCTCTGGCGCGTTGAATCTCGAGTAAATCCACGGTTTCTTCGATCCGAATATCAGCTTCTTCGACCAAATCACCCAGCACCGAACGTTCGGTTTGCACCGTGACTTCTGAATTTGAGCTTTGAATATTGGTGACGCGACGCATAAAACCATCGGGCGTTAAAGTCAGTGGGGCGCTGACAATGATATTTCCAACGCTTAGACCGACTAAATTGCCGCGCAGTGACCTAAAAACCAGTGTGCCAGTACGGTTATCAAACGAAAGTAATTCTCCGCTCGAGTCTGGTCCTAGTTCACGCACATTAGATTTGGCTTCGAGAGTAATTTGGCTAGTGGCAGGGTCTAAAGGCGCATCTGAAACGCCCATCCCACCACTTGGTAAACCAGTATTGTTAGCTGCTTGTCCGACAATAGAAGTTGCCGTATTAGAAACAAGGCTGCCATGTAAACTAAGGATTATTCCAAGGTGGGTTTGCACAGCTGTACTTCTAAATGAGACCAAAACCTCATCGTTGATTTCGGGCAAAAAACAATTAAGAGTCTGATTGGCAGGCAAACCAAACAAACTGCCGCGAATGGTTTTATTGGTTTGTTCAAAACCAAAAGAACCACCCATGCCAGTTGTCCCACAACGCCCCTTTAAGTTGGCTGAACCCATGATTTCATGTACCGAGCCTACTGGGGGTCCAGTAAACACTGCATTTTGCCCAGCCGCAATAAAAGCAATCGGTTGACTCGAGACCTCGGGCGCAAAAATCGTACCTGTCAGTACCACCTGATTTTGTACTCGAGCCATGCGTGAACGCATTTGCACTTGCCCTTTAAAATTCTTAAAATTAACCCGTTCGTTGCCCAGTAAAACTGCTTTGAATGCCTTGCCTTTGGGGGTTATGCCTAGCACTTCATAAATCACTTGTGAACCAATACTTGGATTGAATTGATTGGTGATGGTTGGGGCTTTTTTACTGCCTGTGACCTCGAGTCCAACGGTTGTTTCTAGCTCTACATTTGTACCAATCAGTTCTTGAAGCTCGCTTAGCACAACAGATTCGGGTGGGGCGGTGTTACAAGAAACCAGTACCGCAAAGATGACGATTAGAAAAAACGACAAGTTCTTTTTCATGGTTGTTCTCCTTGGACTGAGTTTGCCAAACACACCGTTCCAAAATCGTTCCAGACTTGTTTTCTTTTAATGAGTGTAGCCCAAACAACTCGAGTAAGCAAATCAGGGATTTCTAGAGATACCCAACCAGCACAACAAAAAACCTCCAAGAATAAACCCCTCGGAGGCTACTCGAGTTATACAATTTTTAAGGTTGACTGATGGCAAGGGAAGCCGATAAACAACCCTCTTCGGGTATGATTTGTTTGCTGATAGGGTCTTCAAGCAGATTACAAAGTTTCTTCTGCCGGTAAATCACGGTGGCACTGCCGGGTGTGCCTCTGCCAGCCCCGTCCACTCGCACCGCTTCTAATTTATTGCTGCCGCCAAATGGGTTACTTAGAATCACTGGGTTGTTTTCGCCCCGAACGATAATGGCATCGTCATCATCAAGTATCCTCGAGTCTCGGTCAATTAAAAAGACAATAAAGTCAAGGTTATTTGCGCCAGCATTAAAGTAATCTTTGACCACAAAATTGTTGTTGCTGTCAAAACGTCCGTCACCTGTGAAGGTGTTAATACCGGGGACAGTAATCTGTCGGTTTGCCCCAAAGACCGTTCCCGATCTCATGATCACAGGTGCGCTTTCTGGAATGTTAAAAATTGCGCCCCTTGCACCCTCGAGAAAACCAGCCCCATAAATATCGCCAGAATCGCCGTCGCCTGCGTTGTTGAGGTAAATGCCATCAATCACATTGACCCAGCGCTCACCAACTTTTTTGGCAGTCAGGGCGCTGCATTGGGTGACATTATAATTGGTGGTTTCCGATAACTTGGCAATGCTGCCATCGCCTAGGTTACGGATTTCATAAGACAGTGGTTTATAGGTGCTTAGCGCATTGGTTTGGCTAAAGTATTCTGATAATCTGCCCGAGGCAATTAAACGCCGTGCATTTTCCGAATCGCCGCCAATCGTGGCGACATCTATTCTCGAGTTCCGCAGCACCTTTTTTTGTTCTGCCGATAAATTGCCTTCGATTTCAACCGTGCCACCTTTGTAAAGCGCATCTAGCGTCGCACTCATCTCTTGGCTGCTGGCAGTGGAGGTTAAAGAGAACATCAGAATTCGCCCGTAAGTGATACTCGAGACGTAAACCGGAATGTTATCGCGCCCAAGGTTGCCTTGGGTGATTTGGGCATCAAGGTCGGCTTGGCTAAATTGGTTGCTCAGGTAACTCGAGGGGGTTTGTGGGGCAGCAACCGACACAGTATAAGCGGTTTCTCTAAAAATTGCGGTGATGGTGCGTTCGTTGGCGTTGCGCTTAAAGTCAAAGGTGGCTTTGGCAGAACTGCCCATGTATTTGGCAGAAATTCCCAGCGACAAAGCAATTTGTTCTGCCGAGTAACTATCGGTTTTCAGATAAGAAACACTGGTGGCGGGCTTGACTCCGTTTTTCTCGGCGGTTTCGATTAAGTTACCGATGGCTGCGCCAACACTGATGTTATCTGGATTGTTAATCGTAGCGCTGTTGGTAGCCGTTTGTAAACTGACCGATAAACCAAGTGGGGCGCGTTGGCGAATTGGCAGTTCTTTAAGTGAGCCAATGCCAAGTTTGTAGCCTTTGCCTTGCAGCAATGCCCCAGCCCACAGTACATTGGCATCGGGGCTAAAGGTCACGATTTTATCGGGTGTTTCGGTGAGGCTGTACGGGGTAGTGGTACAATCATAAGCCGTTCTATCCACAGCTTGAACGGCTCGGCTGCTGCCGCCAACCGCTCGGTTTTGGTCTGGCAGGCTTGGCGAGAAGACCTCCCATGCTGGTAAACCAAGTACCAAATTATTAAATGTGGCTCGAGCATCGGGGGCTGGTGGGGTTGGCGGAATTGGCGCAGCCACAACCCGAAAAATCTCACCTTTTTTATTCAGCACAAACAGCGTTCCTTTGTTATCGGTGGCAATTCGCATTGCATCTGGCACAGAAGCCGCTACATTCCAGCCAGTATTTCCATCCCATAACCAAATGCGGTTAAAATCTGCCCCTAGCACATAGACTGCGCCGTTAGCCGCTATCGCTATTGCTTTGGCTTGTCCCGGGACTCGTTGTTCTTTGCCGCCCACATACCTCGAGATTTCGCCATTTGCTCCAACTGTCCACGGGTTGCCTTTAGGGTCAACCGCGACTTGTGAAGCAGTGCCAAGGCTTTTTCCCCAACTCGAGCCGAGTAAAGGCACAACATCGCCAGTCAAACTGACGCTGTAAACCGTGCCGTTTGCTCCGATTGCAATATCTTGGGCTTTACCCGCAACGTTGCTCCACGCATTTTTATTAAAACGCACAATTCGGTTATCAGACTTGGCAATTGCCCAAGCATTGCCTTGTAGGTCTACGGCAATTCGGCTAATGGCAGTCGAATTCTGTTTTTTCCAAGTGTTATTGCTGCGGCTGTAGGCGGTGTTATCTGACCCAATAATCCAAATCTGATTATTTGCACCAATCGCAATGTCTTTGGCTGTGCCAGCAATTTTTTGCAAGGTCACTTGGGCTGAGGCAATCATCAGGGCAATTAAACCCATGGCGGTTAGGGCGGGAATAAATCCAAACGACTTTTTAATCATAAAAATCTCCTTATGTAGGTCAGTAAAAAAGCCAAAACAGCTAAGGCAGTGGCATTGATGCTTCTAAAAAACATCAATGAATGTAAACCAGATAAATAATACAAAATGGGGCGTAAACTGGGCGTAAACTCCAACCTGATTAAATTGTAGCTTTTCAACTTTCAGGCAGCCTATGAACTCAAGTTTAATAATCGGCTAGACTCGAGTCTATGAACGACCTCACTTGGAATCTTGGGCTGTTGTACCAAAGCCTATCCGACCCACAACTGCACACCGACCTCGAGACTGCCCAGCGCCGCGCTGATGCCTTTGCCGCATCCTACAAAGGCAATATCTCGAGAATGCCGCCAAGCACAGCTTTAACGGCGCTTGATGAACTTTATAGTATTTCTAAACTTGCCAACCGACCCGTTTGGTTTGCTCGCTTAAGTTTTGATTTGGATACCAGTAACCTTAAAGCCAAAGCTCTACTTGATGATTTGCGTGGTATTCAGGCAAAAATTTTGAACGCCACGACTTTTGCTTGGCTCGAGTTGTCTAATTTACCCGATGATGTTTTTGCTGCTTGGTCATCTGCTCCAGAATTATCCGAGTACACTTATTTCTTGTCCGAGGCGCGTAAATCTATGCCCTATCAGCGCTCAGAACTCGAGGAGCAAGTCCTGCGCCAAAAGAACTTAACCGGAACTCAAGCATGGGTGCAGTTATACGGCGAAATTTGCAGCAACATTAAAATTCCGTTCACCGTAGATGGTATCGAGCAGCACTTAACTGTAGACCAATTGCGGGCATTGCGGACTCGAGCCGACAGGAACATTCGCCGCGAAGCCACCAAAGCCCTTTTTGTCGCTTTTGAGGAACGCGAACATATCCTGACTTATATTTTTAATACCGTCTACCAAGATTATAAACTCGAGAATCTAGATTTGCGTGGTTATCCACATCTGCTCGAAAAAACCGTGATTGGTGACGGCATCAGCCGCGAAGATGTGCAAATGCTTTTTGATGCCACGGCTAAAAACACGGGTGTGATTCAAGAATTTTTTAAGCTCAAAGCCAAATTATTAGGCATCTCGGATTTCTCGAGTTTTGATGTGCTTGCCCCTCTTGAAGCGGTGGATGAGACTATAGATTTTTCTAAAGGTAAAGAATTGGTACTCGAGGCATTTAGACGCTTTGACAACGAGTTAAAAGACTTATCCTCGGATTTTTTTAATGGTCGTATAGATGTGATGTCAAGAAATGGAAAACGCGGCGGGGCATATTGTTGGGGTTCTAATCCAAGTGACCCAGCTTTTATTTTACTGAATTACAACGACCGCTTAGACGATGTTTTCACCCTTGCCCATGAACTCGGACATGGTGTACATCACGAATTAAGCCGAGTGCAAAAACCAGTCAACAGTGGTCACACCACCAGCCTTGCCGAAACCGCCAGTACCTTTGCCGAAATGCTCTTAGCTGACGTGCTGCTCGAGACCGCCACACCAGTTCAAAAACGCGAAATTCTGGCTGGGCTGCTCGAGAAAGCCGCCAATACACTTTTTAGGCAAGTCCAAATTACCCAGTGGGAACTCAAAGCCCATGAGGAACGTGGTCAGGGTGTGGTCTCGAGTGAGCGGTACAGCCAGATTTGGCTCGAGACTTGCAAAGACATTTACGGCGATGCCGTACAGCTGACTGAAGGGGACATGTGGGCATGGGCAAGTATTCCACACACCTTGAATTACCGTTTTTACTGTTACTCCTATGCTTTTGGAATGCTTTTGGTTTTGGCGCTTTATCAGCAGTATAAACTTGAGGGTGCGGCAACTTTTGCGCCTAAGTATAAACGCTTTCTTGCCAGTGGCAACAAAGCCAGCCCTGCCGAGCTATTGGGCGAATTGGGCATTGATACCAAAGACCCGGCTTTTTGGGAAAGCGGTTTTGCGGTTGTTAAAGATTGGCTGGTACAGTTCAAAGCCTTGGTTTAAGTGAAGAAAAGAGCGTATGAGGTTAAGAGGACAAAATCTCGCCTCTTCGAGTATCTCCGCTATGGTACACAAATGCGTTATTTTATAATTCGCTATGCTTCGCGCAACACTTCTGCAACCCGTAGGCTCGAGAGTTTACGATTGGCTGCCAACACGCCAAGCACAACACCAAGTAGTGCCAAGCCAAACAATCCAGCCAAGTCAAGCCAAGGGTAAATCACACCGCTTGGTGGAATCAGAAAAATCACCTGCAACAGCATCACAAAAAGTGCTGCTACGACTGCACCTGCGCTAACGCCAGCCAGTAAACTCAGGCTCGAAATGGTCAGGGTTTCCGCACCGATTAACGCCCTAAGTTGCATTTCATTGCTGCCCAATGCCCGCATAATGCCAAATTCTTTACGTCGTGTTTCAAGCATCGAAAGTAAAAAAATAATAAAACTCGAGGCAATAATCAGGGTTGTGTACAACCGTTCGAGGTTGCCAAGCCCAACAAGGTTCAGGCTGGTTAATGAACTTTCGTCTATTTTGGTAGCGGTGATCGTATCCACAATTTTCAAAGTCATGCTTTGCCCAAGCTGATTTTGAATCGCGCTTGTAACACTGTTTGGGTTGCTGCTGCTGGTTTTGACCAAGAATAAATCCGCACCATTCGTACCTGATGTTTTGGTCATAAAATCACGGTTGAGAATAAAGTCCGAATCTTGGCTCGAGGTGGACAAATAGGTGTAAATACCCACCGCCTGACTGGTCAATTGGGTGTACTGGGCTGTTTTTGGGTTATATAAGCGCATCAGTACCGAATCTCCAACTTTGATGTCATACTTATCAGCTTGGTCTCTTGCCAAAAGCACTCCGTTGGGTCTGGAGCGCAGTGCCTCGAGTGTTTTTACGGCGCTGCCATTTTCAAACATCGCATCTGGCAAATACGCCGTTTTTAAGAAACTTGGTACATCAATCCCGTAGACACTTTTTTTCTCCGAACCAATCAGGGCTACGGCATCTCGAGCTATCGCAGTCGAGGCTTGCACACCCATGACAGCCTCGAGTTTCTGCGTGAAATCAGGGGTGAGTTCGGCGTTGGCGGCGGGTGTGACCCGCACATCTGAACCAACCACATACTGAATATCACCATGTTTTTGGACTGTGTACGTCCCGATAAACAGTGTTAAAGCCACGCCAAACCCAATTGAAAGAGCCGTTAGGGTGATGGCTACTCCTGCCACATCACGCCGCCGCTCGAGACTACTGGCGGCGACTGCCCCAAAATCTCCAATAATGGCTTGTAAGCTGCTCGAGATAAAACGAGTACCTTTAGAAAGCAGTAAATCGGCAAATCGGGCAACCAGCAGTGTAGTGCCAACCCAGAATAAAAATGGTGCAAGAAATAAGTAAAACGATAAAGTTACGGCTGTGCCTTCTGTGCCAGTTGGCTTAAAACCACCATTGGCAGCCGTGATGTACAACACGATCCCAGAAGCAATTAACGCCAGTCCATCCAGATTCATGCGCCGCCAGAGTGGAACTGGTGGGTTGCGCGGCATGGATTTACGTTCAGTTTGATGCCGTAATTGCGCCCAAACGGGTAGAAAAAAAGCCAATCCAGTCAGGATAAAACCCGCCAGCACGGCATAGCCGGCGCTACTCAGAATTAAACTTAGATTACCAATTTGTAAGCTATTTATACCAAGTGTGAAAACCAGTGCCGCGATACCAAGAATTAAGCCTAGACTCGAGCCTAGAATGGCTACCAGAAGGGCTGTAAAACCAGTCATTACCAAAATTTCTCGAGTTCCCGCACCGCGCACCCTGAGCCACGCGGTTTCTCGGCGGACTTGTTCGCCTGATAATTCGGTGGCATACCGCGCTAAATACCCAGCCAGCAGCACACCGGGCAGACTGAGGAACAAAAACAACATTTTGGCCGCCAGAATATCTTTTTTGGCATTCAGTAACTTAGCCCCTAAGTTATCTTGAACCCGCACCTGCCCCGGAAATGGTCGCTCGAGATTGCGGCGCAAGGCATCGAGTTGCTTTAAGGACTTGGCGGGGTCAGGGTTTAAGCTACTCCGATTGATTTTCAGGTGAACTTGCCGCTCGACAGGTAACAGCACGATATTTGAACCAGTCTGCCCAACGCTTGAGGTGGTGATTGGTAATTTCTCGAGAATTGCAGCAAGGTCGTGTTCAAACAAGGCTGGAGGTAAGAATACCACATCAGAAACCACGCCGAAAGCCTCGCCCGAAGTTGGGTTGTAAAACAGTGGTTCGGATGTTCCCATCGCCACGATACCACTGATATTGACTTTGTAAGGCTGTTTGATTCCTGCTGCAAATGTAAGCTCGAGTCTATCTCCCACTTTTAAGCCCAGTTGGGTGGCGGTGGCATCGCCTACCAATGCGCCTGTGCTATCAAATTTTCCTGTACTGATTGGTAAAAAGCCAAAGCTCGAATAATAATTTTCAGGTAGTGCAAAGACCTTACCTGCCGCACTTTTTAGGTTTGAGCCAGTTTTTTGCAACCAGCTAAAATCGGCACTCGAGACCGGAACTGCGCTCTGTACTAAATTTTGGTTTTTGAGGGCTGATTCAAGCGATCCGATTTTAAGGTCTGGCGTGGTGGCTCGGGCAATAAAGTCAACTTGGACTGGTGCTAGGGTATTAGCGGTCATGTCACGGCTCGAGACATCCACAAAAAAAAGTGTATCGGCAAATAAACCAACCGCTAAGGCTAAACCCACCAAGTACAAAACTGTCCGTCCAAGGTTACGACTAATTCCACGCCAAGCATGAATAAAAAGCGCTTTCATCATAAGCCTCCTTGACAAACATCAGACATGATTTTTCCATCGAGTAAGCGCACCACTCTATCGGCTCGCGTCGCTACCTCGGGGTCGTGTGTGACCATCACCAGCGTGGCATTGCGTTTCGTCGTAACTGCAAACAGCAACCCAAGAATCGAAGCTGTGGTCTCAGAATCCAGCTGACCTGTCGGTTCATCTGCCAAAACAATTCTGGGCGAACTGATCAAGCACCGCGCAATCGCCACCCGTTGTTGCTGCCCGCCACTTAATTCATCAGGCAGGAAATCTTCTTTGCCCGCCAGTCCGACCTCAAGAATCATGGCTTTGGCTCGAGCAATCCGCTCAGAACTCGGCAAACCAGCCGCCATCAACGGAAATTCAATATTGGCTTGGACGGTTAAAAAAGGCAATAAATCATAACCCTGAAAAATATAACCAAGTGTGCCACGTCGCAAATTCACTCGAGCCAATTCTGACATGAGGCTCAGATTCTGACCATCCAAAGTAATCGTGCCAGAAGTAGGCTCATCCAATCCGCCCAGCAGTGCCAGCAGCGTGGACTTGCCACAACCTGAAGGACCCATAATCGCAAGGCTCTGAACCGATGCAATATCAAAAGTCAAATCACAAATGGCTTGAACGATTTGTGTCCCAAGCTGAAAAGAACGATTGAGATTCTGTACACTTAAAACTAAGCCTGCACTTGAATGAGCGCCTGACTCGAGGATAGCCTTCATAGATTCCCTTGTTCGGCAAGTGCGCCATCGGTAATTTGCACAACCCGATTGGCTCGAGCCGCAACTTCTGGGTTATGAGTCACAACCAGCACAGTTAAACCATGTTCAGCGTTTAACTTTTTGAGCATCAGCATGATAACTTCACTGGTAGCTGTATCCAATTCACCAGTCGGTTCATCAGCCAGCAACAAACTCGGTTGATTTGCCAATGCCACAGCCAAAGCAACTCGGGCTTGTTCACCACCAGATAACTGACTGGCTTTATGCTGCAAACGCGCTCCCAAACCAACTTTGTGCAATAACTCAGTCGCTCGAGATTTCGGAGTTTGATGAGCCGCCAATTGCAATGGCAAGGTCACATTCTCGAGTGCTGTTAAAAAAGGCAGTAAGTTATCACGCTGAAAAGTCACCCCGATACATTTACGCCGCAAAACATTACGCTGATTTTCAGGCATGGTTGTTACGTCAAAACCAGCCAATTCGACTTTGCCAGCACTTGGTTCAATTAACCCTGCAATCACTCCAAACAGGGTGCTTTTGCCACTGCCAGAACGCCCGATCACCGCCACAAATTCACCGCTTTTTACCTCGAGATTGACCCCACGCAATGCCACGGTTTGCAGATCATTTTCTTTGTAAATCTTAAAAACATCACGCATTGTCAGAATCACACCAGCCTCGACTCGAGCAAGGCTTACACTGTTAAGCATACAAACTCCTTATTTGAACTTAAAAGACAAGACCATATCGCGGTTGCCTTCCCAATCAAAAATTTTTGTTGGACTAAGCACTTTGAGCATGGCAATTTTGCCTTTGGCTGGACTAAAAACCCAACGATCTATCAAGATATTCAAAGTTTTACTTGTCACACCAGATTGGGCTGTACTTTTACTCGAGATAACTTGGGCGTTAAATTTACCTTGAGTAAAAGGCTTTGCACCTATTTTGATTTCGGTATTTGGCAACAAAAAAGCAGTGGCATAGACTGCGGCTGTTTGCGTGGAATTCAGCACTGTCCACTCGAGAGATTCATCGCCACCCACAAAACGCAGACCCGTCTTGAAGGTATTATCTTGCATCCAAGAAGTCGGACGCAAAAATACCCAACCTCTGGTTGCATCAGCGTATTTAGTCAGGCTAAATTCTGTTGAATTTATAGCTTCTTGGGCTTTACCCACAAAAGGCATTACCAAAATACACGACAAAAGTACATAAAAAACAACTTGCTTTTTCATAAAACTCCTTTGGGTTTTTCTCGAGTTTGAATCTAAATGAATTTGGTTTTGATTTGGTAAAGAAAAAACGCCTAAGGAACTGTCCAAGAATAACTTCCTGATTTCAAATAGACCAAAAACAGACAATTGGTCACAGGGCGGACACGGGGGTCCGCCCCTACCTGACGTATTTTTATGGATTTTGTAGGGACAGACCCCTGTGTCTGTCCTG
>JANNVX010000072.1:0-60441 GCA_031414595.1 Deinococcales bacterium
CAGGACAGACACAGGGGTCTGTCCCTACAAAATCCATAAAAATACGTCAGGTAGGGGCGGACCCCCGTGTCCGCCCTGTGACCAATTGTCTGTTTTTGGTCTATTTGAAATCAGGAAGTTATTCTTGGACAGTTCCTAAGAGAAACAGCCTACCCCCAGCAAATAAGGTTTGTTATTGGTGTTCGTTCATTACGGTAAAAATACAGAAACAGGCATTGGCTTATTGATAAGCGCGGTATCATCACCGAGTTGTCCAACATCATCATATCCCCATGCCAGCATTTTCCCATCGGATTTTAAGGCAAGCGAATGATACCCACCAGCTGAAATAGCGCTAATGCTTGTTGCGCTCGAAACAGAAACAGGAATAGGATTATTGGCGAGTGTTACATCATTACCTAATTGCCCTTTATCATCCTGTCCCCATGCAAACACAGTGTTATCAGATTTTAATGCAAGTGAAATTTCAGCACCGGCAGAAATGGCGGCAATACTTGTTGTACCTGAAATAGAAACAGGAGTCGGTTTATAGACAAGTGTAGCATCATCCCCTAATTGTCCATAATCATCTGATCCCCATGCCAGCATTGTGCCATCAGATTTACGCGCAAGCGAATGATCGCCACCGGCAGAAATGGCGGTAATAGCCGTTAGTCCCAAGACAGGTACGGGCGTGGTTTTATGGTTTAGGGCAGCGTCATCACCCAATTGTCCTTTACTATCCACTCCCCATGCCAACACAGTGTTATCGGATTTTAAGGCAAGCGAATGTTGACCACCGGCAGAAATAGCAATAATACCCGTTGCACCTAAGACGGGAACAGGCGTGGATATGGCGGTATTGACGCTACCATCTCCTATTTGTCCACCGCCGCTCCATCCCCAAGCCAGCATTGTGCCATCGGATTTTAGTGCAAGCGAATGAAAATAACCCGCCGAAATAGCAATAATATTTGTTGCACCCAAAACAGGAACAGGTGTGGGTTTATCGTCGAGTGCAGCATTATTACCTAATTGTCCTCGAGCATCTGACCCCCATGCCAGCACTGTGCCATCAGATTTTAGTGCAAGCGAATGATAACCACCTGCCGCAACGGCAATAATACCTATTGCACCCGAGACGGGAACAGGTGTGGGTTTATCATCAAGTCCAAAACCATCACCTAATTGTCCTTGATTATCACGTCCCCACGCCAGCACTGTGCCGTCAGATTTTAAGCCAAGCGAGTGAAATGCACCCGCCGAAATTTTGGTGATAACCGTTGGCGTGCTTGGTGGCGGCGGTGGCGTGGTTGTTATACACGAAAGAAGTGACGCGGACAGTCCAAGAGCTACAAATAGAATTTTTTGCACATTTCCTCCAGCATTCAGTGATGCCTATGTTTTGTATTTTCCGAGTCGAGAATTAACCTTAATTGAGTGTTTCTAGATAGGCTTTTATATCAGCCGTACTGGTTTCGACAAAGGTTAAGTTCTCGGTCAGATTAGCCGTTACAGTAATGGTTTTCCGAGCAAGGTACTGTTTGCCACCATTAAAGGTGAGGGCGACAATTTCGGTATTTAAGCCAATTGGCACACCATTTGAGTCTTCATAGCTTTTGCGTTTGTTTGCGCCATCTTTGCTGTATAAGGCAATGACCGTATTGATACCTTGAGGAATCATGAAAACAATTGTATTGGCATCATTAATGGCATCAAAAGTAACGCGCAATGTGGTCTTAGTGCGTCCATCACTATAGAAAAAATCGCAGTTAATCCAGCCCTTATTAAAAATACTAAACACATACGAACCCGGAAGTGTGGTTTTATCAATGCCAAACTGTCCAGCAACTGGCTTCCAATTGACACTCGAGTCACCTGCGGCAAGTGGCGTAGGGTCAGCCACAAATTGCTGCATCCTATCTTCTATCGCAGGTGTTCCAGCTGCGTTGGCTTTGAGTGGCACTGCCGCCGCTACGCCCTTGGCTGGATTGACATTGAGTGGCGCACCATCGGCTTCTTTTTTGAGTTCTAAGAAAAACATCCCACCCGAGACAAGTGGCTTTTCGCCAGCAACAGTCAGCACGTTACTGAGCAGCGCATCAGCTTTTGAAGCAATCTCACGGACTTGTAACACAGCATTACCTGTAAAAACCGAGCCATCGGGGTTGACCACTGAATCGTTGTTAAAAGTTAGGGTTGTGCCTTTAGTAAAACTCACCTTAACGACTCCACTTCCAAGGGTAACAATTTTAGTTTGAATTGGTACGCCGTTGGCATCAAAGAAGGCTTGTGGATTGGCTGGCACTGGAATGATTGGTGGGGTACAGGCAGCAAGACCGAGGGCGAGGGCAGCAATGGTTAAAAACTTTTTCATGATGGTTCTCCTAATAGGTACTACTTGAGAAGGCGGAAGTCTGGGGTTATTTTTTAGTGATGTGGCTCGAGATTTCTTGAACTGCTTGTGACAACCTCCTGTTGTGGACTTGTGAGGCAGAGCATAATTTTTAGGGTCTTAAAACGGTCTTAAGGGCTTCTCGAGAAGCGTTGGTCACTGCCCTCGAGTAGAAAAGTTGGTCAGTCCGACCTCCAAACGCCAAGATTTTTTAGCATCGCACCATTAAGCGCCATGCCCGTCTACCAACTGTCTACTTAGTTAAATCTTAGTGATATACACTCAGATTTAATGATTATACTCTTGGGTTTTCTCGAGAACCCAATTGCTATAAATTCCATTTAGAAAACCATTTATTTTGGCTGTTGTATCTCGTGCATCGTAATCCCAGATAGCACTTGGATCGAGTTGATAAGCGCTTCGCAAGGAGGCAATGCTGTTTTGCCAGCCTAGTGCCAAACGCAAATCTCGGGTCAGTTTCCAAATCGCTTTCCGCGCACGATTTTTCTCAAGTTCAGACAACGCATCTGCATAAAGTGCATCAGTAATTTGTTCTAAACTAGCTGTTCCGCCCTGCTCGAGAATAAAAACCAGTAATTCACCAATTCGACTGGTTGGTGATATTGGCACAGGACGCTGATTGACTTTGACTTGCAGCACACCCAAAGCCACAATTTCGACTTTGGTTTGCACAATGTACTCGAGGGTTATTGGTGGGGATTCCAGCAAGGCAAACAGGCTTGGAAAAGCACGGCGTTCTTCCCGCATTTGTAAAGTATTCAAAGGAATTTCTTGCAGTAGGTCGTGGGCTTTTTGATTATTCTCAGCCCGCAATTCGAGTTCGGCACGGGCAACAATGGCTAACTGCTGACTGTTGACATTTGCCAGTGGCACAGCATTATCAAGGTCTTTTTGGCAAAGGGCATTTAAGCCCAATGCCAGTAAAGTCATGGCTCGAGTGACCAGCAAAGTAGGGATTGACCCATGCTTAAAAATAGCCGCTTCGATCACCTCAAGGGCTGTGCCAACTTGCCCCGCCAAACGCAATGTCCGAGCCAAACCCTGACGGGCAGCCAAGTCATCATCTAAATCTATGGCACAAGCGATGGCTTGATGCAGTAAAAATTCGGCTCGAGCAAATTCGCCTTTGGAACGCCTGAAAGAAGCCAAGCCACGCAGCACCGCCGAGCGTAAACCCTTGGCTTGTGGTTTACGGGTCAGGTGTTCGGCAATCAAAAAATGTTGTTCGGCTTCTGGGTTCTCTATGCGTAAGGCATTATTACCAAGGTTAAAGCGAAGCCATGCCAAATAAAAATAATCGCGTTTGAAGTAAAATAGGGCTTGTGTGTAAAGTTGTTGAGCAACATCTGGTTGATTAGCAATTGCTTGGCAAGCAGCATAATCTAACAAGGTAAGACCATAAGCACGTCCTTGTTGTAACTTGAGTGCTTCTTGAAAATAAAATTGCCAGTTTTGTTGAAGTCGAAATTGTGAAATTCCTAAACGTCGCAATGCAACACCACGAAGATGATCTTCTAAATAAGGGAGCGCCGAAAAAAGTATAGTTTGGCTTTCCGTGTGTTTGTTTTGGATAATCAAAGCGAATGCACGGTCAACAAGAATTTGTGCATTTGTTCTATCATCAAATAAACCAGCAACAGAATCTGTAAATTCGAGTAATTCTGGTACAAGACGATTACCCATTAAAACAGTTGCATAAGAAGCCGCGACTCGAGCCGAAGATAAACGAACATTTTCTGGAACAAGTTGTAAACAATTAAGGAGTGGTTTCCATTGGTCTTGGGATTGGATTTGTAATGTAAAGTCTAAAATCTTTGTAGCAGCTTCTTCGTAGCGCTGCTGAAAAATCAAATGTCGAACAATAAGTTGAATCCGAGTTATCGAAAATGACACAAAATCCCCCACTCGAGTATGACACAAAAATTTAGACGGAGTTTTATAACTCCGCCTATTACAACAAGAATAATTATCCGCCAGTTCCAATTTTCGGTTCATCTTCGGCAATAATCTGAACTGGGCTACTATGGCTCGAGAAATTGCTTGCCACAAATGCTATTGCCATTAAACTAAGAATTCCAGCGATAAAAAAGCGGTTGACTAAACGAATTTGTTTCATGGTATTTCTCCTTTTGGAACGAATGAGGGCGGATTCCGATAACTGTTTGATTTATTTTTTGGTGTTGACCTCCTTGGTGTTGCTGATGCCAAGAAGGTATAAAAAGACCCCTTAAACCACTCATAAGGGGTTAAGGGGTAGGTCTTAAAGGTTCTGCTGGATTATGTTTTTTGACTCGAGACAACAAAAAACCCCAACTTTTAGGTTGGGGTTGGGGCTACCTTGAATTATGCTTTACGGCACTAGAATTCCTGCGATATTTAAGAGTCCCGCGCCGCATTTTGTGCTTAGGCAACTCTGAAAATTGGCTGTGCCAGATGGTATGGCGGTGCTGAGTAGTTTTTGCTTAAAGGTTTGGGGGGTGACTGCTAAACCGATATTCTGGGCGTAGTACAAACTAGCGGCAGCACTGACTTGTGGGGCGCTAAAGGATGTGCCAGAAAACACCCGCAGAGCGGTGGGCGGGGATAAATTATTGGCAGCCAAAGACTGCACCACACCATTGGCGCTAACGCTGACGCTGCTGGCTTCGCTCGAGAAATCCGAAGCCCTAAAAATAGTGGTGGCTGGAATTTGTTCGACACTGGCAACCGAAATTAAACCAGACACGGCTTCAAAACTGCCTTGGGCGGCAAGGCTGTGGTTGGCTGGAAAGTTCGGTGGTTTACTGACCACCAAGCCTTTATTTCCTGCCGAAGTGATAATGCTCATGCCTCTGGCGCTGGCTTCGGTTAGGGCGCTAAACAGTAAACTCGAGGGGTATTTAGAACCTAGGCTGAGGTTAATGATTTTGACTGGGCTACTTCCAGTATTCAGGCTAATGGCGTAGCAAACACCCATGACCACACTCGAGTTGCGGCAACGTCCGGCTGCCCCTTCACAGGTTTTAATTGGCACAATCATTTTGTCCATTTGGGCGGTGTAGGCGCTCGCCATTGGTGCAAAGGTTTTGAGGATTGTAGCGCCAATAACGCCAGCTACGGCAGTACCATGCCCAACCATACTCGAGGTGATTGGTGTACCATCGGCGCTGCGTTCGGTGGCGAGGTCGGAAACATCGGTCATCGTGCCTTCGCTGGTAAAATTACGAGCTGCTGCCGTGTCTATAAAATTCTTTCCGCCGAAAATAGCAAAAACTGGATGAGGGCTAACACCAGAATCAAGCACTGCCACTCGAGCGGTGCTTAAATCGGTGGGAATAGCGGCTGGGCGCACCTCTGGAACAACCTCGAGAGATAGCATTTGGCTTAAGCCTGAGCTTGGTTCATCGGCAATGTACTTGGCATTTAAGTCAAAAATCACATCTGGCTCGAGTGTGGCTAGGCTGCGCTGTAAGGCATTTAAGCCGTCTATTACAGAACGCCCGATGGTGTTATCGGCTAAGACAACCAATGTCTGACCACAAACACTGCTGCTGTTTAGCACAAATGGTTCTTGGGTTTGGGTAACACTAAAGTTTGCCGCACCAATGGCAGCTAGAACTGCTGTTCGGTTAGCGTTGGGCTTAAAAGCCAGTAAACCACCACTTCCAAGAATGTACTGATTGCGTGTGGACACAGCCCCATAATCAGCTTCAGATAAAACATCAGCTAACTCGAGGACGGTTATTCCAGCTTGAAGCGTGGTGTTTGCAGCAGTGTTATTGACTTGCAAGGTATATGTGCCACTTGGTATAGCGCTGAGAATTTTGACTTTTACAAAAGTGCCGTTGGGGTCGGTCTCGAGAATCTGGGTGGCTTGCCCAGCAATCAGTACCGATTGTGGAAATAATTGTTGACCTTCGATTAAGAACTCGGTGCTGCTGCTTGAAACGAGGGTACTTGGGTGTAATTTTGGGGCAAGATTGACGACTGGTCTGAGGCAAGCCGTTAAGCCAAGCATCAGGATAAGCCAAATAATTTTTTTCATAGTTTCTCCGTGTCAGCAAAAAAATCTGCGTTTAAGAACGCAGCGACTCGAGTTTAGCAGTGACCTCAGCTAGGTTATCATGAATGTCTGGACGCACTGGAAGATGGCTATTCTCCAAGGTCTGAATGGCGTTTTGGTATTGCTGTTGCGCCATTTCAAATTGCCCAAGTTCAAAGTAGGTTACGCCCAAATTATTGAACGCAATGGCAATCCCAGTTGGATTTTCAAAACGTTGTTGCAACCCTAAACTGCGTTCTTGAAACTCGAGGGCGGTGGTCAATTGATTCTTTGTGCCGTAAAACATCCCAAGATTGGTTAAAGCCCTCGAGACCCCATGCAGGTCGCCGTTGGTTTCGCGTAAATGCAGACATTCCAGCAGATGCTTTTCGGCTTTGCTGTCGTTTAGGGCGGTATAAACCAAGCCCAACCCGCCAAGTGAATCGGCAAGCCTGACCGAATCGCCAAGTACCCGCCGAATTCTTTGGGCTTTTTGGTAATACACAAGGGCATTGGTATAATCTTTATTGTTGTACTCGAGTGAACCGAGTAAATTATAGGTCTGACTGATGGCGCTCTGGGCGGCACTGCTGGCAATACCGCCTAACAAATCAAGGGCTGTTGCTAAAAGCCTTGCAGATTGCACAAAATCACGGTATTCGCGTTGCAAAATCCAGACTCGGGTATTGAGTAACTTAGCTTGCAGCACAGGTTCTAGTATCGCTGTGATGCTCTGGGCAGTCTCGAGTTCTTCAAGGGCTTCTTGGTAACGCCCAAAACTTTCTAGGGTATTGGCAGTCTCTAAGAATACTTCGGCTCGAGCTTCTGGGCTTCGGGCAATACTTAAACTACGCCCTAACCACATTTGGGCAAGCGCCAAATCACCACGTTGGGTTTGGATTTGAGCCAGTTCAAGAAAGGCATGAAAAGCGCTTTTTTCGTCTTTTTCATCCCAGACACTGCGAGCTTCCCAATAATGCCGTGCGGTGTTGTGGTTTTTGATTTGCGTCGCCCGAAAATGCAGCAAACTGCGCCGTGAAGCCGAAATGTTTTGGTCCAAGACCTCGCGCACAATATCGTGTGCAAAACCAATTTGTGTGGCGGTTTGACTAATCAGCATGGCATGCCCTAATTCCTCGAGTGCCGCATTTAATTCATCCAACGAACGCCCCGAAACAATTCGGAGTTCTGCCAGTGTCGCCAGCCCATAAATACACAACGCCTCGAGAATCTGCCGTGCAAGTTCGCTTAAGTTATGCAAGCGCGAACCCACCATTTCCGAGGTTTTACTTTGTGCATCTGGGGCAAAACGCAGCAATTCCAAAACAAAAAAAGCATTGCCGCCAGAACGTTTTTGTAAAGTAGCAAAGTCTAGGCTGTCCGTCCCGATGGCTCGAGCCATTTGCATCATGGCGGTTTCGGATAAAGCACTTAACGCCAAAAACTTTGCATGGTGCGCCTCGAGAACCGCCTTGATATTGCTGCGTGGCGTTTGGGTGTTGCGTTGGGTCAGTAGTAAACGCAAGTCTGGTATTGGGCGCTCGAGCAGAAAAAGCACAAACTCGAGGCTGCTCGAGTCTAACCATTGGGCATCTTCAAGCAGCAGTAGGCTAACTTTACAATGGGTCAGTAATACTTTAATGGCTTGAAACAAGACAATCCGCTGACTCGAAAAGCGCGACTCGAGTAAACTGCTTAAAACGGCTTGTTCGGTTGCCGCTAAAACACTTAAAGCATCAGGAAAATCTTTTAAGCACTCCTGCACCAGCATTTCTAAAAGCGCAAAGCCAAGGCTTTCTTGGTGAGAACTTAAGCAAATTGTGTAACCCCCAGTAAGCCGCATAACCTCGAGTGCCAACCGTGTTTTTCCTGCGCCCGGCTCACCAAGAATCACGGTTGCTTGACCAGCTTGTAAAAAGTTTAGAACCTGCTCGAGTTCTGATTCACGTCCAATCAAGGTTAATTCGGTCTTGGTTATTGGTGCAGGAATGAGCTGCTGCCCCAACTCGAGTTGCAAGGCTTTTTTACACGCCTCGGGTTGTTCGGAGCGAATGAGTTCAAGCGCCTCTAAGGTACGCCTGCTTGGTTCAACCCCAAGCTCTTCGAGCAGTAATGTACTGATTTGCGTAAACACCAAAACACCTTGGTCTGCCAGCCCAATTGCTCCAAATGCCAGCATCAAATACCGCGCTGCATCCTCGAACGGGTCGCCATCGGTTGTTTGACTGACTTTAAGAAAGGTTACGGCTGCCTTGTACTCACCAAGCCTGATTTGTTGCACCCCAAGCCGCACTGCAAATTCTCGACGCTCTAAAATCAAGGTTTCTCTGGTGGTCAATAACCATTCTTCAAATTCTGCCCCTAAACCCATTTCCCAATCGGTTAAGCGTAAACCTGTCAAAAATGCACCGCGCCATAAATCCCAAACCGAACCATCCAAAGCCGCCATGCCGTTTCTGAACTCGAGGACATCACAAGAAAAACCTGTTTGTAAGGCAAAAAACTCTTGGTTGGTGTCCAACACACCCTTACCCAAGGCTTTCTCGAGGGTGTTACGCGCCACCGATAAGTTATTCAAAGCGTTCGGCGCATCCGCCCAGAGCATGATGCCCAGTTCACGCCGCGAAATCCGCCCACCAAGTGCGGCAATTGCCAGCATCGCAAGGGGTTTAACCCCCAGTTTAATGGCTTTTTGACCCAGAAAAACACCTGCCGCACCCAGTAACTCGAGTCTTAAGGGTGATACAACAACGCTTTGGGCTACGACCTGCATTTGATTTCGATCATGACATATTTAATGCCACTAAAACCAATCAAAAAACAGGTTTGAACGTTTTTAGACTGACTTGCGTATTTAGAGCATGAATAATTTTCCTCGAGTTCTCGGAATTGGGCTTCTCGGTATTGCTGGCGCACTAGGCATCTCGAGCGCTCAGAATATAGGCACAAGCGCCCCCGAATTTCAAGCCGATGGGATTTGGCTTAACAGTCCTGCTAAAAAAGTTTCTGATTTTAAGGGTAAGGTGCTGCTGGTCAACATCTGGGTTCATTCGTGCATTAACTGCCACAATAGCTTGCCGACGCTTCGAGCCTGGTATGCCAAGTACCAAGCCCAAGGTTTTGAAATTGTTGGTGTTCACACGCCCGAATTTGAAAGTGACAAAGACCCCAATATCCTCAAAGCTAGTTTAATCAAAGACAACGTGACATGGGCGATTTTTCAAGATAATTTAGAGCGAACTTGGCAAGCCTATAACAACCGCTATTGGCCCGCTTTTTACTTTGTGGACAAAAACGGCAAAATCCGAGTGACCCATGCTGGCGAACTCTCAAGCCGCTATCCAAATGCTATTCCGGGACTCGAGAAAACCATTCAGGGCTTGTTAGCCGAAAAATAAATCACGGCTTATTTAAGTACAACCCCGAAATGTTTTAGAGTTTTGTTCCTAAAACATTTCCGACTAACAGGAGTAAGGGCAACGTATCTCACGCTGGAATGACAGAATTGACGCTTTTCTGGAAATTCTAAAATGAAAGCGTGAGATACTTAGGTCTCTTGGGATTCGGATTGCAAAGATGTTTGCTCTGGCTCGAGACTTGGTTGTACAGGCATTGTCTCGAGAACAGGAGCGGGTACAACTTTGGCGGGCAAAAAACTGGCGGCAATTAACAACAACACCCCGCCGACCACGCCCATATCGGCTAAATTAAAAATAGGAAAAATCTGATTGGGTTGCAAAATTCGGTAAATTGCAGTCAGCCAGTGGCTTTGCAGCATATCCACCACATAACCGTACCGAAGTCCGTCTATGGCGTTGCCCCACGCCCCAGCCACAATAAAAGCAAAGGCGACCGACTCGAGTTTAGAACGCGGTTTACGCAACAACCAAACCAGAATAGCCGCACCGACCAATAGCCGCACCACAATTAAAACAGGCGTAGCACTCGAGAATAAACTCCAAGCTGCCCCGGTGTTTCGCACATGCGCCAAAGACATAAAAGCCGGAAAAGATTCATATGGATGAACCATGCCAAAAGGCACATTAGCAATTGTCCAGAATTTTAGAGCTTGGTCAAGCCCGACCCAAATTGCCATAATCCCAATGATTAAACCTTGCACGGGCAGCAGCTTACCCTATTTTCTGTAAACTCGAGAAAGCCATCTTCTTGACCCCTACAGCAGCACCTTCTTGACCCCTACGGCAGCACCTTCGGGCTACTCGCAAATATCCCACAGCCCATAAATACCATATGCCCTAAAATTCGACCTAGACAGTAAAAAAGCCTATTGGAGGCATCACGCTCATATCACACCAAGTTCTGTAGACTTGGCACAGTTCCAATCAGGAGGATTTATGAAAAAACTGATTTTTGCCGCCATCGCTTTCTCGAGCCTCGTCTATGCCCAAAGCGCCACCAGTTGGACAACCGACGTTAAAGTTGTCACCCTAGAAGCCAACAAAACCGTTTCGGTCAAAGGTAAATTCGAGGATGGCAAGCCAATGGAAGACCTGCGTTGGGCAGCCACCAGCAGCATGGCGTGTTTTCCAGCCACCCAAAATGCCAATTTCAGGGGAAACCATGTCTTCTTTGCCACCCGTATTCCGACCAGAGGCGAACTGCGAATCAAACTGATTCCCAAGGACACCAATCAAAAAACCAGTATTTATGCCTACAGCGTTGCCACCAATAATTTTAGGCAGCCACCAGTTGTACAAAGTGCTGTGACCTGCGAAGCCGAACACACTTGGGATCGTCCAAAAAAGGACAAAACCCAAGACCACACCCGTCCACTGCCCGCCCCTTTGGTTTCGATGGGCAATCCGTACAATGTCTTTGTAGGTGTAAGCGGTACAGCCGATGTCAAAGCCGGTGAGTTTACCCTCGAGTTTGAATGGAAGCAGTAACACCACAAAATAAAAAGACAGCCTTTGGGCTGTCTTTTTATTAGATTATTACTGCACTGTGACGTTAATTGAAAGCGTGGAAGTCTGACCTGTTTGGGTGTTTTCTAAAGTAATCAGCACAGGGTACGTCCCAAAACTGTTGGTACTCTCGAGGTCAAAGATAAATTTAAGACTTGGGTTGCCATTGCTGTCTGTGCCAAGGCTGCATTCGTCCATACTGACTTTTAGGGCATCTGGGGCGACAATATTTTTGACTTTAATAACTTGGTCTAAAGCTAAAAAACCATATTGCAAACGAATCAGTTGCAAGTTATCAATCAGACTCATGGCATTGATTTCAAAGCTGCTTGTGGTACTGGCAAAAATATCTACCGTAGCTGTGGTTTGCCAATTGGCGGTTTGTGCAAAGGCAAGACTGGCATAAGTTCCAGAAAGGGCGGTGACCAGAGCGAGGGCGGCGAGTTTTAAGTTTTTCATATTTTTTCTCCTTAAGCGTGGGTGTTTCCCGTTTGCTTAGGGAATAGTTTGCGCTTTGCAAGTGCAGAAAAAACGCAAAACTCGAGGGGATTTGATGAAGTACCTCGAGTCTTGCGTAAAAACATCTTGTATGGCGTGATGAACAACTAAATCAAGCCGCCATAAAAACAGCCACTTCACAACTTCTGCATCAATACCGTGGTAAATCCCGTTCGAGTAGGGTTGCACCAGCCCCGCAAGTAATTTTAAGCACTGCATCGCTTGGTTTGGTCTGGGCTAATTTGCAATTAAAGGCATTGATTAAACGCACTGGCGCAACAGTGCGCCCTCCTAGCACTTGCACCGGACGCGGTAACTCGAGACTGGTGTTGGCAAAAACATTCTGGACAGTGGTACTGCCACGTTCAAGCAACAATTTAATGCCGTTGTATTCCCAAGCCAGTTTGCCATTTTCGGGTTCAAAACGCCCACCAAAGGCTTTGGCAAACTCGAGGGGCGCAATAAACGCCACGGTCGGATCAATCACACGGTTTGGGGGCATGGACGTAACCGGAGCAGTACCTAAAACAACCGCGTTTTTACAGGGTAATTCGGCATATGCCTCACGAAAACCTGTGGTGTTAAAGGTGGCACTCCAAGCTAAATTCATTTTTTCGGGCATGGTCATTCGGGTTTGATTGGACTTGGCAAGACCATCCAAGAAAGAAAAGGTTGCATTTTGCGCTAAAAGCAACAAGCCGCTTTCGGGTTCAAAACCAAAACGTTGTTGCCGCAGTTCGCCAGTATCAAATTGCCAAGTCACCAAAGGCGATTGTTCACGATTTAATTTGATTTTTGGATCGAGTACCACTTCGACTCGAGTTCCGACACAACGCATTTTTAGGCTTGCCCCTCGAGCCAGAGATTCGGTGGTGACAATCTGATTATTGACACCCGGCGTGCGAATGACGCTAAAGCCATTGGTATTCTGCGCTAAACCCAAACCAAGCAGTGCCGTGCCGACAAAAACCAAAGTTGTTTTCATAGGACTATTCTGCCCTAAAAAAATGAGTAGAGCCGTTAAAACCTTTATTCCTCGAGAATTCGCACCTCGAGAACACCATGTAGGCAGCGAATCTCGGCTTGGGCATTGGGCATGGTCAGCCATGTATTCAGTTCCCTAGGCTCGAGCAGGATTGGGACACAACCATCAAGCCAAAGCGCAATAGGCGGGTAATGACTGACTTCAAGAATTTCGATTTGCTTAGGGCTAAGTGCCAGTACCGCATGAAAAACCCGCGTGGCAAGCATTTGCCTACCAATCGCTTCAAGGTTTTTGGCGGTGCGTTCAAGACTGGTGTGCGGCACAAGCGGCGATATAAAAACCAGAGGGGCGCATAAGCCCCCCTTATGAATGCGCTGCATATGCTTTAAGCCGATGCAGACCGAGCTTGACGTTGACGGCGCACAGGTGGAGCTTCAAATGGAATGTCCTCGGCAGGTGCTTCGGCATTGGCGCTGTCGGCGTTGCTTCGGCGTTCGAGAATCTCGAGACGGTCAGCACTGATTTGTAATTTAGAGCGTTTTTGCCCAGCGCTATCTGTCCAAGAATCCGACTCGAGCCGCCCAGACACAAAAATTGGTGTGCCTTTGGGGAGCATGGCGGCGCTTTCGGCTAAAGAACCCCAAAGCGTGACATCTAAGTAATGGGCTTTATCGCGCCAGTTGCCACTGGCATCTTTCCAAGATTCATTGACCGCCACCGAAACACTGGTGACGGGTGTACCACTGCTGGTGTGACGCAGCACCGCATCCTTGGTCAGGTTGCCAGCAATTACGGCGCGGTTGACCCCCTCGAGCAGCCTGTACCCACCAGTACGGTCGGCGGTAAGGCGCTCGGTGTTGGATTCTTTCAGCAGCTCGAGTTGATTCACCCGCAGCACCACTCGGCTGCGTTTCTCGCCAAGGTCATTTTCCCAGGCTTGGTACTCGAGTTTGCCCTCGAGCAGCAGGGCAACACCCGGCTTGAGGCTTTCTGCCATGCTTTCGGCGTTCTTGGAGATGTACTCGGCACGGTGATACCAAGCCACACTGCGAACCTCGCCTGTGCTGTCGGTGATGGTGCTGTCTCCTGCCACGGTAAAGGATAAAACGGCAGCGCCATTGGGGGTGTAGCGAAGTTCTGCATCCCGAACCAATGCGCCAATTAAAATAATACTGTTGATACCTCGAGCCATAATCTGTTCTCCTTGCTGTTCTCTGTGAATGAATTGCTTGATTGCCTAGTATGCTGCTTTGACACTCGAGTGTGTCGTTTATGGTTATAGCATAATAACACAGGGTTGTCAAGCCCCTCACCTATTGACCGTTACAATAGCTCACTTGTTTACGGTACAATGCTGCACTTGTGTTGGTTGTTAAGAATCTGCAAAAACGTTACGAGAAATTCATTGCCGTCCATGACGTTAGTTTTCATGTGCAACGCGGTGAGGTTTACGGCTTACTCGGTCCCAATGGGGCTGGCAAATCCAGTACCATTCGGGTTTTGTCTTGCCTCGCCAAGCCCGATTTGGGTTCGGTTCAGATAGACGGCTTAGATATTGTCAGAGACCAAGCAGGAGTCAAACGCACGATTGGCATTGTGCCGCAGGATTTTGCGCTCTACGATGATTTTTCGGCACTCGAGAACTTGGTGTTTTTTGGGCGCTTGTACGGGATTGCTGGGCGTGAGCTTAAAATCAGAGCCAATGAACTGCTCGAGGCGGTCGGTTTGCTCGAACGTGGGCATGAGGCAGTCGGGACATTTTCGGGCGGAATGAAACGCCGTATCAACATTGCGGCGGGTTTGATGCACAAACCCAAGATGCTCTATTTGGATGAACCAACCGTGGGAATTGACCCACAGTCAAGGCGCAAAATTCTTGATTTGGTCAAAACATTAAACGCCGGCGGTTTGACTGTGCTGTACACCACCCACTACATGGAAGAAGCCGAGGAGTTGTGTCACCGCATTGGGATAATAGACCAAGGCAAAATTATTGCCGAGGGGACACTGCCAGAGATGCGACAAATGGCTGGGGAAACCGCTCCGATTCGCCTCGAGTTACGAGAACCACTATCCCCCAAGCACCTCGAGCAATTAAAGACCCTAGCCGATGAACTGATTGCCGAGGACAACGCGATTACCTTGTTTACCAAAGACCCCAAAGATGCCTTGTCGGGGATTTTACAAATGCTGTCTAGCTTTGGGGCGCATGTGCATCATTTAGAACTCGATGAACCAGACTTAGAAACCGTTTTCCTTAAATTAACAGGGCGGCGATTGCGTGATTAATGTACTTTTTGTGATTGCTTGGCGTGATTTATTAGCACAATTGCGTTCACGCAGTTTTTTGGTGCAAACGCTGTTGCTGCCGTTTATTTTAACCCTTTTAATTGGCAATGCGATTGGTGGGACACGAAAAGCCGAGCCATTACCTGTGGCGGTGGTTGGCACAGGCGAAATTGCACAAAGTATTGGTGATTTACTCGAGGATTCAAAAATTGCTAAGGTTTTTAGGCTACCTGATGCCCCGAGTGCCGAAAATGCAGTACGAACAGGCGTGGCAACCATGGCGGTGATTTTACCCGAACGGTTTGAAACCAAGTTACTGCGAAATGACAAACTCGAGGTGCGGGTACTTATAGACCCCACCAGTCATCAGCGTGGCGAAGTGGTCAAACAATTGGTACGTGGTTATATGCAGCAACTCGAGGCGGCACGGGCTGCCATTCTTGGTGGGGTACGAGCTATTGCACCGGCTTCGGCGCAGGAATTACAAGAAACACTAACTTTGGTGCGTGGCAAAGTGCAAAAGCAATTCCAAACTGCCAGTATCGAATTACAAACCAAAGAAGCCTCTGGGCGCAGCCAAGGGATTTTTGCCTATTACGCAGTGGCATTCGGGGTGATGTTTACGCTCTTAAGTGCCACCAACGGGGCTGGTGGGGTGATAGATGAACTCGAGCGTGGCACGATTCACCGCTTACTATCTGCACCAGTCACCCCTGTATTACTTTTAATTGCTAAATTTATTGCGCTGTGGCTGCTTGGAATTTGGCAACTTGGGGCTTTTGCGCTGTTCTCGAGCCTTATTTACGGGGTTTCATGGGGTGCGCCGTTGGCGGTTTTTCCTGTGCTATTGGCAACGGCGGCGGCGGCGGCGGGCTTTGGTGGAATTATCATTGGCATTTCAAGGTCACGCGAACAACTGAATACTTTATCGTTGGTCTTTGTGTTGGTCATGAGTTTACTTGGCGGTTCGATGTGGCCGCTCGAGACGCTGCCCGGGATTGCCCAAGCGCTGTCTAAATTTACCTATAACCGTTGGAGTATCGAGGCGTTTCAACTGACCGCGATTGGTTCAAACGACCCACATTTATTTTTAGCGATTGGTGTTCTAAGCAGTATGGCAGTGGTCGGCGTGATTTTTGGGTCTTTTCAACTCTCAAAGCGGTTTTCACGATGAACACCTTCAAAACCATCCTGCACATAGCCATTGCCGAAGCCAGACACGTCTGGAAACAGCCCCATTTACTGGCAATGCTGATTATTTTGCCAATTGTCTTCTCGAGTATTTTGTCAGTTTTACAAAGCAGCGATGTTGGACCAGTGCGAATTTTAATCACTCGCTTTGATACTCCCAAAGCCAAGGCGTTTGAACGTGAACTTGCCAGTCTTGGGGCAGCCGTCGAAATCGCGGGTTTACGCGCCCAAACCCTTGTGACCACCGCCGACCGAGATGCTTGGGTCAAATTACCGAACAGTTTTGACACCGACATTGAACAACTTAAACCCATTAAACTCGAGTTAATCACCAGCGCTGGCAATACTCGAGTCTGGGATGCGATGGAACGCATCAGGGCTGCCGTAATTCGCTTACAAACCCCGTACATTGCTGCCATTGCCGCACCAAACACCAATGCGGCGGCTCGAGCCGAAGAATTACTGCAAACCAGTATCATCAATGTCTCGAGTGAAAAAGTCACAGTCAAAAACAGCAAAGTCATTGAAATTGCTGGTTCAGAACAAATCGCGCCTGGTATGACCCTGATGTTTGCGCTGCTGTTTGGCGCTCAGACAGGGCTGGCTTTTTTGCGTGAACGCACGGCTGGCACACTGACTCGGCTTTTTGCTGCCCCCGTCTCGAGGGTGACAATGATTCTTGGTAAATTACTGGGCAACACTTTGGTGCTTTGTATTCAACTTTTTATCATGGTCACTTTTTCAAATCTGGTCTTGGGGGTGCGTTGGGGCAACCCGCCAGCCCTGATTCTGCCTGCCTTTGCCTTTGCTTTTGCTTCGGCTGGCTTTGGGGCGCTTTGTGCCGCACTAACCCGCACTCCATCACAACTTGGAGCGTTTAGTGTGCTGAGTGTCAATGTGCTTTCGGCATTGGGCGGACTGTGGTGGCCCTTAGAAGTCACCCCCGAATGGATGCAGCAACTTGCCCGTTTCTTACCAACCTACTGGGGCTTAAACGCCATGCAGAACGTCATTCTAAAGCAATCCAGTATCCTCGAGTTAATCCCTCATACCCTGATTTTACTGGGTTTTGCGGCGATTTTTATTGCGATTGGCTCGAGGGCATTTAAGTATGAGTAGAAAAGCATAGGTAAAAAGTAGAAAAGGTTAAAAGGTTAAAGCCAAACCCACTTTTAACCTTTTAACCCTCAAAGCTCAAAGCCCTTACTTTTAACCCTTTGACCTTTTAACCCTAGCCCCTAGGCTTCGACCCGTTTTTTGGTTGGGGTATTGCTTTGTTGCTGCATTTGCGAAGCGGCTTGTCCGACTTGGACCCCGAACATCCAAGCTAAACGGTGCATAAACGAGACGGTTTCAATATCGCCTGCCAGCACACGGTCACGCATGTAGGCATCCACACCTATTGGAAATTGGACACTTTTAACTTCTTCAAGGTTGTGTTGTTTCATGCGTTCAATAAAGGCACGAACTTCGGCTAAACCCTCGGCTTCTTTCATACGAATAGTTTAGCGCTTTTATCCGAATTTTGGATAGTCTTTACTTTTGGACTCGAGATTTGACAGGTTCTGGTTGCTACCGACGCTCTGGTTCTGGTGAATTGGGTTACTGCTATTCAGTCCGCAACCAAGGCTGTCGTTTGAAGCGCGAAACGCACCGCCTCCTCGAGTTTCATGACTTTGCCAGTCTTCCAGTGGGCTTGAAAACTGCTGTTACCGAGCCGGTTTTTGGTCATGGACATGAAGCGCTGGTTGCGTTCATACCAAAGCATGGTCATGCGCGAGTTGTCCTCGGGCTGGAAGCGTTCGGCTGCTCCCCACAACTGCGCGGCACGTTTTGGCTGTCCTTGCAGTACCGCCAGGCTGGCAAAGTTCTCGAGCGCATTGCGAATGTTCATGGTGTTTTTGATTTGCCAACTGTACTTGAGCGATTGTTCTGCCAGTAATCGTGCCATTTCCAGTTCGCCAAGGTCCTGCATCACTGCACTGAGGCTGTCTTGGGCAACGCTCACCATGTAGAGGTCGGGTAAGTCGTGGGCTATTTGCAGTGATTCCTCGAGATAGGTTTTGGCAGCCTGCAAGTCGCCAAGCAAAAACACCAGAAAGCCCAAATTGTTCAGCGACTGCCCAATGTCAAAACGCGAACCTAAATGACGATTGAGGCTCAGGCTTTCTTCGAGATACTTGCGCCCGTTGACGTAATCACCTGTAATAATTGCCAAGTTACCACCAACAATCCAAAGTGCATTGGCAATCAGTTTTGGATTCTCAAGTTTTCGTGCCAAGGACAGACCAGCCTCACCGTACTCTTGCATTGCTGTCCAGTTGTATTGCTTTTGAGCCACTAAACTTAGACGCAAATAGGCTTGGACAATCTGCTCGTTGTTCTCAAGGCTTTTGGCAAGCGCCAGACCTTCTTGTCCAGACTCGAGGGCAAGCGCGACGTATTCACTGTGAAGCGAGGCGATGCGTGAAAGCAAAAGTAAGGCTTCTACCCGTTCTGGGCTGGCGCTTGCCTCTGGGTGCGACAGTACAGTTCTAAGCCAATGAATGCCTTCAGAGCTATAACCCTGAGATTGCCACAAAGCACCAAGCCGCAAAGCCAGCTTTAACCCAAACATTGCTTGGTTAGTTTCTTGCGACCAAGCCAAGGCAGCCAGTAGGTTTTCGTACTCGCCTTGGCAACATTTAATTTGGGTTTGCAAACCATCCAAACTGCTTATTTGAATCAGCCCCAGAAAATACTGCGCGTGCTGGTTGCGGGTTATGGGAAGTTCGCCCAACCCAACCAGCTTTTGGCTGGCATACTCGAGCAGCAAAGGATGAAAGTCGTACCGTCCTTCGGGTTCTGCCAGACGCAATACCGATTTGCCAACCAGTCCAGACAGCAGCCCCAGATTGGTGTCCGCCACGCTCGAGGCAGCCAGACGGGTAAACCCACCACGAAAGACTGAAAGTTGAGCCAGAATGCGTTGCTCTTTGGGTTTTAAGAGCTTCCAAGAATGTTCAAAAACCGCTTCGATACTCTGATGCCGACCCGCAATGTTACGGCTCTTGGTCTCGAGCAAACCAATGTTCTGACCGATTTCTGAGGCAATCTCTGCCAAGGACAGCGAACCCAACCAGACGGCTGCCAGTTCGATGCCCAAAGGTGAGCCTTCTACAAGGCGGCAAATCTCGAGGACTTGCGGCAAATTCTGGGGGGTCAGTTCAAAGTCCAGCCGCGCCCGTTTAGCGCGTTGCACAAAAAGCCGAATCGCATCTATATACTCGCTTTCGGCAAAGCTGACGTGGTTAGAAAAAGGCAAGCCTTGAAGGGGCATGATGTATTCTTCTTCAAGGTTGAGGCGTTCCCGTGATGTGACCACGATTTTTAGATGAGGGCATCCGATTAGGATTTGGGAAACCAGCAGCGCCGCGTCTATCAGATGCTCAAAGTTATCCAAAACCAACAGCAATTGTTGCTTGCCTATCCCTGCCATAACTGAGGCAAAAGGGTCTTGCTGAACGGTAATCTGGAGTGTTTGGGCAAGGGTGAGTAAAATCTGGTTGGGTTCAGCTAAAGACTCGAGCGGCACGAAGTACACACCATCAGGAAAATTCTGTTCTTGTAACTGTTCGCGTGCCAACTGCAAGGCAAGGCGCGTCTTGCCAATGCCGCCCATGCCCAAGAGCGTAATCAACAGCACTTCGGGTTCGGAAAGCAACTGCCCCAACTCGAGTAATTCTGGGTCACGCCCAATAAATGAAGTCTTGGCTCGAGGCAAATTGTGCGGCGTACCCCCAGCGATGGTCTCTGATTGAGCCGCCGAAACAAAACGTGCTTGGGCTTCGGCTCGAGTTTGGCTAAGCTCGAGACCAAACATTTTGCTTTGCTGCTTGGCTTCGCTACACAGCGAACTATCACCCGCCAGCAACAACGGATACAAGCGCTCGAGGTCTTCAGGCGGTAAGTCTTGCTTACCTAGCAAAAAGGCTTTTTGGGCATACTGCACTGATATCGAAAACATGCCTTGCTTGGCTTCTCGTTCGGCAGCTTTCAGGTACACACCACGCACCGCTCGAGTCACAAATTCACGGGTGCTGTAGACCCATTCCTCGAGTTCGGCATTCCAATCGGGCAACGAAAAACCCTGCAAGAACTCGCCTGTGTAAAACGCCTCGAGTTTGTTTGGGTTGCGCTCAGCAATGATGCTTTGCAACTCGGTCAGGTCATACGCAATTTTGGTGGACACGGTGCGTTCATCTGTCAGCACCAAATCAGGGGCGACTTTGCGAAACTGCCCTAAAGCCATTCGCAAACTGGTGGCTGGGTCAGATGCACCAGACCAGAACAATTCGTACAAATGGCGTTTTTCCTTACTGCCTTCGATTGCTAAGTACGCCAGCAGCAACAACAGCTTGGGGCGTGGAAAATCCACGAATTCCAAAGCCAGTTTGCCCAACGTTCTAAGGCGCATACAGCCCATTATAAACGAGTTTACGCCCAATTTACGCCCCTCCTTGTAAGGTCTGTCCAACTGGCTTGGGTTTGAAAAGCCATTCGCCCCGAATCCTTGGTAGTTCTTTATGGAGGTTTGTATGCAGTTCAACTCGAGTATCATCGGCAAAACACTTTTAGCGGGTTTTCTCATGCTCGGTCTGGTGGCTTGTCCCCCAGCCCCAGTCACACCAGATTTTAGTTTAACCTTGGGTGGCGCGACTGTCACAGTTAAAAAAACCGAATCTGGGACAATGGCGGTTAGCTTAAATAAAACTGGGGGTTTTACGGATTCAGTGGCGCTCAGTCTCGAGGGAACGCCGACTGGAGTAACCAGCAGCTTTAATCCCGCTTCAACCAGCAGCGCCAGCGCTTTGACTTTGAACGTTGCCGCCAATGCTGCTCTGGGCGAAACAACCCTGACGGTCAAAGGCATTTCAGGCACACTGACCAAAACCGCGACCTTCAAATTAACCGTGACCGCCGCGCCAGTTACGGGGGATACCACCCCACCCACCGTGGTCAGTACCACCGCCTCGAGCAACACCAGTGTGACTGTGGTCTTTAGTGAAGCCATTGCAGGCGGTAATTTAGCCACGAATTTTAGTTTTCCATCACAGGGATTAAACGTATCGGCTGCCAGTCTTGCGGCAGATAACAAAACTGTGACCCTGACCACCTCGGCACAATCCGCAATTTCTTATGCCCTGCTGGTTAGCTCGAGCCTAACCGATTTGGCGGGTAATGCCTATAATCTGGCACTACAAAATACCACCCAGACTTCATTTCAAGGCACAAACTCGAGCATTACCTCTGTAACTGCCAGCACCAACATGACTGTGGTCAGTGGCGGAACGCAAGCCAATTTAAGTGCTGTAGTCGTAGGAACAGGTACGTTTAGCAATGCTGTCACTTGGAGCATTAGCAGTGGAGTAGGTTCATTGCTTGCCACGACAGGTTCACCAGTTATTTTTTCAGTTCCCAGCACCGCCCCAAATGGCACAACTGTGGTTCGTGCCACCAGCAATCAGGATTCCAGCAAATTTGGCGAAGTGAGCTTGACCATCACAGCCGCCGCCCCGGGTGTGACTGCCGTGACCATCAGTGCCGCTTCCACAACCGTCTTACCTGCCACCAACACCATGCTGACTGCCAATGTGACTGGAATAGCCCCGTTTGGCAATGCCGTAACTTGGAGCATTGTCAGTGGTACTGCTGGAGGTCTTTCCGCAACCACTGGTTCAGAAGTTGACTTTCAGACTCCAGGTTCTGGTTCTATTAACGAAGGTACAGTGGTGATTAAAGCCACCAGCAATGCTGACCCCACCAAATTCGGCACGATCACCATGACAGTACAAGCAGCCAGCATCACGGGACTGACCTTGAGCGCCCAAAAAACAGTCTTAAATCCCAGTGGCACGACCCAACTCACCGCAACAGTCACCTCGAGCGGCGGTCAATTTCAGTTTAGTTCAGCCGTCAATTGGAAAATCGAAAACGACGGCATTGGAACACTCTCGAGCGGAGGCAATGGTTCACTGGCGTTTAACTCAGGTACGGACAGTTTGACCAACACCTACACAGCTCCAGCCAGCAGTTTTGGACGGGTGGTACGAATTACCGCCTCGAGTGTCCAAGACCCAACCAAGAAACAAACCATTTTCGTTAGTGTTAATCCAAATAAAGCCAGTATCAGTGGTGGTCAACATCATTCCCTAGCCTTAAAATCAGACAACACCGTTCTTGCTTGGGGAGAAGGTGCTTTTGGGCAACTCGGCACAAGCAACCTCAACAACTCACCCACACCGGTGGCGGTCAGCGGCGCAAAGAACACCAACATCGTGGCGGTCTCGGCAGGTGGATTTTTTTCGCTGGCACTGAAAAACGATGGCTCGCTCATCAGTTGGGGCGACAATACTTACGGACAACTTGGCAATAACCTACAAGGCTTTATTAACTCGACAACCATTCCTGTAGATGTTGGTGTGACCTTCAAATTTACTTCAATTGCTACTGGTACAAACCATTCATTGGCATTAGGAGACGATGGCAAGGTCTACAGTTGGGGTGATAATCGCAAAAAACAACTCGGCAACACTGTACCAAACAACACGACACCAACCGAAATACCAGGCACAAGCAACACCATCGCAATCGCGGCAGGCACAAATCATTCCTTGGCATTGAAATCCGACGGCACAGTGCTGGCTTGGGGCGATGATGAATTTGGGCAACTCGGCGACAATGCTACAAGCGCTAGTTCATTCACACCCGTAACCGTACTAGGCGCGACCAACATTGTCGCCATTGCCGCCGGTCGGTTTCATTCTTTGGCGCTTAAATCAGACAGCACACTGCTAGCTTGGGGAGGCAATTTTAGCGGCGAAATCGGCGATGGCTCGAGTACCGATAGATTTACGCCCGTTGCCGTTGGTGGCAGTAACAGCAACAACATCGTGGCAATCGCGGCAGGTCTGAATCATTCTGTGGCACTCAGAAAAGACGGCACGGTGCTAACTTGGGGTTCGGACGAATTTGGGCAGCTCGGCGATGGAACAGCCCTCGAGGATAAATCCACCCCAGTTGTTATTGGTGGTGCAAGCAACGTTGTGGCTATTGCCGCAGGTGGATTTCATACTCTGGCACTCAAAGCCGACGGCACAATGCTAAGCTGGGGCAAAGATGACCTTGGGCAACTTGGCAATAATGCGGCACTCGTGAATCAGGTCTCACCAGTCTCGGTGTTGCTCGGGGCGTTTACCATTCGTTTGCCGTAAAATTCAATTGTTCCACGGAGGAAGTATGAATAAATGGTCTGTTGCAGTTCTGCTCTTGGTCACAACTTTGGTTGCTTGCCCAAGCCCCAATCCCAATCCTAGCCCTACGATTGGTTCTGTGGTGGTCAGTGCCAATCCCACCAGCATTAACACCAATGCAACCAGTGCCATCAGCGCGGTGGTCAGTGGCACAGGTGCATTTAGTAGCACGGTTACTTGGAGCATTGTCAGTGGTGGTGGTACTTTAAGCAATCAAACCTCAACCAGTGCCACTTTTACGGCTGCACCTCAAGCAGGTAGTACCGTGATTAAAGCCACCAGCAGCCAAGACTCGAGTAAATCTGGAACGGTGACCGTCACAACCGTCCAGCCTTCTGGCGATACCACCGCCCCAAAAATTGCCAGTACAGTTGCTTTAACCAAAACCAGTGTCGAAGTGACCTTTAACGAAGCCCTTGCTCCTGCTTCGATTTCTGCCGCACAATTTTCGTTTCCTGGTGGTGGTTTAACCGCAACCAACGCCGTATTATCGGCAAGCAATGCAGCCAAAGTTATTGTGACTACATCTTCACAAACAACCAACACGCCCTATGCGGTCTTGGTCAATAACAACGCCGGTCAGCCTAAAGTGACTGATGTGGCAGGTAATGCCCATATTTCTGGGGATGGTGTAACAAGTTTCTCGGCTTCGTTTGATGGTTTATAGAGCCTCTCGGTGTAGTTCCTCGAGCGACCCTGCGCGAATAGCCCGTTAGGTGCTGTTTTATGAGCAAGAAGCCCGTAAGGTGCATCTTAGGGTCAAGAAGCCACCCCATTTATTAGGGGTGGCTTTTTCTGGCTCGAGCCACACCACCAAAAACAATCACTTGTTTCGCACCCGTAAAACCTGCCACTCGAGCCGCGATTTGCCGCAGGGTTGGCATATCTGTCGGTAAGCGTCTTGGCTCTGGGTCATGAATTATTGAAGTGATTTGACTCATGGTCAGTGCCATTCAAGCACTCGAGGCTTATAATTAACGGGCAGCGATGGCGGTATTGATGACCACCTTAGCTAAGTTTTCCTAGAGCTAAAAATGCTTGACTATTTTTTAGGGTTCTAAAACCATTACAATACCAAAGTGAAAAAAAGTCTTTTAATTGGTTTGCTGGTCGGTGCGGCTTTACTTCTGCCCCAAGCCGCCGCGCTTGAATTAAAAACCGAGCGCTATACCCTTAAAAATGGTTTAACTGTGATTCTGCACGAAGATACCCGCAACCCCAATGTCACTGTTAATTTTTTAGTCAAAGTTGGTTCTAAAGACGAACTCGAGCGGCGCAGTGGTTTTGCCCATTTGTTTGAACACCTGATGTTTATGGGAACAAAACGGGTCGGGGTCGGGCAGTACGATAAAATCATCGAATCGTATGGCGGTTATAACAATGCCTTTACTGCCCCAGACATGACCTTGTACTACTCGAGCGCCCCCGCCAAAGCCCTGCCAACCCTGCTTTGGCTCGAGGCAGACCGACTCGAGGCGTTGGGCGAAAACATTGACCAGAAAAAACTTGATTTACAACGGGCAGTGGTCTTAAATGAACGCCGTCAAAGTGTCGAGAACACCCCATATGGCGAAGCAGAAGAAGCCATTAACCAATTGATTTACCCGCTTGACCACCCCTATCACCGTGGCACAATTGGTTCACCGTCAGATTTGAACGCCGCAACGGTTGAGGATGTCAAGGCTTTTTTTGCCACCTATTATGTGCCGAATAACATTTCGTTGTTGGTGGCTGGGAACTTTAAGTCAAGCGAGGTCAAGCCGCAAATCGAAAAACTATTCGCTGGCTTAGCCCGTAAAAACGATACGCTTAGAAAGTACGTACCCGCTAAGGTTTCGCTTGGTACAAAGCGCGTGACGTTTGTGGATAGGGTTTCGCAACCTCGGGTCAGCATGGTTTGGCGTGTGCCAAAAATCGGTTCGGATGATTTTCTTAAACTCGATGTGGTCACCACTGCCCTGCAAAACCGCATTAACGAAGCACTTCTGGATGAAGGAGTTGCCTCGGATGCTTATATTTATGTCCAAGGCGGCTTACTCGAGTCTCAGATGAATTTCACGGCGTTTCCGGGCGAAGCAGTCAGTGTGGCAACCTTAGAGCAGAAAATGGATGCGGTGCTGAATGACTTTAATAAAACGGGTATCACATCATCTGAATTAAAGTCGGCAGTGGCTGCCACCGAAAAAACCCTGATTGGCACAATGCAAAACCTAGTGGATAGGGCGCAAGCCATGAACATAGATTCGTATTATTACAATAATCCAAACTACACCCTGCAAAGTTTGGAGCGTTACAAGAAACTGACCACAACTCAAGTGACAGCCTCGAGCCGAGCTTTTTTAGTGCCTAATGATCGCCTGATTCAAACTGTCCTGCCAATGGTTGAAACTTCTGACCCCAGCACTCGAGACACCCGCCCAAATGATGCGGGCAGCGTGGCTTTTGCTTTCCCAAAGAATAGCCAGATTAGACTCAGCAACGGTATCAGTGTTTCGTACTGGCAATCTGGGCAATTCCCAATGACTTACCTCAATGTCTCGAGTAACCAAGGCACTGGTACAGAAAGCATTGTCGGCAGCACCCAGTTACTAGCAACCATGCTTGACAAGGGCAGCAAAACCAAGAATTTTTCGAGGGTCTTAGGCAGTCTAGGCGCAGAAATTAGTGTCATGGCAGATGCTAAACAAACTGTGTTAAGTGCCAAAACCTTATCGCGTAATCTCGAGCCGAGCTTAGCCTTAATCACCGAGGCGTTAAGCTCGCCTGTACTGACCAAAGACGAATTTGAGAATGAACAAGCCAACTTTAATTTTGAACGCGAAGGATTGACCGATGACCCACGGGCTTTATCTTTTGAAATTGCGATGAATGCTTTTCATGGGTCAAATCATCCATTGGGGCGTTTTGTCAGCCCAAGCCAAGTCAAGAAACTAACTTTAGAACAAATGAAAACCCGCTACAAAGAAGTGATGTATCCAAGCAACCTCAATGTTTTTATGGCTGGGGATTTAAGTCTCAACCAAGCCAAAGCCATACTCGAGCAAACCCTTGGGGCTTGGAAAGCCAGTGGTGCAGCCAAAGCTGCCCTGCCAATGCCAGCCCCCGCCCCAAGCAAAGCCAGATTGCTGTTGGTTGACCGCCCAGAATCGCCGCAAACTTTTATTCGTGTTCTGACCCCAAGTGTGGGTTATAACAACGGCAGTTACCTCGAGTACAACACCCTCGGCATGGCACTGGGTGGGACGTTTACCAGCCGTTTAATGGCAAACCTACGCGAAGACAAAGGCTACACCTACGGCATTGGGGCTGGATTTATTTTTGAAAAAACTTACGGCATCCTCAACACCCGCAGCGCGGTCGAAAGCAGTGTGACTGGCGAATCGCTCAAAGAAATCCTCAAAGAATTTAGGTTGATTAGCGAAAAAGGCATTTCTGACGAAGAAACCCAGAAAGCCACCCAAAGCCTGCTGAGTGGTTTACTCGAGGGTGTTTCGACCCCAGAAAGTATTGTTGGCAGTGCTAATCTGCTCAGCACCGAAGGACGCAGTTTTGCAGATTTAAGTATAGAAAGTAATGCCTTAGCCAAAGTCAGTACCGCCAATGTCAATGCCATTGCCAAAAATGCAGTCCAGCTTAATAATGCCATTTGGGTCTTGGTTGGCGATAAGAAAACCGTACTGCCGCAACTCGAGGGCTTAGGTTTACCAAGCCCCGAAGATATTGCCCCAAACCCATAAACCAATCATGCAGCAGATTAACCCTTCCCAAATCCCAGATAAGGCAGTCCTCATAGACATCCGTGATGACCTCGAGCAAGCCGCCAAACCGCTTGTCTCGAGTTTTCGGGTGCTTGCGATTGCGTTATCTGAACTCGAAGATGGAAACCCAAGCCTACCAAACTGCCCATTGGTGGTGGTTTGCAGCACCGGACGGCAATCGGAATACGCTGGGGCGCTGCTCGAGGCATTGGGGGCAAGTGATGTGCTGATTCTAGAGGGTGGTTTCAAAGCCTTAACGCCACCGCCCAATTAAACTTGTTAGAGTAAGCCAATGTACCGAATTCAAATTGATCCAGCTATTTTACAAACTTTTTCACAGTATTCATTGATGGTGATTTACGCTAAAGGTTTACATAACTTACCAAGCCAACCCTGGAGTACCGAAATTCTTAGGCAAGCCGAAAATACCCAGCGCCTTGTTATAGAAAAACCTGCCGAGCATCCGCATATTGCCGCATGGCGCTCTGCCTATGCAGAATTTGGCTTAAAACCCTCTAAATTTCTTTGTTCTGCCGAAGCCTTGCTGTCTCGAGTCGTCAAAGGGCAGGATTTACCAAATATCAATACCTTGGTTGATTTGTATAACGCCGTCAGTATCGCTTCGGTGCTGCCAATCGGCGGCGAGGACTGGGATAAACTCGAGGCGGATTTGGTACTGCGTTTTGCAGATGGTACAGAAAGTTTTGATACTTTCAAAGATGGTCAGGCTGTTCTCGAGAACCCACAACAAGGCGAGGTCATCTGGGCAGATAAAAACCGTGTCACTTGCCGCGCTTGGAATTGGCGACAAGGGATTCGTACCCGTCTGACTTCAAATTCGGTCAATGCCTATTTTATTCTTGACCACCTAGCCCCGTATCCGCTCGAGCATTTACACACGGCTGGCAATCAACTGATTGAATACTTAAAACAAGTTGCGCCAAATTGTGAAATCGAAACCGAATTTTTCGGAGCAGCCAAACCGATATGAGTGCTGATGTTCTGGCTGCACTGTGGGGTTTAGCTTCGGCGGCGGCTTGGGGCTTTGGTGATTTTGCTGGTGGGCTGGCTACGCGGCGTTCAAGTGAATTAACCGTAATGCGGGTCTCGAGTGTGATTGGTTTGGTGTTTTTAGTGGCTTTGGCTTTGTTGCGTGGTTCGCCACTCCCAAGCCTCCAAGATGCACTGCTCGGAGTGGTTGGAGGTTTGGTGGGCGTGATTGGTTTGCTAACCCTTTACCGTGCCTTGGCAACAGGGCAAATGAGTCTGGTTGCTCCAATCACCGCTGTTATGGCAAATTTGGTCGCGGTTGCCATTAGCGCCGCCACCGAGGGTGTACCTGGAATTCTGAAATGGTTGGGTTTTGGTCTGGCAGCCTTTGGTGTTTGGTTACTGAGTCGTCCAAGTGGTGCGGTGCAACTCTCAAAGGCTGTGCTGGGTTTATCGGTCTTGGCAGGAGTTTGTTTCGGTGGAACATTTGCGATTGCCGCTCAGTATTCAGGGGCAGATGTGGGTTGGACAGTGGTGTGTTTGCGTCTGACTACGGTTGTTTCTATTTTTATAATCATTGCATTTCAAAAAGGTGTGCCGTCCTTACCTCGAGCCTTGCTGCCTTTGGTCTTGGTGGCTGGTATTTGTGACAGCCTTGGTAATGTTTTTTTTGCACTTGCTGGACAAGCTGGGCGTTTGGATGTCAGTGCCGTCTCAAGTTCGTTGTATCCAGCCTTTACGCTGTTCATGGCGGTCTTGGTGCTGCGTGAGCGCTTGCAGCCGTGGCAGATACTTGGGGCGGGGTTGTGCTTGGTCAGTATTGGCTTAATTGTGGTTTGAGGAAAGATAGTTTGGGCTATCCATTGTTTGTACAAATTTGACTTGATTCAGAGTTTATTTCTTTTTTGCAGTGGCTTTTTGAAGATTTTCCTGCACTCTAAAAATCACAATTTTACGAATTAAATCATAGGGAATTGCTTGCTCGAGCGGAAATTTGACTGAGCCTTTGCCCGATTGGTACTGACTTAACTCGGCTTTGAATTCGCTAATACCATCAGGTGTTGGATACAAACCAATGTGTTTTTTGAACGCCGCAAAATAGACCAGGTAATGCCCGTGTAGCTTAAAAGTCGGCATTTGATAACTGATGCTTTCCGTGGCTTCAGGGGCAATTTCTTGAATCAGGCTTCTGATTTTCTCGAGAATGATTCGTACATCTTCAGGGAAAGTGGCGATATAAGCACTGATGTTTTCGGGGGCTGCTGGCTTGGGTTTCATGGGCATTTTTATAGCTTAGCGTTTATCCGAAATTCATGTTGTATCAATTCGAGTAAATCGCATTGTCCAATTTTTCTCCCAAGTTGTTCCGTTATCGCTCGAGAATTCTTGTTCCCAGAGCGCAGTTTTGTCGGTGATTCCAGACCATGTAAACCGAACTCGAATGGGGACTTCATCTAAAGTGTCTTGTCCTTCAAAAATCCCAATACCATCTTTGAAAACACCCACTACAGGTGGCTCGAGTGTACCGGTGGTGTTGCTCATCCAGTAAATGCTCCATTGCTGGGCGACCAGATTAAATAAGCGTAAGGTTGTGCCAATAAAGTCTGGTCGCCAATCTTGGGCAATAAAATCGTCTATGTTACCAAGCCCAGCTAAAATTGGTTTAGCTGTACTTGTGGCAGTGAAAGTTTCCCACTCGGTACAGTTTTGTAAGCGTTTTTTTAAGAAACGATTTTCTATTTGCCAAGTACCAAATAGAAAATCGAAATCGTGGTTTGGGTTGTTCATTGTTACCTCCAAAAACAGTCTAAGACCAATTCCCGACAATCTTCGGCGACAATTCGTGGCAAACTACAAAGATGTACAGCCCAACTTTGCGATTATTGACATTACTTGAATTACTCGAGTCCAAAGAACGGGTGACTGGTCTTGAATTAGCCCAGAAACTCGAGGTCAGTTCGCGCAGTATCCAGCGTTATGTTTTGCAATTACAAGACCTTGGTATTCCTGTTGAATCCACCCGAGGTGTGGGTGGCGCATACCGCTTAAAGGCTGGTTTTCGACTGCCACCTTTGATGTTTACGAATCAAGAAGCACTGGCATTGGCACTCGGATTACAAGCCCTTGAGTCATTTGGTTTAACCGCCACTGCCCAAGTTTCGGCACAAAGTAAACTGACACGGGTTTTACCAAAATCTATTGCTGCACAAATGCAAATGGTACAAGACACAATGCGCCTTATGTCTTTTGGGTGGTTGGTCAAAACCAATACAAATTTATTGTTGCAACTGATGAAAGCCAGCCACGCGTGTCATCCAATTGAATTGGCATATCAGTCATCTCGAGATGAAATTACAAATCGAATCATCGAGCCGTATAAACTGCTGCATTTTAACCAACGCTGGTATCTGGTTGGATATTGCCGATTGCGCCTTGCCCCACGAATTTTTCGTTTAGATCGGATTTTGGATGTTGTCCTGCTTGAGGAGAATTTTGAACCGCCCCAGAACTTTGATGCACTTCAATTCTTATCTGATTCAATTCCTTTTGCCTCTACACCGTGGAATATCGAGGTACTGCTGGACTTACCGATTACTGAGGCTCGTTGGCGGGTTTTGCCGCATCAGATGACACTCGAGGAAGTGGAAGCTGGAACATTACTGCGTTGTGGCAGTAGCGACCTTGAGTGGATTGCGGCAATTCTGCTCAGTTTCAAGTGTGAATTTAGGGTTGTTCAACCACCTGAATTACTCGAGGCATTTCATCACTTGGCAACTCGAGCGCTGCGTTTTGGTAAATCATGATGGATTGAGTGACAATTTTGTTTTGATGTATTTGAGCGGGGAGTTAATTCTAAATACACTAGTTTGACAAATTGTTGTATATATGCAACAATATATTTTATGAAAGCTACAAAAAATAAAACTTCTACAATAGCTATTCATAACCGCTTGCCAGTGCTTCGTGCCGAACGCAACCTGAGCCGCCAAGACCTTGCCGATGCGGTTGGCATAAATTTTCAAACCATTGGCTACCTCGAGCGCGGCGATTACAACCCCAGTTTAGAACTGGCATTTAAGCTCTCTGAATTTTTTGGCTTACCCATCGAAGCAATTTTTTCAAAGACACCATTTAAGCCACTTTCCGAAAGCCTGTACAACAAAGGAGTCGTATGACCATGCCACAAGAACCCCTCAATTTTAAGTTGGCTCGAGTCACCCCAAAATGGGCATTTAAGCAATCAGCACGACGCTTTTTGGTGATAACATTTTTTCTTGTGCCATTTGTGGCTGGCACTGCCGCAGGGTACATCAATTCGCTTTGGAGCTTGTTATTCGCTCCATTTGCGATTGTGCCGATTGTCTGTTTTCTTTGGCTGGTTGGAGCAACTGGCGCTCGAGCCGATAGCCCAGACGAATACCTTGATGAACGCGAAATTGCAGTGCGTAACGAAGTCTACTTAAATGCCTTTCGGATTCTTGGTGCAGTGATTGCCTTTGGTTTTGCGGTCTTTACATTTTTTCCAGACCTACCCGTTGGTGCAAATAATGTTTTTGCAACGCTGTTTCCACTGGCTATACTCCTGCCTACTTTTACTTTAGCTTGGACACAACCAGACCCACTCGAGGAGGCATAACCCATGACCCAACCCATCAAAAATCCGTTTCCAACGCCAATTCGTCTGTTGGGAAGCCAAAAGAATCGCCGAATTATAACAGTGCTGAGTATGGTGTTTTTGCTCATAGCAATTGTTTTAGCAGGCTCGAGCCAAGGCACTTGGGCATTAGCGGCGGTGATTATCAGTATGGTGCTTGGAATCGTACTGCATTTTGCCACCCGTAACATTGCCAATGCCATGAACATCATCACCGATGAACGCGAACGCAGTTTACGCGACCACGCCCACCGAATTGCATACTGGGTACTTTCTGGGATTCTAGGCGGAATTTTTGGACTGGTTGCAGGGTTTATTTCGACTCGAGAAGCCGAAAAAGTGCTGGTATTGGTCAAAGATTTGCACCGTTTAGAAATACAAGTTTTATTACTTTCATTTACGGCTGTTTTCTTGGGTTTACCAACCGCTATTATTGCGTGGCTCGAGCCAGACCCACTCAAGGATGAAGAAACTCAGTTCACTCGAGGCTGAAAAAAAACTCAGTTCACTCGAGGAATAACCGATTCTACGCACAGAAATTTTTAAGGAGTGGTATGAAAAAATTGTTTAGCATTATTTTCTTTGGAATTGCTTTGGTCATAAGTGCTTCAAATGTTTCAGGGCAAACTAGCTCAGCTTTTGAAAAAGTGGTTTGTCCAACGGGTATTACAGCCACAAGTTGTGGTTTTGTCAGTGTGCCAGAAAATCGGGGGAAACCCGAAAAGAAAATTAAACTCTTTGTGACGATTACAAAAGCAAAAACCCAAAAGCAAGAACCTTTGTTTTTTCTGGCTGGTGGACCCGGTGAACATGGCTCTCAGTACGCTGTACTTGCAACAGCGTTTCCGACTCGCGACTTTATTGCTTTTGACCAACGTGGTGTTGGAAGGTCTCAACCCGCTCTGGATTGCGATACTACTGCGGCTGGCTCAGAAAGTTCAATTGCAGCAGGTGATGCACTGCTGAAAACCTTAACAACTTGTGGTGAAAACTGGAAAACCCAAGGAATTGACCTAAGCGCTTATAATGCCACCGAAAGCGCCGCCGATGTCAACGATATTCGCCTTGCTTTGGGATACGAAAAAATCAGTTTATATGGTGTTTCTTATGGGACACGTTTAGCCCAAGAAGTGATGCGAACTTTTAGTCCAAGCCTAAAAAGCGTTTTGATAGACAGTGTTATTCCGTTACAAATTGATCGTGTTGCCGATACGCTTTACAGCATTGATGAAGCACTCAAAAAAGTTTTTGCAACTTGTAAAGCCGAGGCTGATTGCAACAACAGATACCCGAATCTCGAGGCAGAATACCAAAATCTATACCAAGCCTTGAATACCAAACCTTTGGAAGTGACCTTGGGTAAAGAAAAACTCCTAATGAGCGGTAACACCATGCAGGGCATTGTTTTTATTTCAATGTACAGCGCTTTTGGTATTGCCGAATTACCTCAGCTTCTGTTTGGCTTAAAAGCTGGTCGGGCTAACGTGCTACAAGGTAAATTTGTCGAGAATTTTCTTAATGCAGTCAGCACAGGAATTTCTTCTGGAGCATTTTTTACGCATGAATGCCGTGGCGAATTTGCATTCTCGAGTCTGGCACAACTGCGCCGGACTTATGTAGCCTTACCGCAATGGGCAAATTCATTTAGCAGTAGTGTGGGTATTGCTGGCGAACGTGGTTTTACCTTGTGTCAAAACCTTGGTTTAACCACACCCAGCGGACTCGAGAATACGGCGGTGACAAGCCCTGTTCGTACCTTGCTGATGGCTGGCGAATTTGACCCAGTAACACCCGCTCGTTACCTTGCTATCGCCAGTGCTGGATTAAACAATAGTGTCAGTGTAACCATGAAAGGCGGCGCACACGCCGTTTCACTCAGTAGTCAGTGCGGTCTAAGCATTATGTTGGCATTCTTTGCCAACCCAGAAGCCCCTTTGGATTCAAAATGTGCCAATCAAGGAAGCATCCGTTTTCAATAATTTTGATTACCAGTAAGCGGCTAAGCAAACCAAAATTTTGTTTTCATTTCTCCTTAAGCCTTTGCGAACTCGAGGAAGCCATAGAAATTCTTAACGCACCTTGAATAACAGCCGCCTATGGTACGCTACAAATAGGTTATGGATAAGTTCAAACGAATAAAAATTCAGGGGTATCGTCGTCTCGAGGACATTGACCTCGAGATGCGTCCTTTGATGGTGCTGATTGGTGCAAATGGTTCTGGAAAAACCTCTTTTTTAGACACATTTTCTTTGCTGGCGGCTTCGGCTCGAGGCAATTTGCAAGATGAATTGAGTGAACAAGGTGGTATTTCAGAAGTCTTAACCCGTGGCAAAGCACATCAACTTAGGTTTTTCATCCACACGAATACCCTAAAAGGAAATCCATTTCAGTATGAGCTTGTATTGAAAATAAATGGATTCGCGTATGAAATTGTCTCTGAATCACTAATTGAAACAGAAGAATATCAAAATATGTCTCCTAGTCCATATAAACATATTTCAACCTTGAGAGGGTTGATACTTTACCAAGATGCTATCCCTGACTGGGATATGAAATTTCTTGAAACTGCCCTTTCGCAAGTTCCAAAAACAGATAAAGATTCAGAATCGTTTCGGCGTGGTTTGGCAGGTTGCACTTACTATGGTTCTGGATTACTGAATGTATCTAAACAAAGCCCTATTCGTTTGCCGCAAACATTGCGTCCTGCAACTTTACCCGGTGTCAATGGTGAAAACTTGGTTTCGTACTTGTATACGCTTAAAGAATCAGATACGAGTCGTTTTGAGCAATTGACCGATATTATTTCGGCGGCTTTTCCAGATTTTAAGGGCTTTGGCTTTCCTTTGATTGCGGCTGGCACTGCTACGATCACTTGGTTGGATAAAAATTATTCGCAACCGATGTATTTACGTGAATTATCCGAAGGAACACTGCGGTTTTTATGGTTGGTGGCTTTGCTGCAAAGTTCGGACTTACCGACCATAACGCTACTCGACGAACCAGAACTGAGTTTACATCCAGAGCTACTGCGTCATCTTGTTCCGCTTTTACGGGATGCTTCTGAGCGCACTCAGTTGATTGTGGCAACACATTCAGATCGTTTGGTGCGTTTTTTAGAACCCAAAGAAATAGTGGTTTGCGATCTCGAGGATGGCAGTACCAAAATGACTTGGGCAGATTCTTTTCCACTGGCAAAATGGCTCGAGGATTATACTTTAGACCAACTCTGGGCAATGAATATTTTTGGTGGTCGTCCGTGAAAATCGCTATTTTGGTTGAAGGGGATACCGAAGTGGCGTTCAAAGAAAAACTGCGCGAGTTCTTGAAAAATTATTTGGCTGGTAAAATGCCTAAGCTCGAGTTTAAGACCCAAGATGGTCGTATTCCAAAGCAAGATAAACTTAAACGAGTCGTTAAAAATCTGTTAGATAACGACGGTTTTGATGCTGTGATTGCCCTGACCGATGTCTACACTGGCACGAATGATTTTGCTGGTGCTGCGGATGCCAAAAAGAAAATGCAGGACTGGGTGGGTCATGATTCTCGGTTTTTTCCGTGCGTTGCGCTACACGATTTTGAGGCATGGCTGTTACCGTATTGGGCAACCATTCAAAAGAAAGCTGGTCATAATCAAAGCGCTCCAAGTGGGCAACCAGAAGGCGTGAATCACAATAATCCGCCTTCGTACAGACTCAAGGAGATTTACCGCAAAGGTCGTGGCAAAGAGTACAACAAAATTGCCGATGCCAAAGCCATCCTCAAAGACAATGACCTTAGGGTGGCGGTACAAGCCTGTCCAGAACTCAAAATTTTTATTAATTGCATCATTGAGCTTTGCGACCCAAGTCAAAAAATCCTCTAAGCTCGAGCAAAATCCAAAGCCGCTTTTGCCAATAATTCCGTAGCCAGTGGTAAGCAACCCGTGTCGTCAATGTCAAACTTGGGATGATGGTGTGGGTAGCCAGCCCCACTGCCGACCAAGAAATACACACCGGGGACTCGAGCCAGAAATTCTGCCACATCATCGCCGCCCATTGTTGGATTTGGCGTTTCAACACCCTCAACAATCTCGAGCGCAAGTTTTTTGAAGCGTTCGGTCAGTTCGGCATTATTCACCACTGGCGGCACACCAGATTTCCACTCGAGCCGTGCTGAACCACCAAAAGCCGTAGCCGTGGAAGTACAGAGCGTTTCGATGCGGGCTTGGAGTTTAGTGCGTAGTTCAGGGTCAAAGGTTCGCAGCGTGCAGCGCAGTTCGATACTGTCTGGAATAATGTTATATGCCCCTTCACCAGCAATAATGGTACAGACCGACACCACACTGGGGAATTGCGGGTCAGTTTCACGGCTAACAATGGTTTGTAGTGCCAGCACAAGCTGTGAACCAATCACAATTGGGTCTATGCACTGGTGTGGTGAAGCCGCATGACCACCTTTGCCTTGAATAAAGACACTAAAAGCATCGGCGGAAGCAAAACTCGCCCCTGCTCGAGCGCCAACCCAACCCACAGGTTTGTCATTCCAGAGGTGCAAGCCCACCACCGCATCTATGCCCTCGAGCAAGTCTGGTTTATCTTGTAGCATGGCTTTTGCGCCAGATACGATTTCCTCGGCAGGTTGGAAAACAAATCTAAAATTCCCTTTGAGCGTGTCTTTGTGCTTAGCCAAAATACTGGCAACGTGCATGGCGATGCTGGCGTGTCCATCGTGTCCACAAGCGTGCATTGCACCAGCGTTTATCGAGGCATACTCTGCACCTGTTTGTTCACTAAAGGGCAGTGCATCTATGTCAGCGCGAATTAAAACGGTTTTACCGGGCTTACCGCCTTTAAGTTCGGCAACCACACCAGTCTTACCCACATTACGTTCAACCTCGAGACCCAGATTCTCGAGATGCGTGGCAATAATGTTACTGGTGCGGACTTCTTCAAAGGCAATTTCGGCATGAATATGAAAGTCACGGCGCACTGCGACAAGGCTTTCAGTCAGGGCTGCCACTTCGGTTTTTAGGTTCATGGCAAAGTATACGTTAAACCGCCGCGCTCATTCCACCATCAAAGTTAATCGCACAACCACTGATATAAGCGGCTCTGGCACTGACCAAAAAGGCAATAAAATCAGCAAATTCTTCAGCTTTTCCGACTCGAGCCAGTGGGATGTTGTTTTCTACGGGTAACTTGGCGTACAAACTTTCGATACTTTGGTTACTTTGCATTGCCCGACGCGCCCATTGGTCAGACTCAACCAAACCAATCAGCACACCATTCACGCGGATATTGTCTTTGCCAAGGTCTTTACTCATGGCTTTCATCAGTGCCATCCCTGCGGCTCGAGAAACCGTGCTGGGCATACTGTTGGCGGCTGGGGTTTTTCCGCCAATTGCCAGTACATGGACAATACTGCCACCACCGACAGCTTTCATGTGCGGCACTGCAAGTTTAGATAACCGAATCGCCGCAAAGAATTTCATGTCTAAGTCCTCTTGCCATTCTTGTTCCGTAATACTTTCAAATGGCTTAGCGGCTGCCCGTCCAGCGTTATTGACAATTGCATCTATGCGTCCAAAACGAGCCACGGTTTGAGTCACCAGATTCTCGAGATGCACGGGGTTAGTCACATCGGTTTGAATCGCCAAGGCTTGCCCACCAATCATCGCGGCGGTTTTGGTCAGTTTATCTAAACCCCGAGCCGCAATCACCACATTCGCGCCTTCTTTGGCGCAAGCTAAGGCAGTGGCTGCGCCTAGTCCGTCGCTGCCTCCGGTAATAATGACCACTTTGCCACCAAGTTGTAAATCCATGCTTTAGTTTAACACCTAAAGAATTAGGAGGAAGGAGGAAGCGCGAACAGCCCGATAGGTGCTGTCTTGTGAGCAAGAAGGAGAAAATTTATGTCCTCCCTCAAACCTTCGCCTTTTCTCAGAACCACCGAACGGTCTGGGATTATTGTTGAATACGTGAATGGAACAGCAGGGCGAACACAGGGATTCGCCCCTACCTCACGCATCTTTCATGCCATGACCGTAGGGACAGACCCCTGTGTCTGTCCTGTGACGAACGATGAATGGCATTCGTTTGGAGGCTCTACCTTTCCTCGAGCGGGGCGTTTTGCTCATTAAATACTGTTATTTTGGGCAATGTGAAGTTGATTTCTGTTGCGCGAATGACTTTTATACTCGCGCTTTTACTCTCTGCCTTAGCTTTGGCACAAACCAGCCAACCAAATCGGCAAGCTCCTAAACTAGCCACGCGGCAGTTGGTTTGGCCCTTGGATGCCAATTTTGGTTTCTTGAATGGGTCTCGAGTCCAGTTTACCTCGAGCGCTCGCACCGTGGATGGGCGTACCGTCTTGCCGCTTCGGGAACTCGGACGGGTGCTTGGTATTCCAATCGAAAGTGTGCGTGATGTCCCTGATGGTTTGCGTTTTGGCAAACTCGAGTTGTACCCAAGTATACGTTTGGCGCGTTTGAACGGCAGACAAGTCCCGCTTGCCGAAGTCGCTACAGTTCTCGAGGGCAATATGTTTGTGGTGGCTCGGATTCTCGACCAAGCCCTAAACGCCACGGTGTCGTTTGATACGGTGCAACGTTTAATTAGTATTACGGTTGCCAGGGATGGTGCGGTGGATACGAGTTTACCTGTGGCACGTTTTGCGACCGATAAAAAAGAGTACCGCATTGGTGAGCCAGTGCGAATTATTGAGTACAGTTATGACCCAAATGGTGTGCCGATTACCTTAGAGCGTTTTGCGGGGCGTGAAGATGCCTATTTTACCCCCGGCATCAAAAGCCTTGCCTTGGTGGTCACCAACCGCAATGGCTTGGTTTCCGAGCCTTTTGTGGTCAATATCAAGGTGATTAACGAAGTGATGTACACCGCTAAAGAATATGGTTTACGTTTTGTACCTGTCGGGCGCACCTTTCCAGACTCGGATGTTTTAAGTTACCCGCAAGCCCAAATTGCCCGTACCGATGAAGCCATACCACTGATTTTTTCGGATTCGCCAGAAGAACCAGACCGCAGTGGTTTGCTGTACGAAGAAGTGGTCAATGGGGCAGCCCGTTTAATGGCGTATCACACCAACGGCATGAGTTCGGCTGGGCGTTTAATGGTTTGGGTCACGAATTTAGAGAATACCCCTGTGTCGGTCAAGATTTCGCGCTTTGGTGTGACCAGTGCCACCACCGTGGTTGCCACGCTTGGACGTGCCAGTTTACTGGATTTTTTAACTTCAAGTGGTTTAGAAACCCTGACTTTAGAACCAGGCAAAGCCGAACCGTTGTTCTTGTCTAATCCACTTGATACAGGCGAGGGCTTAAACCTGATGTTTGACCTTGAAACCAACGGACGGGTGCAAACCTCCGTCTTTTTCTTAGATGAAGCCTTGGTTGCGCCTAGCCTGAGTGATTTACGCGGGGCGTTAATGCTGACCACTTTGCGTAATTTACCAGCCCTACCTCGAGATGGGATTCATCAACGTGGCACATTTTATGGGGCAGTACGACGAATCAACGTGGATTTAGCCCAAGTTCAAACCGGGACGGCGATTCGTCAGATTATTGGCGATGGCAATTACGACCCGAACATCATTGGGCGAGATGTGCTGAGTGGCGACCAAATGAGCTTAAAAGGCAATTTTGGCGTGACCTACTCAATTACCCTCGAGAATGCGAGGGGTACAGTTGGGGCGCTTGTGCCAAGGGGCGGTCCATATGCTGGAGCAATGAAAATCAACGGGGTTTATACCGCCTTGCCAGACAGTGGCACATTGTACCGCAATGATTTACCCGTGGTGGTCTACCGTGCCAATGACCGTGACCGCATTGAAATTGAGATTGTGCCTGCCAGTGGTTCGTACTTGCCGATTAACTTTTTGTATTACCGTCCAGAACCACGTATCCTGAGTTTAACAGGAGCAAAGTAAAAAAAATCTATGCTCGAGATTATTGCCGAAACCAAAGTGCCAGTTGGACTGCGCCCAAAACTGCGGCAGGTCATGACTTTGTTAATGAAAACCCATGCAATAAAAAGTGCTGTCTGTGTGGTCTTATCTACCGATGCCAGACTTCGCGCTATGAAACTCGAGTTTTGGGGTGAGGATGTCAATACCGATGTTCTGACCTTCCCACAATGGGAACCTGGCGACCCCTTTATGCCGCCAGTGCTGGGGGATATTTACATCAGCCTCGAGACGGCGCAAAGGCAAGCACTCGAGCATGGGCATGATTTGAACACGGAAGTGATTGTGCTTGCCAGTCATGGCTTAACCCATTTACTGGGCTTTGACCATCAGAGCAAAAAAGATTGGAAGCCGTTTAGGGAGATGGAAAAACTTGCCTTATCGGTTCTGTCCTAAAGTTTGGGAACTTTTTGTTTGGTTTATGCGTATACTATTGTCATGAAAGCGATTGTCACTGGTTTGGTTGTGGTTGCGGTTCTCGCCGTGGTTTTATTCTTCACTTGGGGTTTTTATATCCCCTTCTTTGACAGTTCAATCCGAGTAGGCACACTGATTCTGACGGTTGCCATTCCCTTGCTGGTTGGCTTATTGGTTGGGTTTTTTATGGGACGCAACAACGCCAAACCAAAAATCAAGAAGTAAATTGCTCCAAGTATTTGGCAGCCACAGCAATGGCTCGAGGCTCGTCGGAAGCCAAGCGCCCTTCGATGACAATAAAGCCGGTGCTGTCTTTCATCTTCTCGAGTAGTTTGGGGATGATATTTTGCAGGTCTAAACGCCCTTCGCCAAGCAGTGCATGGGTTTTTTCCTCGCTGGTGTCTGATAAATGAACATGGACTATCCGTGGTACTCGGGCCAGGAATTCTTCGGGGTCGCCGATTGTGCCAGCATGGGCAATATCTAAGCAAATTCCGACATGTCGCGCACCCACCGAAACCAAGACCCCAGTAAGGCGTTCTAAACTGGCAATGCCAGTCACAAATTGCAATTTCTTTTTTTCCATGGCTTCGATTGCCACGGTTAAGCCTAAACGTGTGGCTCGGGAATCGAGTTGCACCACAAATTCCTCGAGTTTACCCCAGTAGCCTTCAACATCATCGGTGGTACTAGAAAGCGCTCCAGGATGCACGACCGCGATTTTTGCCTCGAGTTGGGCTGCTACTTCAAGTGAATCTAAAACCAAACGGCGCGATAAACTACGAATTTCGGAATTGCTCGAGAGTGGATTTAAGTCATAACTTGGGGCATGTAAGGATAATTTTAAGCCAAGTTCATTGGCTCGTTTTTTAACCGAAAAAGGTGGAATTCCAGAGTCGGTAATATGGCTTGCCCAGACCTCGGCGGCTAGAAAACCAGCTTTGGCAATCCCATCAAGCGCTCCGAGAATTCCAGCGCTCCACAATAAACGTGTGGCTGGCGCAAATTGCGGATGAAGAGATGTGGAAAATTGTGAATCATCAGAAACTGTCACTTATCTAGTGTACCGAATTCCAAGTGGGTGAAGTGTCAGCTTGATTGGGTAATTCAAACAAAGCTCCTGAAGCTCAACTAGGCAGACAAGGGGATAGTGCCTAAAGCGCAGTGCTAGAATCTTTTTATGACCTTAGCGTTGGAACGCCCAACCAAAACACCACCAGTCGAGCTTGCCCCGAGACGGTTTTCCTATGCCGAATTTGAACAGATGAGCGAGTCTGGATTGTTTGCATCCGAACACGTTGAATTGCTGAACGGAGAGATATTTGTGAAAGGAATGCAAGGACCAAAACACGCTCGAGCCATTCGTCATTTGAACAAGGTTTTTACTGAATTATTCACCAATAAGGCAATTATATCGCCGCAATTGCCTCTTATTTTACTGTCCCCACCACCTGATTTTGTTGAACCAGACATGGCACTTTTGCAACTTCCAGAAAATCTTTACGAAGACCGTAACCCAACTTCAACCGATGCTATTTTGGTCATTGAGGTTTCAGACACTACCTTGGAGCGCGACCAAAACGCCAAGCTAAGCGCCTATGCCCGAAATAAAATCCCCGAATACTGGATATTAAATTTGCACACCAATCAACTCGAGGTCAACCGCAACCCAGACAATGAGGACTACCTCGAGACGAATAAATACAAAGTTGGGCAAACTGTTGCACCGCTTGAGTTTTTAGATGTGCGGCTTGAGTGGTGGGTGTGACCATGCTTCAAAGCATTGCTCGCCCAATGGTAGTTGGGTCAGAAAATCATTTGCTCGAGTCAGACCGTGGAGTACATGATTGGTATCGTTTTGTATTGTCCTTTCCTGCCCACCTCGTCAGGGATTATTTAAGCACTTGGAACTTAAACACTTCCCATAAGCTACTTGATCCGTTTTGTGGCACGGGTTCGACTTTGGTTGAAGCACAAAAACACGGTGTCCAGACCATTGGTTTAGATGGAAATCCTGTGGCACACTTTGTTGCTGCCACCAAAACCAATTGGTTGCCAAGCCCAAATGGTTTACTTAGATACGCAAAACAAATGGCTGAAATTGCAGAAAATACTCGAGATGATGCAAACGAACTGAGTGCCGAAACCTATGATTTACTGCTCACAGATTCAATTAGTCCTAAACCGTTACAAAAAATTTTGCGCTTAAAACAGGTCTTACTCGAGTTAAAAGACACTCAATACTTTGACCATGCCATGCTGGCACTGATAAAAACGGCTGTGACCAATGCCAGTAACCTTCGATTTAGACCCGAAGTTGGTGTAACGACCAAGAAAAAAGAGGATGCGGATGTTTACACAAATTGGCTCAGACACATCCAAACCATGACCACCGACTTAGGTTTTATACAAAACTTGCAAGCTCCTCAAAGTCAAGTGCTTCTTGGTGATGCGCGAAAAGTCAGTTCTTATCTTGAAGCAAGGAGTATAGACGCGGTTTTTACATCCCCACCCTACCCAAACGAAAAAGATTACACCCGAACAACCAGACTAGAAGCCGTACTACTCGGATTTTTACAGAACAAGCAAGACCTAAGAAACTTAAAACAAAACTTACTCCGATCCAACACCCGAAACATCTATAAAAATGACACCGACGAACAACATATTTGGCAATTTGATTCAATTATGAATTTAGCCGAGCAAATCGAGAATCGTAGAATTGAACTCGAGAAAACCAGTGGATTTGAACGCCTGTACGCCAAAGTGACCAAACATTACTTTGGTGGAATAGCCCAGCACTTAGCTTCGTTACGTGCTGTTTTACGCCCCGGAGCGCATTTGGGTTATGTGGTTGGTGATCAAGCCTCGTTTTTTAGAATTCTTATTCGCACAGGACAATTAACCGCCGAAATAGCCCAGTCGCTAGGTTACGAACTGGTCGGTATTAACTTATTCCGCACACGATTCTCGAGCATCACCAAAGAAAACCTACGAGAAGAAATTGTGGTTTTAAGGTGGCACGGATGAACAAAACCAATCGCTATGCCCAAATCATCGAATATATTTTCTTAGAACAGTACCAAATTGGAACTCGAGAAATTCTTTCCAGCCGCGAAGACCTGACTCGAGTTGCCAATAAACTTGGAATTGTTTTACCAAAAAACTTAGGCGACCTGATTTGCTCATTTCGTTACCGCACCCAACTCCCAGAACAAATCCTAAACACCACCCCGCAAGGACAAACATGGGTGATTCGCCCAGCAGGACGCGGACAATACAAATTTGCACTGATCGTCGAAACCAAAATAATACCCAACACGCTCCTTGCCGAAACCAAAATTCCTGATTCCACCCCAGGCATGGTTTTACGTTACTGCGGCACAGACGAACAGGCATTGCTGGCTAAACTAAGATACAACCGCCTGATTGATATTTTTACAGGCATCACCTCGTACAGCTTACAAAACCATCTTCGTACCACCGTACCCAACATGGGACAAGTCGAAACCGACGAAATCTACGTTGGCATAGATAAACGCGGCGCACATCATGTTTTTCCTGTTCAAGCCAAAGGTGGAACTGACCGCCTGAGTATCGTCCAAATCGAACAAGACATTGCCCTTTGTAAACACAAATTACTGATTTAACTTGCCTAGCCATCGCTGCACAGTTCATGGCTGATAACAAAATAGCCCTATTCGCCTTTCAGGAAACCAATCAAACCGCGCAGTTAGTCCTCGAGCGGCACTACCGCTTGGTACAACCCCAAGACCTCAGCAACCAGGAATTGCTCGAGTATCAAAATCGGTTAGATTAAAGGATAGCTATGATACTAGAACAGAAAATTAGCAGTGCTTTGAAAAAAAGCCGAAGCCAAGCTAGAACTCGAGGTCATAAAGATGCAACTCGAGACGAAATTAAATTTGCAAAACGTTTTGAAATTTCGTGATTCGAGTATTTGAGGAATAATATCTATGACAAAAAAAACTGAAACTGTAAAACTGAGTGAGTTACGAAATTTGACCAATGCAATTTTTGATGAACTCGAGAATTTAGGTCAATCACAAATCTACTTGCGTCATGATTATTATTGGTCATTTGTTGGTCAAAAGCGATACGAAATTGAACCGACCCCCAAGCCATCACTCGGTCAACTTTATGACGATTTAGAATTTTTACGAACTGCAAATACTGAAACTAGATTGACTGCATCTCATCTATGCAATCTTGCTGGCTTATTTAACTACATTGGTGATTTAGGAAACCAAGTCTTTTATGAAGAAAAATAATATCTATTCTCTCCTCGAGTCACGCATTCTAGTTTTAGATGGCGCAATGGGAACAATGATTCAGCAGCATAATCTGCATGAAAAAGATTTTCGTCACTCAAGTTTTTCGTCGGTGCAAAGTCTATTTGGCGATAATGACCTTCTGTCCATTTCGCGTCCTGAGATCATTCAGGGCATTCATGAAGCCTATCTCGAGGCTGGGGCAGACATCATCAGCACCAATACGTTTAATGCCACAGCCATTAGCCAACTCGATTATGAAATGCAAAGCCATGTGCGGGAAATTAACCTAGCGGCGGCAAGAGTGGCTCGAGCGGCAGTAGATAAATTCCAGAGTCTCGAGCAACCACGTTTTGTGGCTGGGGCGCTTGGTCCGACTTCTCGCACGGCAAGTATCAGCCCTAAAGTTGAGGATGCTGCATTTAGAAATGTAACTTTTGATGAACTGGTCGAAACCTATACCGAACAAGCCACGGCACTGCTGGATGGTGGTGTGGATTTACTGCTTCTCGAGACGATTTTTGATACCTTAAACGCCAAAGCTGCACTGTTTGCCCTCGAGAATTTATTTGAGGCAAGGGGCGTAAGAACCCCGTTAATTATTTCTGGCACGATTACCGACCAATCTGGGCGAACCCTTTCTGGGCAAACCGCCGAGGCATTTTATATTTCGGTCAAACACGCTAAACCCCTTGCAGTCGGCTTAAATTGTGCATTGGGCGCAGAGATGTTCCGCCCACACCTTCGGGCGCTCTCGAGCATCGCCACCGAGTTTGTCAGTTGCTACCCAAATGCTGGTTTGCCCAATGCCTTTGGCGAGTACGACGACACCCCCGAGTACATGGCGCAAGTGCTGGGCAATTTTGCCAAGGAGGGGCTGCTGAACCTCGTGGGTGGCTGTTGCGGCAGTACCCCAGAACATATCAGGGCGATTGCCAATGCGGTGCGTGGTCTCGAGCCGAGAAGAGTGCAAGGGGCTTTGGCTGGTCAGCGACCCAGCCCGTCAGGTGCATCTTTAGGGTCAAGACAGGACAGACACGGGGGTCTGTCCCTACAAAAACACGAACCTATAGGGGCGAAACAAAAACACGAACCTGTAGGGGCGAACCCCCGTGTTCGCCCTGTTACCAACCATGATTCCCCATTTTCCAATCCGATGTTCTCCGGTCTCGAGCCTTTGATTATTACCTCAGACACGAATTTTGTGAACGTTGGTGAGCGCAGCAACATCACGGGAAGCCCGAAGTTTTCCAAGGCGATTCTCGAGGGTGATTTTGAGGCTGGGCTGGTGATTGCACGGCAGCAAGTTACGGCTGGGGCGCAAATTGTTGACATCAACATGGATGAGGGTTTGCTCGATTCACAAGCCGCAATGGTTAAATTCCTCAGTCTGGTGGCGGGTGAACCAGAAATTGCTCGAGTGCCTTTGATGATTGACTCGAGCAAATGGGATGTTCTCGAGGCTGGCTTGAAGTGTGTGCAGGGCAAAGCGATTGTTAATTCTCTGAGCCTTAAAGATGGCGAACTCGAGTTTAAGCGCAAAGCCGAACTGGTGCGGCGTTATGGTGCGGCGGCGGTGGTCATGGCGTTCGATGAAGCTGGACAAGCCGATACGCTCGAGCGCCGTAAAGAAATTTGCTCGAGGGCGTATCACATTTTGCTCGAGGGTGGTTGGGATGCCACCGATATTATTTTTGACCCGAATGTGCTGACAGTTGCCACAGGCATCGAGGCGCACAATGCTTATGCACTGGATTTTATTGAGGCGACCCGTTGGATAAAAGAGAATCTGCACGGGGCGCTGGTATCGGGTGGCATCAGCAATGTGTCATTTAGTTTTCGCGGCAATAACACGGTGCGTGAAGCGATGCACGGCGTTTTTTTGTACCATGCCATCAAAGCTGGGTTGGACATGGGGATTGTCAATGCGGGGATGCTCGAGGTTTTTGAGAATATCGCCCCAGACCTGCGTGATTGTGTCGAAGATGTGATTTTGAACCGCCGTGAAGATGCCTCTGAACGCCTGCTCGAGATGGCAAATACAGTCAAAGGCGAAAAGAAATCCGAAACCAAGAAACTCGAGTGGCGCAGTTTTGATGTCGAAAAACGCCTCGAGTTTGCGCTGGTGCAAGGCATTGCCGACTTTATTGAAACTGATGTTGAAGAAGCAAGACACTTGTTTGCTCGTCCGCTTGAGGTCATCGAACAGCCCCTAATGCGTGGTATGAATGTGGTCGGAGATTTATTTGGGGCTGGCAAAATGTTCCTGCCACAAGTCGTTAAGTCGGCTCGAGTGATGAAAAAAGCCGTGGCGTACCTGACCCCATTTCTCGAGGCAGATAAACTCGGCAGTGGCTCGAGCAGTGCAGGCAAGGTGCTGATGGCAACCGTCAAAGGTGATGTCCATGACATCGGTAAAAATATCGTCGGGGTGGTGCTGGGTTGCAATGGCTATGAAATTACCGATATGGGTGTGATGGTTTCGGCTGAACGCATTCTCGAGAAAGCCCAAGAGATTGGCGCGGACTTAATCGGCTTATCTGGTCTTATCACCCCAAGTTTGGATGAGATGGTCTTTGTGGCTCGGGAAATGACACGCTTGGGAATCACCACACCCCTTTTAATTGGCGGGGCAACCACCTCTAAAGCACACACGGCTGTAAAAATTGAACCTGTTATCAGCAGTCCAGTGGTTCATGTTTTGGATGCCTCGAGAGCCGTGACTGTGGCGCAAAAACTTTTATCTACCGAGCGCGATTCGTACCATGCGGATATCAAAGCCCAGTATGCCGCCCTGCGTGCCGCTCGAGCCGAGCGCACCATTAAATTCCTGAGTTTGGATGAAGCACAAACTAAAAAACCAGTTCTCGAGTTTGCGCCTGTAAAACCCGCGTGGCTCGGCACAAAAACCCTCGAGTACAGCATCTCGAGTTTACGTGAGTTGATTGATTGGACACCATTTTTTATTGCATGGGAACTCAAAGGGCGTTATCCGTATATTTTTGATGATGCCGCCGTTGGCAAACAAGCCAAAGAATTGTTTGCCGATGCCCAAACCATGTTGAATATGCTCGAGACCAAACTAACAGCCAAAGCCGTGATTGGTTTTTGGGAAGCTAATGCGGTGAACGATGACATTCATTTAACCTTGGACACCGTAGGGGCGAGGCATGCCTCGCCCCTACGACACGGGATTTTGCATACCATTCGCCAACAACGTGACCAGCGTGAAGCCAATACCGCCTTATCGGATTTTATCGCGCCAATCAATTCTGGGGTACAAGATTATATTGGGGCGTTTGCTTGCACCATCCACGGGGCAGAACAGGTGGCTCGAGACTATGAACAAGGGCTAGATGATTACAATTCAATTCTGGTCAAAGCCCTAGCAGACCGTCTCGCCGAGGCACTCGCAGAACAGCTTCATGCCGATGTGCGTCGCCAGCATTGGGGCTATGCTCGAGATGAAAGTCTAAGCACTCAGGATTTAATCAAGGAGCGCTATAACGGAATTCGTCCAGCCCCGGGCTATCCAGCCCAACCAGACCATACCGAAAAAGCCACAATTTTTGCGTTGCTGGGGGCAGAACGAATCGGTTTAGAACTGACCGAAAGTTACGCCATGACCCCCGCCTCAAGTGTTTCGGGCTTGTATTTCGCACATGCTGACTCGAGGTACTTTGCAGTTGGGCGCATTGCAAAAGACCAAGTAATGGATTATGCAGTGCGTAAAAACATCAGTCTCGAGGTGGCAGAACGTTGGCTCGCGCCGATTCTTGGCTATGAACCAATTCCATCTGGGCTGTGAACCCTCAGTGTAGTTTTACTCGAGGCTGTACTCGAGTTGACCCGTGGCTTCCGCAAATTCGATTCGCATTTTTTGTGTGCCTGTCGGTAGGGTCAAGCGCAGATTAAAGTCATCCACCCATTCGCGTTTGATTGTGCCGTTTATTTTTAAGGTGATTCGCCCTTCTTTGAGTGTTCCCCAAACCCGCAAACTCGAGGGGCGTTTGAGTAGAAAGGTGCGTTCAATTGGGCGTTTGCTGTGGCTCAAGAAAGCAGGTGTGTACGGCGGGTAGCCAAGATAAAAGTTGCCGTAAACTTGAAAAGTGATGACGGTGAAATACACCAGTAAGCCGCAGATAATCAATGCCCATTGCCAGCGCTTAAATTTGTACATGGACACCTCTGGGTTTAATCTACTCGAGTTCTTGGTGGTGCATGTCCTAGGGGTTTGTGTCCTTGCAACCATTTCATCTTTCAAGTCGTAAACTATTTGTATGAAACCCGATCTTCCCTCCAACCAAAAAGCCCGTGATTGGCTGACGCAAATAGATCAAAGCTCCTCTTGGTTGCCTTTGGGCGCTTTTTTACTGGCGTTGTTGTTTACGCCGCTCGGGACACTGTGGTGGCTGTGGCTTTTGGTGATTGGTGGCTTGTTCTTGGCACAGCGCTTACAATCGAGTACCGCCGTGCTTTGGGCGGTGGTGGCTTTGGCAGGTGGGATTTTAACGGCTGGAGCGTGGAATCCGCGTACCCTTAGTCCAGCTTTGCGGAATGAACCGAACGATTTGCAAACTTTGGATTGGTCTGGGGTGCAACGTCTCGAGATTCGGGGTTTTAATGGCAATTTGCGCTTAAATGTCCGTGAAACTGGTGGGGATTTGCGTTTGGAGCGCAAAGGCGGGGCAAGTGTGGCACTCGAAAAACGCGGCGATACTTTGCGTTTGGTAGCACGGAAACCCTTTTTTAGTTTCTCGAGTGGGGTGAACATGATTTTGGATATTCCACCGAATTTATTTTTGAATCTTCAAACCAGTAATGGTGGTGTGCGAATCGAGGGTCTAGCCCGTGAAATTCTAGCCAAAACCAGCAATGGGCGAATCGAAGTACGTGACACAGGTAAAACCAAAGCGAACCTCGAGACCAGCAATGGCGAGATTATTTTGGAACGTGTATCTGGAGAAGTAAAAGCCAAGACCAGCAATGCTAAAATTCGGGTTTTGCAAAGCTCAGAGGTGCGGCTTAAATTACAAACCAGCAATGCCGATGTGCAACTTGAAAATGTGGGTTTACAAAACAACACCAATTCAAGTATCGAGAGTAGCAATGGAGCGGTTCAACTCGAGCATATTCGCGCCAGTAGTGGTTTAACAATTCGTGGCAGTACCAATAATTCACGGGTTGAGGTGGATTTACCTGAGTTTGAGGTGAGATTAGAGGATCAGCGTTTTGAAGCCCTTAAATCTGGGTTTGGGATGGCGGTTCTCGAGGTGCGTACCAGTAATGAACGTATTGTGGTGCGTTAGCAGCCGTATTGTGGCGGGTTAATTTTTGCTATTCTATCGGCAATGGCAATTTCGGGTACAGTTCTGCTTGACAAGTACCGCATTGTGCGCCCGATAGCCCGTGGCACATCGAGCGTTGTCTATTTGGCATTCGATATGTTTGGTGCGCCTTTTGCGGTGAAATTATTCCCGCCAGAACTGGCTTCTCGAGCCGACCGCGAGTATCTGGTGGGCAGTCGTTTGCGCCATAAAAACGCCAATCCAGTCCTGGCGCGGATTGTGGTCGAAGGGCAGCCAGGGGTTTTAATGCCATTTGCTCCGGGGGTGCGTTTCTCGGAGTATGTTTCGCAACATGGGCTGGTGCAGTTCTTGGCGGTTTTTTCTCAGGCACTCGAGGGGTTGTCGCACATGCACGAACAGGGGATGGTGCATCGGGATTTTAAGCCAGAAAATCTGGTGGTCTCGCCGGGTGAAACTCCCAGTGGACTCGAGGTCAAGCTGATTGATTATGATTTATCTGGTCCAACCTTAGAGTTTTTTAGAGACCGAATCACGCCGGGGACAGTCGCCTATATTTCACCTGAAGCGATTCAGGGTTTGCCGTTATCGCCTGCGGCGGATTTATACAGTGCTGGGGTGATGTTGTACTGGGGGATTACGGGGCAGCATCCGTTCGATGGCGACCCGCAAGAAGTGCTGCAAGCGCATTTGTATCATGTGCCGCCAGAACCCTCGAGTGTGCGTGATGGCAGAATTTCTCATGTGTTGGACCGAGTAGCCATGCGTTTATTACAAAAAGATGCTGCTGCGCGGTATCCAGATGCAATTTCGGTGCTGACTGAACTGAGTAAATTGACCACCATTGAGTATTGAATTGTGGTCGTGTTTTCAATCAAATTGCGTCCTAGACCCACTATCAATCGTAAGCAAGGGCGGTGTATTGTCTAGTCAAGCTGACCTAGGATAAATAAGGATGCCGACAATGCTAAACTTCAAAGAAAAAACAATACCCAAAGAAGCCATAGCCTATTGTCGTGGTATCACCTCGCACCACAGTAAAACTTTTTACTTTGGCAGTTGTTTTTTTCCTTTTAAGCAACGTCAAGCGGTCTGGACGGTTTATGCGGCTTGCCGAATTGGTGATGACACCGTAGACGAATTGGTCGGACAAGAAGCCCGGGATGCCTTGGAGACTTGGCGGACTCGAGTCGAAAATGCCTTAGCAGGTAAGCCAGACCATCACCCAATGGCACAAGGTTTAGCTTGGGCAGCCGGTCAGTATCCAATCGAATATGCCCCTTTTCACGAATTGTACCTTGGACTGAAAATGGATTTAGAGCAGCACCAATATCAAACCCTTGACCAACTGATGCTCTACTGTCGCCGTGTGGCTGGTGTGGTGGGTTGGATGATCACCCCAATTGCTGGTTTTGATGGCGGAGCAGCCACTTTAGAACGTGCCTTAAAACTCGGTATGGCAATGCAAATCACCAATATTTTACGTGATGTTGGCGAGGACTTAGAACGTAACCGAATTTACTTACCGATAGACCTGATGGCAAAACATGGTGTGACCGCTTTTGACCTCGAGCAACGCCGCGTTACCCCCAATTACATCGCCTTAATGCGCGAACTCGACTGTATTGCCCGTCAACTCTACCGCGAAGGCTGGTGTGGCTTACCGCACCTGCATGGCGCAGCCCGAATTGCGGTGGCAGTTGCCGCCAAGTCTTATGAGGCGATTCTTGGGGCGCTCGAGTTAAATGGTTTTGATAATTTTCATAAACGCGCCTCGATTTCTGGGCAGAAAAAACTCGCCATGATTCCCACGGCGTACCTCGAGTTACAACGCACACGGCATCTGCATTAAGTACCTCACGCTTTCATTTTAGGATTTCCAGAAAAACGTCAATTCTGTCATTTCAGCGTGAGATACGCCGTCCTTACTCCTGTTAGTCGCAAAATGTTTTAGGAAAAACACCTAAAACATTTCGGGGATGTACCTAGCTCATCCTTTGGTGGGATGACAAAGTTGCTTTTGAACCGCCAGAATAAAGCCATGCGAATTGGAATGGTTTTGGTTATTACTGGTGTTTTGCTGTTTGTGGCAACACTGCCAGAATCGGTTTGGTTATCTCGAGGGCAAGGTACTGAAAGCCGTACAAGTACGGTGATAGATAATGTCTTGGTCTCGGGAACAAAAAGCAGCAGCTCGAGTTACGAATTGGTGGACATCAATACCCTTGTCCTCGAAACCTTTTCGGGCGACATTGAAGTTGAAATTAGCCACACCATGAGTTCTTTGGGCGAATTTGAAATAAAAGAAAAAGCCGATGATAAACGTGGAGTGTCGCAAAAAACGCCCGTTCTCGAGCGAAAAGGTAATGTGCTGAGTCTTAAAGCCATAAAACCCAACGCTTGCCTCAATTGCAGCATCAGTTACCGAATCAAACTTGGTAAAGCCATGCGTTTAGAGCTTCGAGCCGACAACGGCGATATTACTGTGGTTGGTTTAAGCAATAGTATTAAGGCAAAAAATACCAATGGTGATATTGTAATTTCTCAGACTGGCAAAACGGTACTTGACTTAGAAAGTAACAATGGCGACATCACCCTCGAGAATTTGGCATTGGTGGCGAGCAGTCAAAATACAATTCGCAACGAAAACGGCGGTATTGTTTTGAAGCAACTCAAGAACACCACTGGTTTACACCTGTATGGAACAACCAAAAATGGCAATTTTGTTTCAGACCGCGAGGACTTACAAATGAGTACACCCGACAACGATCAATTCCAAGCCAATTTGAACGGTGATAATCCTGCTCGAGTCGAGTTATTCAGCAACAATGGCGATATTACCCTCGAGTGATGAAATCTTAGGTATTGGTCAGTATCCAGACTCGAGTCACGCTGTTGTCACGCTGGGCTGGCATACTAGACCCATGAAGAAAATAATGCTGGTTGGTTTATTACTTGTCTCGAGTCTGGTTATGGCACAAACCAAACGCGGTTTACTTGACCATTGGCAAAAAATGCCTAAAAGTATTTATGATACGTCTAACCGCAAAGTTATTGTTCAGGACATCAAAAACGATTACCTCGAGTTTAACGGCGGCAAAGATGGTTTTTGGGAAGGGACTGGCGAATTTGCAGTTTGGCGCAAGAAAAACGGTACGGATTTAATCGGGATTACCGCCACAGGTTGTGGACCAGCATGTACGACCACTGATTTAATTTTTGCAATTTGGAACGGTAAAACCTACACCAAGCAAAACAACACCATACCCAAATTCTCGAGTTCACAACTCGGTGCGATGCTGGGCGTGTATAACAAAAAACGTAGTGAAGAAAAAATTACATTAGCCGAACAAGGTTGGTACTTCAAATTCCCACAAACAGGCACAACCATCGAAGTTCTCGAGCCAACTGGCGAATTTGCGCTGGGGTACTATAAATTCAATGGCACTGGTTTTACTTTTGAGGTCGCAAAATGAAAAAAATACTCATCGGAATACTTTTTGGCTCGAGCCTGATTGCCCTTGCACAGGGCGCTCCTAAAGCCGTGTTGCTGCGGCTTGACCTAGAAGAAACCAGCATTGTCGGGGCGCTCGAGGGGAATAAATGGGCAAAAGGCGAAGACCTAAGCGCGAGTAGCCAAGCCTATATTAAAAACGGCTTAAAAACTGTTTTACTCAGTAACACTGGCACAATCGGTAAAGCCATGGCGGGCGGCAAAATCGAAACGGGGAGTATCTGCGATTGGGTGCGAACAACTGGCATCAGCACCCCAGTCAAATTACCGTACTTACCAACCTATGCCATAGAAGCAGCCTGGAATCCCGTACCTCGAGCCATTACAACATTGTCAAACACCAACGCTACCTATCAAAAAGTTGTGGCAGATGAACTCAAACAGCGCCAAATCAGTAAGCCCGTTATTTTAAGCCAAGTCATTCAAACCGATTTGGATGGCGATAAATTAAACGAAATTCTACTGGTTGCTCAGAATCCACGCTTGGGTTTTGACGCTCAGAACCGCTTAAATGGCAGTTACGGACAAGAAAAAGGCGAGTATTCGCTGGTGCAAGTGCGTAAAGTCGTGGCAGGCAAAGTTCAGACTTTTACCTTAAGCCAACGAATTGTCACCAAGGTTTTTGATGGCACTTCTGGACAACCTCAAGTTTTAACCCAATTTATAAGCGCCATTGCCGACATTAACGGTGACGGCAAAATGGAAGTTTTTGTAGATGACCTTGTACACGAAGGCTACGGCGTAACGATTTACACTTGGAACGGCAAGGGCTTTAGTAAAATGCTCGAGTGGGGATGTGGCGTATGACACATCCTAAGAACTGGCACTGGTGTATGAACGCAAAGCAAAACGCCAGAACCATCTCGAGGCTATAAAGAGTATTGCCGCTAAAGCTAAAGAAATCCAAACCGAGGTGGTCTCGAGTTTGCCCGTGAAGGCTTGAGCGGGAACAGTCGTAATAAAGGCGATTGGGATAACAAAAGTAAAAAATAAGCGCATCCAACCGGGGAAAACCGTGACTGGGAACTGCCCTGCGCGGTAGAACCCCCAGAATAACTCGGTGATGTTTTCGACCCTGACAAACCAAAAAGCTGTTGTGGCAAGCATAAACCAAATGCTGTAAACCATAAAATAGGCACTCAGCAGTAATAGTAAGCCCAAAGACAGCCCAAGCAAATCTGGTCTAGGCTCGAGTTGCCAAATTGCCCAAATCATAATCCCAAGCCCTAAAAAAATATCAGGTAGGCGCAACAAATTAAGATTGCGAAAACTGACCAAAAACTGGGCATCTATCGGTTTTAAGAGCGTAAAGTCCATTGTGCCAGTGCGAACACCTTCGGCGATGCGGTTCAGGTTGGGTGCAAGTGCCATGCTCATTAAGCCATCAAAGAGGGTAAAGATACCCAGTACCACCGCCGCTTCTGGCAAAGACCAACCACCTAGGTTTTGGCTGTTGCCGACCAGAATGGTTAAACCAAGGTATGAACCAACCATTCGTAGCAAGGTTTCGATTAAATTGACCACAAAATTAGCACGGTACTCGAGTTGGGCGCTTAAACTTGCACCCATAAAAATGGCAATCAGTCTCGAGTAACGCCGTAGCATCCTTAGCGTGAACTGGCTTGACGCAAACGGCTACTGGGCAAAATAGCACTGGGGTTAAGAATGCTGCTGCCACTACGAATTTCAAAATGCAGATGCGGACCACTGCTGTTGCCTGTACTGCCCACTCTGGAAATCATTTGCCCTTGGCGAACCCGTTGCCCTTTAGCAACAAGTCGCCTCGAGTTATGGGCGTAATAGTAATCGCGCCCGTCTATACCGCGAATGGTAATCAGTTGCCCGTAACCAAAGACATTCCATCCCGAAAAAGTAACTGTGCCGGACAATGCCGCGTAAACTGGTGTGCCAGTCGGAGCAGCCAAATCCAATCCAGCATGACCATTTTTAGGACCTCGGTAGGAAAAACGCTGGGTGATTACCCCCATGAGCGGCCAGAGCGGACGTTCATAAGCACTTGAAACTCGAGTCACAGTGCTGGTACTGCTGCTGCTAGATATTCTCAGCACTTGTCCGATGCGGATTTGATCCGAAGACAAACCATTGGCAGTTCGCAATTGCGAAAGACTGACTCCATTTCGTTTGGCAATACTCGATAAGGTATCGCCGACACGCACAGTTACATTTTGGGCAGATGCAACCGCTAAAATACCAATGGCGGCTAAGCTAAGTACAATTTTTCCAAATCGGTTTTTGAGTAAATCTATCATCGCTTTGGGACAGTAGCACACCAGCCCAGCAGATGGAAGAGGGAATTTCACAGTCTCTTCAAATGGCACACCTATTACTCACCTATTGACATGACGACTGGCGGCATGATTCAATTAAATCCGATTTATTTGGTCGGATTTATCGGATTAAAAATAAATTCCTTTATCGCCCCTGTTCAGGTGCATCATTTGCACCCACCACAAAAGGTGAACCCATGTATAAAAAGCTCAGAAAATTATCTCTTTCAGGTTTAATGTTGCTCTCGAGCTTGATGTTGGCACAAGCCCAAACGGGCAGCCTCAGCATCAAGCATGAAACTGGAACATACACTGCTACCCAAGCCGCCAAACGGGTGGTGGTTCTCGAGTACAGCTTTTTGGATAGCCTAATTGCTGTTGGCGTACCGCCTGTTGGCGCAGCCATTGGCACACAAGCTGGCGACCGAGGCGCACCGCCCTATCTGCGCCCGCTTTTAACAGGCATCACCGAAGTCGGTTCTCGAGCCGCACCGAACTTGGAAGTGATGCTACGTCTAAAACCCGATGTGATTGTGGCAGATGCTTTTGTTCATAAAACGCTGGAAGTCAACCTCAAAGCCATTGCCCCCGTAATCATGTTTAACTCGAGACGCGGCAGTTATGACGACTTGCAAAGCCAAAGCCTCGAGTTGGCTAAATTGGTTGGCAAAGAAGACATCGCCAAACGCTTACTCGAAGAACAAGCGCGTTTAATTCAAAAAGCCAAAGCCTTTGCAAACCCCAAAGCCCCAAGTTTTGTGGCGGCTGTTGCCACCCCGACCAGCCTAACCCTGCACAGTACCGAGTCTTTTATTGGTAGTTTGCTCGAGAAACTTGGACGTAAAAATGCGGTTAAGCCCCAAGGTACAGCCACACAATATGAGGTTTCGCTCGAGGCATTGATTGCCCTAAATCCTGCTACCTTGGCATTATTTACAGGCAGCTTTGAAAAACCAATCACTGAAGAATGGGCAAAGAACCCGCTCTGGCAACGCCTAGAAGCCGTTAAGCGCAACCGCGTTTTTGTCTTTGACCGCGACCTCTGGACTCGTTCACGCAGACCGATTGCCCTAAAAAAAATCGTTGCCGAAGCCATTAACTCTGGCTTGTTAGCGGATAAAAAGTGACCGCCCTAGAAACACTCGAGTTGAGTATTCAACAACGCCGAAGCTACAGTTTGGATTTACTCAAACCAGACCCTGTACCAAGGGAACTGATTGAACGTTGCTTGGATGCAGCCCGTTATGCACCAAATCATGGACGTACTAACCCATGTCGTTATGTGGTCATCCGTAGTGTCAGCGCCAAACAGTCTTTGGCTCGGGTTGCCCTCGAGATTCTGCCGCAAGTTCTCGAGCCAACCAAAAAAATTATCACATCGGTTCAGCAACTTATTCTCAATGCCCCTGTCTGGGTGGCAATTGGCATGACTCCGCGCCGCAGTAATCCCATGCCCGAGTGGGAAGAATTAGCCGCCGTCAGTATGGCAGCCCAAAACATCCACCTGATGGCACAAGCCCAAGGTTTAGGCGCTCTTTGGAAAAGTGGGGCATTGTGGACACATCCAGAATTGGCAGCTTATTTTGGTTGGAAAGCTCCAGATAAGCTGCTTGGTTTGTACTTTTTTGGCTTTCCAGAACACGACCCGAAACCCCGAGAACATACGCCACTCGAGCAAATGGTGACTTGGCAAGAAGCGTAAATGGCTTTGGTAGTATTGGACTGATGCAACCATGAAACTGAATCCATTTGTACCATCAACTCAAGCCTCGAGCCTGATACCATTGCTGCTGCTGATTGCCGTGGCTTGCAGTATCGTTTCGATTGGGATTGGGGCAATTCGGATTCCGCCGCTCGAGGTCATTCAAGCCCTTTTTGATTCATCTGGCAGCATCAATGCTCGGATTGTCCAAGAATTGCGCTTACCCAGAATTGTGGTGGCTTTAATTTGCGGCGCATTGTTTGCGGTTTCCGGCACAATGCTCCAAGGCGTGGTTCGTAACCCCTTAGCCAGCCCAGACCTTGTTGGGGTTGGGGCTGGTGCAGGGGTTTTTGCAGTCATCACCCTGATTTTGCTGCCAAGCGCCCCCAGTTGGTTACTGCCCGTTGGGGCGTTTGTTGGGGCATGGCTTGGTTTTGCCTTGGTGCTGCTGCTTGCCCAAAAAGGCGGTGAGATTGCCCCAGTGCGGGTTGCCTTGATTGGCATTGCGGTTGGCGCAGCCCTAGGTGCAGTCCAACAACTGATTTTGGTTCGCGCCCCAGACGACATCGGACACGCTTTAATTTTTTTGGCTGGGACAGTCTACGGGGCAGATTGGTCTCGAGTCGAGCGTTTGCTGCCGTGGCTGGCATTGCTGCCCGTGGCATGGGTTTTAGCCTATAAACTGGACGTTCTGGCATTTTCAGATGATGTTGCCAGTGGGCTAGGAATGCGTTTAATGCTGGCTCGAGTCGTTTGTATGAGCGTAGCCGTTGCGTTAGCCGCCGCAGCCGTAACGGGCGTTGGGGTGCTGGGTTTTGTTGGTCTGATTGCGCCTCATGCGGCACGGCTTTTAATTGGAGCAAAACACACGTTTTTAATCCCTACCAGTGGGCTTCTTGGAGCAATTCTGGTGGTCTGTGCTGATGCGCTTGGACGGGGGCTGATTCCACCCATCGAAGTTCCAGCCGGAATTCTGACCACTTTAATTGGTGCGCCTTACTTTTTAGCCTTAATGCGCCAACAAGGGAAAATAAAATGAGACTCGAGACACAACATTTAAGCCTTGGCTATGAAGATAAAATTATCGTTGAGGATTTGAATTTAACCCTCGAGATGGGCAAAATCACCACAATTATCGGCTCGAATGGTTGTGGTAAAAGCACAATCCTGCGTTCTATTGCACGGCTCTTAAAACCCAAAATGGGGGCGGTGCTGTTGGATGGTAAAGCAATCCATACCCTGCCGAGTAAAACCGTAGCACAGCAACTGGCGATTCTGCCACAAACCCCAACTGCGCCCGAAGGGATTACCGTCGAAGCCTTGGTTCGTTTTGGGCGCTATCCACACCAAAAATTCTTGCAACCACGCAATCCCCAAGACGACCTCGCCATTGAACAGGCGCTCGAGCAAACCAAAATGCTTGAGTTGAGAACCCGTCCGCTCGAGACCTTATCAGGTGGGCAACGCCAAAGGGCTTGGATTGCCATGAGTCTGGCGCAAGACACGCCCATACTGCTGCTCGATGAACCCACAACTTATTTGGATATTAAACATCAACTCGAGGTGTTGCATCTGCTCGAGGAACTGAATGCTAAAACAGGTAAAACCGTGGTGATGGTGTTGCACGACCTCAATCAAGCCGCCCGATACAGCCACCAGTTGATTGCAGTCCAAGATGGTCGGGTTATGGCACAGAACACCCCAGAATTGGTGTTGACCAACCAAGTCGTGCGTGATGTTTTTGGTATCGAGGCGCATCTGATTCTTGACCCGAGCAACGGCAAACCGCATGTGATTCCTTTTGCCTTGGCAGTTAAAAAATGATTCTGGCTCGAGACTTGAGAATGCTCAAGACGTGGTTGGCTTTCCCAATCATGCTTGGGGTTTTACTGTTTACTTTTTTGCTTTCGATTTCGGTGGGTGCAGCCAATATCCCCTTACTCGAGGTTTGGCGCTTGGTTTTTAACCCAGACGACAGCACCAACAGCCTGATTGTCCAAACCTTGCGACTTCCACGGGCAGTGGTGGCATTGATGGTTGGCTCGAGCCTCGCCATTAGCGCCGCGCTTTTGCAAGGCGTGACCCGTAATCCATTGGCGGGACCGGGGATTCTCGGGGTCAATGCTGGGGCAGCACTGGGCATTTTGGTGGGCATTGTTTTTTTGCCGGGTCTACCAAGCTATCTTTTTGTGTTGCTGGCGTTTGCGGGTGGAGTTGGGGCGGCGGCTCTGACTTTTGGCGTAACAGCCGCCGTGGGCATTACACCTGTGCGTTTGGCGCTGGCTGGGATTGCGGTGGCATCCTTGCTGGCTGCACTTACTTCTGGTATTCAGATTTTATTTGAAGAACGCGCTCGAGCCGCTATTTTTAGTCTGGCGGGCAGTCTGGCTGGGCGCACATGGCAACACGCCCAGAGCATCGCTCCGTGGTTTGTGGTTTGTACAATGCTGGCGCTGCTCTCGAGTCAGTTACTCAATCTGGTTTCGCTTGGCGAAGATGTGGCAAGGGGCTTAGGCGTAAATGTCAATCTGGCACGGTTTGGTTTGGCGGGTTTGGCGGTGCTGCTTGCTAGTGCTGCCACCAGTGTGGCGGGTCCAATTGGATTTTTGGGTTTAATGTCGCCGCACTTAGCAAGGGGGCTGGTTGGAGCGGATAACCGCCTAGTGATACCACTTGCTGCCCTGATTGGCTCGAGTATTTTGCTGCTGGCAGATGTTGGCGCTCGAGTGGTGGATATGCCGCTCGAGACCCCTGTGGGGATTTTAATTACCGCGATTGGCGCACCTTTTTTTGTGTATTTAGCACGGCGGATTGGACGTGAACACTAAGGATTTGTCCCAGAATAACTTCCCGATTTCAAGAATAGTGTCATTCGGTTCTCGGTTTGGTAAAGTCATTTGAATGCAGACCTACTCACTAAAAGTCAAAAATATGATGTTACGGCTGTACCAGTCACTTAATGAA
>JANNVX010000073.1:0-34107 GCA_031414595.1 Deinococcales bacterium
CTTGAAAGTATGGAAGTAAGGCTTGGAATTCTTTTTTGGTTAGTCCAGTCAGGGCTAAGAAGCGAGTTTTATTCTTGACGAGTTTGTCGTAATGCAGCACTCGAATAGTTTATCCTAATTTCCGATAACGTCTAATGGTTAGTAAAACTGTACCTGCCCCAAAAAGTGGTTTATGCCAAAACAACAATCGGCAACTGGTAATCCCCACCAAAACCAACAAGACCCGAAATAAGCCGCTCTCAAGAAATTGTTTAGGCGGGTTAAGCACACCATACGAAAATACACTGATACCCACACCGACAAACATCACCCACCAAATCAGGCGAGTAAATTGTTCTTGTAGTGTCTCCCGATACATGCCTCAAATCCTAACACGCGAACCAGCACTTGACAGACTTCAAAGTTAGGTTTAGGCTTCTAACCAACCAAATACTTGTTTGGTCTACTCGCTTCGGGGTTAATCCCCTAGCGGAATGGATCTTTTGTGAGCGAGAGCCGTCGTCATGATTTAATTGCCATTGCTGCCACCGAATTTGCACGGCGGGGTTATCGTGCCACAACCATGCGTCATATTGCCGATGCCGCCGGAATTCTGGCGGGTAGCTTGTATCATCATTTTAAGTCTAAAGAAGAAGTGCTGCGTGAAGTGATGCTGGAAAGTACCGTGCAGTACGTGGCAGAACTCGAGGAAATTGCAACCCAAACAATACCCACGGCTGAAAAAATCGAAATGGCAATTGCCCACCGTCTCGAGCTATACCAACACCAAGGGATGTCTTTGGGTGTGGTCTTGCAAACCGATAAAACCACGCTGCAAGAAGCAATGTTTTTAGAAATGCGGCAATTGGGTAAACGCATAGATGCAGCTTGGGACAAGATGCTTGAAGAAGGTAAAGCGACAGGGCAATTAAGTCCAAACCTTGAAACTCGAGCCATTACTTATGGCATTGTTGGGATGCTGAATTGGGCGCATCGCTGGTACGACCCTGCTGGGCGGCTCGAGCCGAGGGCTTTGGCACGCATCTGGGCGCAGATGGTGCTGCAAGGTATTGTCCTAGGTGAATCATGAGCATCGGGATTCTCAGTACAGGGGTGTACTTGCCGCAACAACGCATGACGGCACTCGAGATTGCTAAGGCTTCAGGCTTACCTGTGGAGGTGGTACTGAACAAACTTGGCATTACCCAAAAACCAATTCCAAGCGCACATGACCACACCAATGCAATGGGTGTAGCCGCCGCTAAAATCGCCTTAGAAAAAGCCAAACTCGACCCTCGAGAACTCGACTTAATTATTTGTATCACCGAAGAACACAAGGAATTTCCAGTCTGGACGGCTGGTATTGACCTTGCCAAACAAGTAGGCGCAACCAAGGCTTGGGCATTTGATGCCGCCCAAAAATGTGGTTCGTTTGTACTAGCAACCAAACTAGCAAAAAGCATGATGCTCGAGGATGACAGCCTAAAAACCGTCTTGATTGCTGGGGGCTACCGCAATGGCGATTTGATTGATTACACCGACTCCAACGTGCGTTTTATGTACAATCTTGGGGCGGGTGGCGGCGCAGCTATTTTGCAAAAGGGCGCTCCACATCAAATCCTAGGCTCGAGTTTTATCACCGATGGCGAATTTTCACGCGATGTGATTGTGCCAGTTGGCGGAACTTGTGCGCCGCTCACGCCCGAAAATATTTTGCAGTACCGTTTGCAAGTCCCAGACCCTACTGGCATGAAAGCCAGACTTGAGCAAAAAAGTTTAGATAATTTTGTGCAAGTAGTAGAAGAAACTGCCAAGCGCAGTGGCTTTAAGCAAATAGATTACCTTGGGATTCTGCACATGAAACCAAGCGCTCACAGCACAATTCTCGAGCGTTTGGGTTTAGGGGCAAATCAGACTATTTATTTATCGGATTACGGACACATTGGACAAATAGATCAGTTGCTTTCTTTAGAACTGGCACTAGCACAGGGTTTGGTGCAAGCTGGCTCGAGAATTGTGCTGGCTTCGGCGGGCGTGGGTTATGTCTGGAATGCAGTGGGGGTGCAGTGGTGAACACGATTTTCTGGCGTGGCACTTGGCTGACGCGAACTGATTTTGAAAGACGAATCGGCAGACTGTGCAGCTACTTAGTTGAAGCTGGCGTGACCACTGGTGAGCGCGTCGCGGTGCTATCGCAAAATCATCCGATTCTGCTCGAGGGGATTTATGCTGCGCTCAGACACGGTTGGATTCATGTGCCACTGAATTACCGTTTGCCAGCGCTCGAGCTTGCGCCGTTGGTTAAATACATTGAGCCTCGAGTTTTGATTTATGCTATAGAATTTGCAGCACAAGCTGAGGAGGCAAAACGGCAATTGCCAGAATTGCAATTGGTCATACTCGAGGAAATAGAAGAATATGTAATAACGATTGGACAAAGCTCTTCTTTTATTGGCAATGAAAATTATTTACTTTCAGAGGGCGAGGCGTGCCTCGCCCCTACGGTACAGAACAATTTTTTTCGTAGGGGCGAGGTACGCGACCATGCCCGTCAGGTGCGTGCTTATGGTCAAGACAGCCTCGCCCAACTACCCAATAATGAAATAACATCTTCAAATCAGGAAATCTCGAGTTCACCATTTGACACAGTGATGCTCTTATTCACGGGTGGCACAACTGGCATTGCCAAAGCCGCACAGATTACTCGAGAAATGTTTGAAACCAATATTTCTGACACGATAACTTCTTGGGGTTTAGAAAAGAATGATTGCACCATCATTGCTACACCGATGTTTCACGCTGGGGTTAATGCACTGGCAACCCCATTACTCGAGCTTGGTGGACGGGTGGCAATTCTCGAGAAATTCAGCCCCCAAGCCTATTTACAAATGGTTGAGGATTGTGGTTGTACGCTTTTATTTGCTGTCCCGACGATGTTTCAAAAACTAATTGAGTTTCCAGTCTTTGAGGATTTTGATTTTTCGCAAATTAAGTACGCGATTACCGGTGGTAGCCCCTGTCCAAATCATATCCGAGAAGCATTTTATCAAAAAGGTGTGCAGTTCAAACTTGGCTACGGCATGACCGAAGCAGGAGTCAATTGTTTTACCCAGAACCTCGAGAATGCCCAACTTAAACCGAGCAGTGTTGGTTTGCCGATAGCGAGCTTAAAAGCTGTACTGCGTGACAAAAATGGCAATGAAGCCACCACTGGCGAACTGACTTTATCAGGCAGGCAAATCATGGGTGGCTACTGGAAAAAACCACTCGAGACCAATGATGTGCTTAAAACCATCAATGGAGAAACATGGCTGTTCACTGGCGATATTGCCACCCGCGATTCTGACGGGCATTACAGCATCATCGGACGAAGCAAAGAGATGATTATTTCGGGCGGTGAGAACATTTACCCTTTTGAAATTGAAGGTTCTATTTATGAACACCCAAATATCCTAGAATGTGCTGTGCTGGGCGTACCAGATGCCGATTGGGGTGAGGTTGCACTGGCGGCTGTGGTGACTCGAGAAAGCCTGAGTCTCGAGGAATTACAAAATTTCTTACGTCCTAAGTTAGCCAGTTATAAAATCCCCAAACATTATCTGTTCCTATCCGAATTACCAAAAAGTGCGACTGGAAAAATCCTCAAGCATGTTTTGCAAAAACAATTCATTGCCGAATCTCGGGCTACACAAGATTCGCCCCTACAAGAAAGCACCTTGATTTTACTGCATGGTAATTATGCCTCGAGCCGTTGGTGGACTACTTTTCTGGCATCTGCTCCGTGCTTGTGCTTTGCGCCGACCTTACCCGGTTTTGCTTCTATTCCACCACTCGAGGACACTAACATCAAAACCATTTGCGATTGGCTCGAGACGAAAATCCAGCACCTCGAGAGACCCGTTTTACTTGGGCATAGCCTCGGTGGTGTATTGGCACTTGAACTTGCGGCTCGAGACCCAAGTAAATACGCGGCGCTTGTCCTGGTTTCAAGCCCAAGCCTGACAGGTTTCCCACATAACCCTGCGGGGGATGCAATCCGCGCTTTAATCCCCACCAATCACCCTCTGCTCGAGCAGATTTTTAAGGTACAAAGCCCAAGTCTGCCTGCACATTCTGGCGAACTCTGGGAAGCCATTTTAGATGATGCCCAAGCCCTACCTTTTGCAATCGGTAACGGCTTTGCAGTTGAACTCGGTACTTGGAATCGCCTCGAGTCTGCCCAGTCCCTCGCAAGCCTCCCGACCCTCATTTTAGCGGGTCAAGCCGATGTGCTGGTCACGCCAAGCATCACCCAAGAACTGACAACCCAACTGCCACACGCCATTTTCAAAACTCGAGAAAACATTGGGCATTGGCTACCACTTGAAGACCCTGAGTGGTTTTTAACCCAAGTCAAGACTTTTTTGGAGGATTTATGATTTTTGCTGTTGGTGATTCAAGAACCCTGATTAAAACCATAACAGATGCCGATGTGCGCTTGTTTGCCGAAATTTCCGGCGACCACAACCCGATTCACTTAGACCAAGCCTACGCTGCCCAAACCCGCTTTGGCAAACGAATTGTCCATGGTGCATTACTAGCCGCTTTTATTTCCAACATCATCGGCAATCAAATCCCCGGTCATGGCAGTATTTACCTTGCTTCAAACCTCAAATTTCGCGCTCCAACTTTTATTGACGATACCGTCAGCACCACCGCCACGATTACCGCCATTCGCCCAGACAAACCCATTTATACCCTCGAGTGCATCTGCACAAACCAACACAAGGAGGTCTTATGCCAAGGTGAAGCTGTTGTGTTGTATGAGCTATGAGCTATGAGCTATGAAAAAACTTTTGCCTTTTACTTTCGCCTTTCGCCTGCCCTTCCTAGGAGGATTTATGAACTGGAAAACGATTTTCGCCCTGAGTTCTAGCACCGCGCTTGCCGTTACTTTGGGTATCTCGAGCGCCCAACAAACAAATGCTGTTAAAATTGGTAGTATTTTGCCTTTGACGGGGGCTTCAAGTGTTTCGGGTAAGGCTGCCGAGACGGGGTATCAATTGGCGCTTTCGGAAATCAATGCTTCGGGTGGCGTGCTGGGTAAGCCTTTGCAATTTAGTCTCGAGGATGATGCTTCTTCGCCAGCCACGGCAATTCAGACCTTCACGAAATTGTATACGGTAGATAAAGTTGATTTTTTCGCGGGTGGTTTTGGTAGTGGCAATGTGATTGCCATTTCAGGCGCAGCCAAGCAATTTAACGCCTTTATGTACACCCTTGGAGCAGCCGCCATTCCAGTTGAAGATGCTTACGCCACCTACCCGTATTTTTTCCATATTCATCCGTGGGCGTATTACAACAATCAAGCGGTGGTGGATTTCTTTAAGTTCTTGAGTCGTGCCAAAGGTGCAAAAAACATTGCGATTGCTTACGAAGATGGTGTCTTTGGTTCGGGCGCACCAATTTTTGCCGAACAAATCAAAAAAGAAGGCTTTAATGTCGTGCTGCTCGAGAAATTCAAAACTGGCACTGGACAATTTGCCCCGATTATCTCTAAAGCCAAAGGCTCGAATGTGGATATTTTTTACTGGATTGGTTACGACGCAGATGCCTTACCAATCGCCCAACAGAGTAAAGAACTAAACTTTAACCCCGGAATTATTTATGGTGTGCCAGCCAGTTGGCCCGTTGGGTTTGAAAAGAATAAACTCAGTCAAGGGGTCAGTGGCTTAAGCCTATGGTTGCCAACCAGCCCCTTAAAAGCCAGTAAAGAATTTGTGACCGCCTACACCAAGAAATTTGGCACAATCACCCAAGAATACATTGCGCCGCTTGCCTATATACAACTTAAAACCCTTGCCGCCGCCATTAACCGCGCTGGCAGTACCGACAAAGACAAAGTGGCAGTCGAACTTGCCAAAACCGATATTTCCACACCGTTTGGCAGACTGACCTTCTCGCCAAGCCTGAAAATTAAAAATCAGGGTTTTAAGACCGGTGAATGGCTCAATTTCCAATTCCGCAATGGCAAGCGCGTACCGATTTTTCCAATTCCAGTTGCCAGCGCGCCGATTATTTATCCTGTGCCAGATTGGAACTCGAGGTGAGAAGAAGGCGAAGGGCGAAAGGCAAAAGGCAAATTAAAACCCTTCGCCCTTTGCCTGCCCTTTGGAGGTTTTTATGCCAATGATTCAAACAAGTCGGTTAAACACCCATATTCTCGAGCATGGCAGTGGAGAAACTCGGGTATTACTGCTGCATGGCAATGTCTCGAGCAGTGCCTTTTTTGCGCCGTTACTCGAGACCATGCCCAGTTCATGGTCGGTTATCGCCCCAGATTTACGCGGCTATGGCGCTTCGGAAACTAAGGCTGTGGATGCGACTCGAGGTCTGCGCGATTGGGCAGATGATGTTTGGGCATTGCTCGAGCAAAAAGGCTGGACTCAAAACGTCCATATCCTTGGCTGGAGTATGGGCGGCGGGATTGCCACGCAGTTGTGTATTAAACACCCCACAGCCTTCAAAAGCCTGACCTTGGTTGCGCCAATTTCGCCTTACGGTTTTGGTGGCACACATGGCATAAACGGCACTGCCAACAGCCCCGAATTTGCGGGTTCTGGTGGCGGCACGGTCAATGCAGATTTTGTTAAAGCCGTAAAAAACCGTGACTCGAGCGATACCCAAGGCAGCCCACGTTGGGTGCTGAATAATTTTTATTTCAAAGCGGGTTTTCGCGTCTCCCTCCAACTCGAGCAGAACCTCTTAGAAAGCATGTTCAGTACAGCCTGCGGCGCAGACAACTACCCCGGCGATATGCTGCCCAGTTCGCATTACCCAATGGTTGCCCCCGGGACTCGAGGGGTTGCCAATGCGTTTAGCCCCAAATACCAGAACTTAAGTGCCTTTGCAACCCAAAAACACATCCCCGTTCTTTGGGTGCGCGGCGCTCATGACCAAATTGTGTCCGACACCTCGAGTTTTGATATGGCATTTCTAGGCAGCCTCGGCATTATTCCTGGGTATCCTGGTGCGGATATTTGCCCACCACAAGCCATGAACAGCCAAACAAGGGCATTGCTTGAAGCTCATGGAGATTACCGTGAAGTGATTTTTGAGAACAGTGGTCACACGCCATTTCTCGAGGAACAAGAACGCTTTGTGGGTGTACTAACAGAATTTATTGGTTTATAAACACAGAGAACAACAAAAACCCAGTTGCTCGAGGGTAATTTGTCCATACCGCGTTCCAGCCCTCACCCAACTTCTTGCTCATAAGACAGCACCTGACGGGCTATTCGCGCTCGCTTAGGCTCGTTACCCTCATCCCGCCAAAAAGCGCGGGAGGCGACCACGCCCGAAGGTGCGCGTATGTGGTCAAGAAAGGGTTGTTCGGTTTGCCGCTTCATTCCTATCCTTCCCCCAAGGTGGAAGGTGTCGAGCTTGCGAGACGGATGAGGGGCTGACCGAATGCGATTTTGCGTGTACTGACGTGTACTGAAAGGCTTTTGTGCTTAAGCTGATGCTCTATATTCGCCCTGTCACAAGGCTACTTACTGGTTGCCAATACCAAAAATGTTCTCTGGGTCAAGGTGTTCTTTTGCGCCTTGTATCCAGTCTAGTCCAGCTTTACTTTTAACATCCTTCACAAAACCAGCCCGTAATTTGCCAATCCCATGATGATGCGAAATACTCCCGCCATGCTCGAGGATCGTTTCACGGGCAGTATGCTCAAGCATCGCAAATTGTTCGGCGGGGTTTTTAACACCAGTTGCAAGGGTCGCAAGGTAAAAATAAACGGCTGCGCCAGTGTGGTAAAGCTGGGTCACACGCCATGAAATCATTGGGTAGCCGGGTAAACCTAGGCGTTTATGTTCGGCGAGGACTCGAGTTTTGACGGCTTCGCACATCTTGGGTAAGTCTGTCCATGAAACACTGGTTTCAAAGGATTCTGCCATCACCCCAAAGCGCATAAAAAAATCGCGGATATAGGCTATAGCGAAGGTCAGTTGATACCCGCGTTTGCCGTTTTCACTGCCTGCTCTGAATCCTCGGAATTGACGCGCCAACTGTCCGACTCGAGCCGACTGCAACGCAGTTTCTTGCTTAGAACCTTCGTAAAGTAATGTACAAGCACACATCGAATTCGGGTCAAAACCAAGTGGTCCTGTCACCAATGCTCGCTCGAGTTTAGATTTGGTGGCTTTCCAACCCAAGGTTTCTGGTTTTAAGGCTTGTCCAAACTGAAATTGCAAATTGTCCATCAGTCTAGCGCTGGCTGGGTATGGTGGGAATTTTGCCAGTTCACGCATGAATTCGTAGCCATCGGCAAAGTTCTTAAAAAGCACCGAATCAAATTGATGGACTTCGGGCAGGGCAAAAATTTTCACAAAGGCACTGGTGATAATCCCGAAGTTGCCCTCTGAACCAAATGCCAAGGTGCGTGGGTCTGTCCCCATGCTTTCACGCGGCATGGCACGCCCTTCGATTAAACCTTGGGCTGTGACCATGCGAATATCCAGCACAATATCTTCTATATTTCCATAGCGATTTTTTTTCATCCCACTCGAGCGCGTGGCAATCCAACCACCAAGGGTAGAAAATTCGTTGCTGTCTGGCTCATGCCCTATCGTAAACCCATGCTTCTCGAGTTCGGCTTGCAGGTCAGAACCCACAATTCCCGCTTCGACATGGGCAACACGGTTTTCCTTATCTATGCTAATAATTTTATTCATTCGGCGCATATCTACCGAAGCAATTGGGCGCGGGTCATTGGGTGGGCAAGCCAGTGCATGACTGACATTCGAGCCACCACCAAACGGCACAAGCAGCACATGATGTTCTTTTGCCAGTTGCACCAGTGTTTGCACTTGGGTTTCTGCAATCGGATACAAAATAATATCTGGTACTCGAGTCAAACGCCCATGACGAATTGCATGAACCTCCTCGAGCGAATGCCCATGCCCATGTCTGCGCCGTGCATTGTCTTCTTGGCTATAACCAATATTGCCAAGGGCGGCTATGAAAGCGGGTAATTCTCGAGCGGCAGAAATGGCGCTTAAGTCATGAACCTCGAATTCGGGCTGCAAAACCAAAGTGGTTTTCAGAATCCCATTCGCCCAAGTCAGCAAGTTTGGCAAGCGCTTACCTGACATTTCATAACGCGCCCCAATCAGTTTAACCCCGTCATTCTCGAGGTCAAGTCCAGAATCGGTGTACCCCCAACCATCAAAGCGCTCACCACGAGGTACGGACGGATCAACGGCAAATTTCGTCATGGGCAACAGTATACGCCTCTGGGTCAGGGCATCCAAGCAATAAATGAACGCAACGAATACCACGGCATAATCGTAGACCGCGCCCAGAGTATTCTCGAGAACATAAAAAGCATGAATGGGCGGGTAGCTCAAATAAAGGCTGTGGCTCGAGCTATAGAAGTAAGGCTCATCAGTCGTTGCTAAGGCAACCAGTTTGCGCTATAATTAACCAGTCGAGGTTGAACCCGCAATTGCGAAAGCAGACCACTTCAATGTCCGCCCTTCACCCTTAAAAGGTGGTTAGGTTTCTAGCTGGGACTGGAATACACAAGAGACTGGGAGTAGTACAAAAAACCACTGTTACGGTGGTTTTTTGTTAATACTGACAGTGTTCACAGTCTTTCTCTAGTCAATTCACAAACCAATAAAAAAACGCCCAGTATCTGGGCGCTGCTTATTTCCAATATAACTTGTTATGCAGCGCGTGTCAAATCTATGCACTTTAAGCTGTTCAGGACATGATTTTTGACTCAAATAAGTGGATTTTGCTGGTTGTTTTTGGAACATATTGGTTTACATCAGCCATTCTTTAAGCAGGTAGCAAAGGCTATGGCTCGAGCAAAGAAGATGAGCAAAGCACATCCTGCGCGACTAAAAAAATTACACATCAAAAAAATCATGAACCTATTTCATTGGTTATGGATTCATATTGAATTATTTCTTGTCCACCAGTCAACTTAAGCTCAAGATTCCCGTTACTTTTTTCAAAAGCTGAGCTTAAACTTTCGGCTTCTATTTGAATCCCATTGCACGAAAAGTCAACATGGGCATTTCTAAGTGTAATAATTTGCTTTAAGATTGGCTCTTCATTTGAAATTAAAACTGCCGAAAAAGTAATTTCAGGGATTATATTATTTGTGATAATGTGATTTTGAGAGCCTTCAAACAGCTTATCAATAACCACTGAAAGCTCCCCCTTAAATGGTGTTTCTGGTATATCAAAGGCACGAATCACTCTTTTATAGAGTTTGTGCATTTCTTGCAAGTAAACCGAGTCACCACTTGGGAACAATAGTTTATTTTCAATAATTCGATTTTTAAGCAAAAGATTATTGGCTTTAAGAAAATCAACAATGAAGGAAAGCCAGCTAGATAATTGGGAACGTTTTTCAAGGTCTATTCCACTCATTTCAAGAATACTTTTGTTGCTGGAAGGAAAACAGACATTTAACTCACACGTCTTAAGAAAAGCGGCAAGTAATTCAAGAACTGGAATATCATTAAAAACGAAAAATTCAACATTGTCTGACATTTGAAAATTTAAGTTACCAGTATGTTTAGTAGATAATCTACTTTGTGTTCCAATGAAGTTCAGACTTATATTAGGCTGCCTATAAATAACTTTAAGGCTAATATCACCAGTCAGAATGTCTGTTTCAAATAATGCAGGAATCTGCCACTGCAAATCTTTAATCTTAAATATAAAGTTTTCTTGGACTCGTTGCACAACTGGAATAATTTGAAGATTAGCTTTGCTAATAACGTCTATCTTAGCAATTTCATCAAGATGTTTAGGTATTGCTTTTGCACGAATATTTTGCCCATCTACACTTATTGTTCCAGATTGCCCCAGCCTTAACAAATTGCTAACTTCTAAAAGATGTTTTTGCCCTTTTGGTGTAAGTGCCTTAAAATTTAATTCTCCACCTGACCCAAGTTCAAAGCTATTTTCGCCTTCAAAACGCAAAATATATTGAGGTGTAGATGATTGACGGGAAGGTTTTTTCTGTGAAAGTCGCTGGTTTTCAAGAATACGATGATGTACAGCATCGGGTTTTTCATTTTCCAACATACTAACCAGAACATCAACGAATCGTTCTTTTTCTCTAGGTGATAAATCGAACCTTAAATGAATATGACGTAACACCATCCAAATATCCGTTTGAGTTTTTGCTATACGCAACCGACCTTGAATATAAGGCTCATCAATGCAGGCAACAATTTCCAATCTTTTTCTTGCATTCAATTTTTCGGTTTTCTCAAGCAATCGTTTAGCACAATCAATAATACGTTGCTGCCTCTGATTTTCTGCTCTAACTCTATTACCATCTTTGAATGCCGAAGATGCACCTTGGATAAAACCAGTTGCCTGCATAATACCCATAACAACAGGATTACTTAAAACGCTTACCAGAGAATCAAACACTACATTAATTCCTGTGGAGCAACAGAATAGTTATTCACACGAGCATTATATCAAAGTCAAAAATCTTTCGCCATCATAAGTGCCTATGGTTGCTCAGTAGAAGCGTAGGTTGGGCTTTGCCCAAATCCTTTATCTCGAGCTACACTGTTTTCTTGCGACTCTTACACTCAAGCTATATCTTTTTAACCCTGATTCGTGAACAAGCCCAGCGTTTGCTCGAGCATTTGCCTGATGTAATACTTGAAGTACGCGAGTTGTTGCCTATTACCAAGACGACGTTATCGTCAAATAGGAGGACAATAATGCAAGAACCAATTACTCAATCCAGTGGGAATGTTTTTACAGACCTTGGTTTTGACCCTGCTGAAGCTGCAATTTTGCAATTGCGCTCAAAACTCATCAATGATTTACGTGGTTTTATTAACGCCAAGCAATTAACCCAAACCCAAGCGGTTGAACAACTCGGCATTGCACAATCTTGAGTTTCTGATTTAATGCGTGGTAAGCATGATAAATTTAGCTTAGAAATGCTAATTACGCTCGAGGCTCGACTTGGGCGTGAAATCAGGCTCGAGTTAGTTGAGGTTTAACGAATGAATGGTGTTAGCGGATGCGTTTTAGAGCGCCTGATGAATCATCGTCTCGAGCGGCGGGATGGTCAGTAAACGCTGGTACGCCTCTAAGGTACGTGGATGAACCATCCGTCCTTTGCTTTGTAAATAATGCACTTTGCAGGTCAGGGCTTCGTGGTATGCCCGTTCTAAATCCAAAAAAGCCAATTCGCGGATATTATCGTTGACCCCTCGTCCGGGTTCAGAAACATCTGCCACATAAACACAAATTGAGAGCAAATTTCCATCTCGCGGTCCGGTCACATGTTCTTCGACGGCATCCAAAATCACAACATCGGTAATTCCCCACTGCTCGAGAATAGCTCGTCCAGCCCGTCCATGTACTGCCAGTGGATGGTCAGCATCAGCAGCCGTTTCTGGAGGTGCAAGCCGCAGCAGTTCATGGTGTGGTAAATCCCGTGCGACATCATGCAGCACACCCGCTAAGTATGCCCTGTCAGAATCCAAACTGTGAGCCGTGGCAATGTCTCTGGCTAAAGCCGCCACCCGTTCAATATGGGCAAAACGCTCAGGCTTTACCATGTCCCGTACTCGAGAAGCCCAAAAAGACACAGCAGGTAATTCTTGCAAAAGGACAGCCAACACAATCACTCCTTCCCAATTTCTAAAAGTGATTCTACCGCGTTCACGACCTTTTGTCACGCATTTGTCAGCCATTTGTGAAATAGCAACACAAGCCCTAAGCATTGGTGAGATACAAGCCCCAGCATTGGTGGACGCGCCCTCGAGAAACACAGGATTTAGGGGTGTAGGGACAGTAGAAAAGGCGAAAGGCAAATTAAACCCCTTCGCCTTTCGCCCTTTGCCTGCTCTTAATCCTCGCCTAAATACTTTTTACGAACCGCTTCGTTGTTCTTTAAGTCGTTGCCTGTGCCTTGGAGAACAATTTCACCAGTTTGCAGTACATAACCTCGGTGCGAAATACCAAGTGCCATCAGTGCGTTTTGTTCGACCAACAAAATGGTTTTGCCAGCTTTGTTAAGGGCGACCACACTGTCAAAAATGGTTTCAACAAAAAGCGGGCTTAAACCCATGCTCGGTTCATCGAGCAAAATCAGTTCTGGGTCTATCATCAGCGCCCTAGCAAAAGCAAGCATTTGTTGTTCGCCACCCGATAATGTGCCACCAAGTTGACTTTGGCGTTCTCTAAGGCGTGGGAAAATCTCAAAGCCTTGCTGCATTCTTTGGTCAATGATTTTTTTGTCACGTACCGTAAATGCGCCAAGCTCGAGGTTTTCTTTAACACTTAAACGCGGAAAAATTCTGCGTCCTTCTGGGACATGGGCTAAGCCCATTTTGACAATATCGTGCGGGGCGGTGGTGTTGAGGTTTTGTCCTTTGTATTTGACAAAGCCTTGCTTGGGCGGTTTAAGCATAGAAATGGTTCGCAGCGTGGTGGTTTTACCCGCACCGTTGCCACCGATTAGACAAACAATTTCGCCTTTTTGAACTGTAAAGGATAAGCCTTTCAAGGCGTGAATCTGCCCATAATAGGTGTGGAGGTCTGAAATCTCGAGCATTAGTTCGCCACGAGCTTCGGGCTTCAATTCATTTTTGGTGTCGCTCATGCGGCTTCACCTCCTTCGGCAGTTTTGCCGAATTCACCAGCCGCCGCACCACGCCCAAGGTAGGCTTCAATCACTTGCGGGTTGTTGCGAACTTCATGCGGTAAGCCCTCGGCTATTTTCGTGCCGTAATCCAAGACCGTGACATTATCGGAAATCGTCATCACGACGCGCATATCATGTTCGATTAAAACCACAGTAATGCCTTGTTCGTCGCGCAAACGCCGAATTAAATGCTTGGTGGCTTCGGTCTCTTGGGGGTTCATACCGGCGGTCGGTTCATCTAACAAAATCAGTTTGGGATTGGTTGCCAGCGCACGGGCAATCTCGAGCCGACGCTGTTCACCGTAGGGCAGATTCGCCGCCAGTTCGTCGCGTTTATCGAGTAAGCCCACAAACTCGAGCAGTTCCTTAGCACGCAGCAGCCCAGCCCGTTCATCTTGCTTGTAGTTATTGTTGTGCAGAATCGCGTCTAAAAAACTGGTGGTGGCTCTGGTGTGCCGCCCAACCAGCACATTCTCGAGGGTGGTCATTGCTCCAAACAGCCTAATGTTCTGGAAAGTTCTGGCGATGCCTTTGGCGGTTACTTCATCTGGGCGTAAACCAATCATGTTCTGGTTATCAAACATAATTTCGCCCGAGGTCGGTTTGTAAATGCCAGTAATCATGTTAAAAAAAGTGGTTTTGCCCGCGCCATTTGGTCCAATCACCGAAATAATGCTTTTCTCGGGAACTTGAAAAGTCACATCATTGACCGCCGTAAGCCCACCAAAGACTTTACGGGCTTTATTGACATTAAGAAGCATTATTTCACCCCTTTGGCGAGTTCGCCATGCTCGAGATTCTCGAGTTTCGCGGGGTTGCGTTTGGCGGGGACTAAGCCTTTAGGGCGCACAATCATCATCGCAATCAGAATCGCACCGTAAATCAGTTGTTGGTATTGGGTCGGGTCAAAACGCGGTGGGAGTTTCACCAGTTGTAAAACCCGACTGATCTCCACAAGCACCAATTGATTCAAACTAATCACAATCGCCGCCCCAACAATGACCCCTTGGATGCTACCAAGTCCGCCCAGCACCACCATGGCGAGAATTTGGGTGCTGCGTTCAAAGTTAAAGTCGTTTGGCGAAATAAAACCAATCACCGCCGCATACAGTACACCCATTGCGCCAGCAAAACTCGCACCGGTCGCAAAGGCAATCAGTTTGGTACGCACAAGCGGAATACCCATGGCTTGGGCTGCCACTTCGTCCTCGCGCATTGCCACCCAAGCCCGTCCGATTCTCGAGTTATCAAGCCGCGTTACAAAGACCGCCACAGCCGCCACCACAACCAGAATTAAGACGTAATACATGGTTAGCTGCATTTGAAAAAATGGGATTCCAGTCGCTTCGGATAACGGCACGGTAATAAAAGCCAGTGGACTGTTTTCTGGGTTTGGCGCAATCCGCACCCCCTGCGAACCATTGGTAATGTTGATTGGCTTATTTAAGTTATTTGCCAGTACCCGAATGACTTCACCTAAACCAAGCGTAATAATTGCCAAGTAATCGCCTTTGACTTTTAAGACAGGTAAACCCAAGAGCGCTCCAGCCCCAGCCGCTACAAACAACGCCAAGGGAATAAAGACAAAGACCAAATTGCCATTTAATGGAAAAAGATTGCCAGCAATAAACTCATTGGCTTGTGAACCGGCAAAAATCGCCCAGAGATACGCGCCGACCGCAAAGAACGCCGCATACCCAAGGTCAAGCAGACCCGCAAAACCAACCACCACATTTAAGCCTAAAGACATGGCTGCAAAAATACAGATGGTAACTGCCACTTGTAAATACAAGGAATTGGTAAAGCCAATCATCGGAATTCCAATTGCTAAGACCAGCACAAAAACCGCAATTTGGGCAACTCGAGAAACCTTCCAAGAACCCGCAAAATACAGGTTTAAGCAAAAAAACATCACTACAGGAGTCACGAAGTAACTTTCGATACCGTTCTTTTGTAGCACCATAAAGTACGCCACCAAGCCGCTAATAATGGTAGACGCAAGCAGCAAAGCACTTTTATCGTTAGAAGTTTGGGTCATACTTTTTCAGCCACCGCCTTTCCAAGTAAACCGGCTGGCTTAAAAATCAGAATCACAATCAGTAAGCCGAATGCCACAATGTCTTTGTACTCTGTGCCAATTTGTTCGTTGGTCATTAAAGGTAGATACGTTCCAGCCAGCGTTTCGAGTAAACCAAGCAGCAAACCACCAACCACCGCTCCCGGAATACTGCCAATTCCGCCCAGTACGGCGGCAGTAAATGCCTTAAGCCCCGGAATAAAACCCATCACGGGCGATGCCACACCATACTTGAGGGCGTAAAGCACACCCGCCACACCACCCAATGCACCACCGATAAAAAAGGTTAAAACAATGATATTAGAAACATTAATCCCCATTAAACTACTGGTGGCTTGATCCTGTGCCACAGCCCGAATACCACGCCCAAGATTGGTGTAATTAACCAAATAAACCAATCCTGCTAACATCACCATGACCACCACAAAAACGGTTAGGGTTTTATAGTTAATTTGCACAAACCCAAAATCCAGTTGTTGTGAAAAAAATTCAAACGCCCCACCTGACGGAAACGGACGGTTTGGATTGGCTGGATTAAGGATTAGCCGCATGATGTCAATCAATAACAAGCTCATACCAATTGCCGAAATAAGCGGCACGAGCTTCGGGGCATTCCGCATTCGCAAAGGACGATACGCCACCCGTTCAATCGTCACTGCCAAGACCCCAGCCGCAGCCGCCGCCACGACAATAGCAATAAATACTTGAATGAGGGCATGTAAACCAGTGGGTACTAAAATGGCGGTAATTAGCTCTACGCCAACCACTGCTCCAACCATAAAAATTTCTGAATGGGCGAAATTGATAAACTCGAGAACACCATAAACCATGGTGTAGCCAAGTGCTATTACGGCGTACATCAAACCAATTGATAAACCATCTACAATGGTAGGCGGTAACAACCCCCAGAACAACTCTGCTGACATAATCACCTCTTTTAGTGAGCTACTAGCGGCTAGTCTTCTAGCTTCTTAATGCTCTTTCTAGGTATTTGATTTTCGTCTATCTAACGACCCATTTTAGGCTCGAGAAACGACAAAAGGACGGGTTTCCCCGTCCTTAATTGTGGTTACAGCTTCTTACTTCAGTTCTGGGGTTGGTGCAGCCACGCTAACAATTTTGTTGACTTTGTTGTCGTCGTAGTTGTTTTGGGCAGCCACAATCACGTATTTTGCAACTGGCAAATCGCCACGGTTGTTAAAGGCAATTGCACCTGTAATGCCCTGCATTTTAACTTGACGGACAGCCGCAGCCACCGCTTCACGGCTTGGCTTGCCTTTTTTGCCAGCCGCAGCAATTGCACGGATGACCACACGGGCAGCATCGTAACCGTAGGCAGCGTAACCTTCGGCACTGACATCAAATTTCTTGTTGTAACGTTGTGCAAAGCCTTTAGCGGCTGGCAAGCTCGAGATTGGCACAGCTGTGGTGGTAAAGTAGACATTCTTCATATCGCCACCAAGGGCTTGAAGATCAGAGCCGTCCAAGCCGTCGCCACCGACGAATGGTTGGTTCAAACCACGGGCGCGCATCTGCTTTAACAAAGGACCCGCTTGGTCGTAAATACCAGCGTAGTAGACAACATCAGGATTTTCGGCTTTTGCACGGTTGAGGATGCTGGCAAAGTCACGCTCGGAAGCCTCAATACCAATTGGGGTAGTGCTTGCACCAAGGGCTTTAGCGCGAGCATCAAATGCCGCAGCCAAACCTTCGCCGTAAGCGGTCTTGTCGTTAATCACGTAGATTTTCTTGGCTTTGAGGGTTTGAACTACATAGTCTGCCCCGGCTGGACCTTGAACATCGTCACGACCACAAATGCGGCTGGCAACATTAACAGTCGACTTACGGTCTGTGACCAGAGGGTTGGTGTTGGCTGGGGAAACCATGGCTAAACCAACGCGAGCATAAACTTCGCTCGAAGGAATAGCCACACCCGAGTTCAAGTGACCAACCACACCGAGAATGTCGGAATCGTTAATCATACGGTTGGCGTTTGCCACACCTTGTTCGGCTTTGGCTTGGTCATCAAACGGAGCGTACTCGAGCTTAAAGCCGAGGGCGGTGATCAGTTTTCCTTCGTCGTCAATTGCCAAACGTACACCGTTGCTGATAGCAACACCGAGCTTCGATTGACCGCCGCTAAGTGGGGTTTGCGAAGCAATTTTAATTACACCTTTGTTCTGAGCTTCCGCACCCATTGCAAGGGCTGCCAAGACTGCTAAACCAACAAAACGTTTCTTCATCCCATCCTCCTATAAAAACAAGTCGCCTCGAGTCTCGAGACAAGCGTTTGTTTTTTATTAACCTCGAGGATTCTACGGAAAGCCAAGCCCTATTGTCAATCTTAACCAGCAAATTTTGTACTTAATTCAGTGCAGGGCAATCTAAAAAACCTATTAAAAAACACAGAGCAGCTTTGTCATACAAAGGCTTAAGCTAGATATTCAACGGTCTTTTAATACTTACGCTAAACTGAAAATTATTCAAATTTTAAGCGGTTCTTAAAGCCTAAACCCGAACATCTGTCCAAAAACGTTGGGTTAAAAACGTTAAAATAGACCCATGTCTGAACTTGTGCTGCTGGATATTCAAGACCAAATTGCCATTTTAAGCCTGAATCGCCCAGAGGTACGCCATGCGCTCTCTCCTGGACTGCTACGGGCATTACAAACACAGTTGGCAGCCCTCGAGACCAACCAGCAAGTTCGAGCCGTGGTGCTGACAGGAACAGCCAATACCTTCTCGAGTGGGGCTGACTTGGAGAACTTAAAGAATTTACTCGGTGCTTCGGCAGAACTGCAAAAGCAAGACTCGAGTTTAATTGCTCAGACCCTAAAACAGATTTATCAGTTTCCTAAACCAATCATTGCCGCCCTTGAAGGCGCAGCCGTGGCTGGAGGGGCTGGACTCGCCACAGCTTGTGATTTAATTGTGGCTGGACAGGGTTGCAAAATTGGCTACAGCGAAGTCAAACTTGGTTTTGTGGCAGCCATCGTCAGTGTTTTTTTAATTCGCGCAATTGGCGAAAAACATGCTCGAGAACTGCTTTTAACTGGTAAACTCATCTCGGCACTCGAGGCATACCGCATGGGACTGGTCAATGAGGTCGTGCCAACTGGTAGTGCTTTAACTCGAGCCTTAGAAATTGCCCAATTACTCGCCCAGAACTCCCAAACTGCCCTGAGCAGCAGCAAAGAACTGCTCTCGAGTCTGTACAGCTTTGGTCTCGAGGATGGTTTGCAACATGCTGTCACAGTCAATGCCTGGATTCGCGGAACAGATGATTTACAAGAAGGGGTGACGGCTTTTCTCGAGAAGCGCAGCCCAAAATGGAGTGTCTGACCATAACCTGAGTGGGTGCATCTGACCATCACCTGATTGGGAGTGTCTGACCATCATCACATTGGGAGTGTCTGACCGAAACCTGACAAGGTTTATATCAAATGCTAGAGTAACGGGAGTTGCTCGAATCTCGAGCCAGTACAAACTCGAGGAGTCTCGAGCCTAAAAGGAGTACACATGAAAAAAATAGCTATTCTAGGTGCATTTGGTGTGATTGCCGCCGCAACTTCATGGGCGCAACAAACCCCCGCCGATGTGGTCAAAGCCCAATGTGCCAAAGCAAGTACTGTGGCTGAATTCTGGCATGGTTTCCGTGATGCGGTTCAGCAAAATGTGTTGAACGCCTTGGCTGCCGAGTTCAACAAAAGCGCAGGAGAAACTTGTGTGCTGCCAATTCCCCAAGGTGGTTATGGCGATTTGTCCACCAAAATTAAAGCCGGTTTTGCGGCTGGTAAAGTCCCCGCAATGGCACAGGCTTTTGAAAATAACATTGCCTTGTACCTCGAGGCAGATAAACTGACCGACCTAAAAACCGTGGGTGTACGAACCCAATACTTGCAAAAACGCTTTATCGAAGCCGCCACTTTTAAGGGCGTGTTGTACGGAATGCCGTTTAACAAAAGTATTCAACTGATGTATAGCAACAAAGACTTGTTGAAAAAATACAATGCCAAAGTCCCCGCTACCCTTGCAGAATTCACCCAAACTGTGCGTGATATTTCAAGGGCGCAAAATGCCCCTGCCTTTTGGTTTCAACCCACCGCCAGCACCTTCGCCCCAATTTTCTTAACATTAGGTGGGCAATACGAAGAAAACGGTAAGATTAAACTCAACAGCCCGATAGCGGTTAAAGCCCTACAATGGTTTTTAGACTTGACAGCCGAAAAAGCCGCCCGTCCAATCACCTCTGGTTTTATCAACAGCCAACTGAACGACACCTTTGGTTTTGCGCTTGATACCAGCGCTGGAATGCCATTCTATAAGAGCGCTGCCAAATTTAACCTTGGGATTGATACACTACCCGGAGCAAAACGCGGCGTACCCGGCACAGCCCTCATCCAAGGTACAAACCTGGTTATTTTTAACGACGCAACCAAAGCCCAACAAGCCGTAGCCGGTAAATTTATGAACTTTGCGGTTCAAGCCCGTAACAGTGCGATTTTTGCCACCCAAACAGGCTATGTACCCTCGAGTGACTTGGCTTCTGAAACCACTGAGTACAAGAATTTTGTCAAAGCCAACCCCGACTTTAACAATGTGATTAAGCAAGCCCGTTTTGCCAATTATGAACCACGTATTTCTGATTGGGAAGCGATTCGTTTTAATATCCTCGAGGCTGCTATCAAAGAAGCCGTGGCAGGTAAAATCAGTGCTAAAGACGGACTCGACAAAGCCCAAAAACAAGCCGAGGACTTACTTTCTGGACGCACCAAGTAAGCAGTTTGGTTAAACCGTCACAAAGGCTTTGGACTATTTCCAAAGCCTTTGTTGCACTGCAGACATCTTTAGACCACAAATGGGCTTAGAATAGCCAGCATGTCAACTCTTGAACGCCCAACTGTGCTGATTGATCGTTTTGGGCGAATCATTCGTGATTTACGCATTTCTGTCACACCGCGTTGCAATTTTCACTGTGCTTACTGCGACCCTTTAACCGATGCCCACCCCGAACCTCGAGGCGGATTAAGTGTCCAGGATGTGGACAATTTTGTTCGTGCCTCGGCTTTACTGGGTTTAGATGCGGCTCGGTTTACGGGGGGTGAACCGCTTTTACGCAAAGAACTACCACAAATGATGGACAATGCTCGTAACACCCCCGGTGTCAAAGATATTGCCATGACCACCAACGGCACAATGTTCAGGCGGCGACACAAAGAATTACTCGAGGCTGGCTTAAATCGGGTCAACATTTCGATAGACGCGCTCAATCCAAGTATTTTTAGACAAGCCACAGGTGGTGGCGATGTTAAGCAAGTGCTTGATGCCATAGACCTTGCTTTAGAACTAAATCTGCACCCAGTCAAACTCAACGCTGTCACGATGCGCGGCATTAACGACACCGAACTGCTGGACTTGGCTGCCTTATCACTCGAGCAACCTTTGCATGTGCGGTTTATTGAATATATGCACCTCAATAATTCGGATTTGGAAAGCTATAACAGTGCTTTTTTGGCTGGAGCAACCGTTAAAGCCGTAATAGAAGAAGTGTACGGGGTGCTAGAAGTTGTTCCTACCGACCCAAGCAGCCCATCTCGAGTCTATAAAATCCCCAACAGTCAAGGCACACTTGGTTTTATCAACCCGATTTCTGAGCCTTTTTGTGGAGCTTGCTCGAGAATGCGTTTAACCGCCGACCGCAGAGTTCGTCCGTGTTTACTGACCGACCGAGAACTTGATGCCAATGCCGCTTTTGAAAGCTCGAACCCCATCGAAGCCTTGATAGATGTGTTACTCGAGGCAGCCCATCAAAAAGATCGCATGGGTGATTTACTACCGCAAATTCGGGAACGCACCATGGTTGCCATTGGTGGCTAAACAAGTCCTGCCATTGGTGGTTAAACAAGTCCTGCCATTGGTGGCTATGCCAAAGGTTCATTGCGTTTATTTTGCAGATTATAAAGTCAAAACTACCTCCGTCTCGAGCGCCAAATACATCACGCGGACATCAAAAGCCTCGAGTGGCAGAGAATCTAATAGCAAAGCTGAATGGGTCACACCACAAGTAACACAACTTGGGCGCAACTGCGGCAGTAACTGGTCATAAAACCCACCGCCGTAACCCAAGCGCCCACCAGCCTTTGTGAACGCCAAGCCCGGCACAAGTGCCACATCCACTAAACTCGGCTCGAGAACAGGTGCAGTTAAAGGTGGCTCGAGAATACCATAGCGATTTGGCACAGTCGCCAGTGCAAAATCATGCAAAGTTAAAACACCTGTTCTTTGTACTTGAGTGGTCAAAAAACGAATTTGTGGCAGGAGCAATGGCAAGGCATCCAAGGAAATTTCAGAACCAAAAGCCTTGTACGCCAAAACCGTGCTTGCTTGCAACTCCTCGAGCCACGCAGCCAGCCCAAGGCATACAGCCTCTGAGACATCGGGCAGCCCAGCGCGTTTGCGTTTTTGCTCGAGCCGAAGCTGATGTTTGGACATGGCAGATGATACAAGTTTAATAGCCAAAGCTGATAGCCTCTAGAGAACCCTAAGTGTACAAAATGCCTTGCTGCACTAAGGAATTACCCTCAAGCGCTTGTCCAATCAGTTCATACAATCTTGTGGCAACATCACTCGACAATACTTGATGGACTTCGCCTGTATGGTCAATTCGAGTTTTAATTGGCACACCTTGCACTTGCACCATTCGACCTTCCGGACTTTGGTAATCGTAATCTATAACGGCAAGGTTTGGGTTTGGTGCTATTTTTTGAGTTTCCATTACACTGTTCATGCTGACCTCCGAATCGTAAGTACAAAACAGGCATCGTTTTGCAAATCGCGGTAGAATACTTCATGGGCAAAAACAAGCGCTTACGAAAACAATCAGATGGTTATGCCCGACAAGTAGAACTCCATAAAGCCAAAATCCGTGCCGAACTCGAGAAACCACAGCCAGACCGACGACTGATAGAAAAATGGGTCAACGACATTGAACGAAACGAACGCTTACGCACACGCCGTGAAGAGAAATTACCACATAGGAGGAAACCATGATTGCTTTTCCAAAAAAACCAGAATCCGAGGAATTACCAGAGTTACAAGCTCGTATGACCATGCTCCTGCGTGAATTAGCGACTGAATGCCGTGAGTACCTGAATTTGTATGCGGCGCTCGAGGCTGCAAAAACACCAGATGAACTCGAGGATGCTGAAATTGGTTTGACGGTTTTTGCTTCGCAAATTGCCAGTACAGTTGAGCAAATCGAATTAACCGATGTACAAATTACCGATGCCATGCCAGATGAGGCTTGAGCCAAAGCTGATAGCCTCGAGACGATGAGAATTTTGGTGGGATGGTCTCGAGCAGTAAAGTTAGAATTTTGCTACGATAAACAGTACGATGCCAACAATTCTTGAAATTCCAGAAAACACCAAACGCCAAGCTGAACGTTACGCCAAAGCCAAGGGTATCTCGAGTAGTGAATTATTCACACAGGCAATGAATGATTTTCTGGCAAAAGAAAAAAGTATCACTGAACAACTTAATAACGTCTATACCGATTCTGACTCGAGACTAGACAGCAAATTACACAAAATACAAATGGCATCGTTACCCGCCGAGGATTGGTCTTGACTCGAGGTGAAATTTGGTGGGCAGATTTACCCGAAGCTGTAGCTGCTGAACCAGGTGGCAGACGACCAGTTCTGGTTATTTCCAACACTGATTTTAATAAAAGCCGAATTCAAACCGTGATTGTTGTGATTTTTACAACCAATCTGACTCGAGCCGACGCACCCGGTAATTTATTTTTAACCAGTCAGGAAACGGGCTTAACAAGAGATGGTGTGGTCAATGTTTCACAGGTTCTTACGGTGGATAAAGCATTTTTGACCGAGTACGTTTCGACAATGCCTGAAGAGTTGATGGGTTTAGTGGATGACGGCTTGCGATTAGCGCTAAAACTTTAGCGCCGCGAGAGGGTGAGAATTTTGGTAGGATGGTCTCGAGCAGGGAAGTTGTGGGCAAAGCCCACCCTACTAAACTCGAGAGAGGGAAAGTGTACGTGGGCGAAACCCTACAAAACTCGAGAGAATGAAAATTTTGGTATGATAGGTCTCGAGAAGGAAATTGTGGTCTGAGACCAGACCACCCTACTAAACTAAGATTATAAACGGAGGTGAGGTTTTTAATGGAAACTCAGAAAGACAAGTATTATTTTGATTATCTTTTAAGTCAGCATAAAATCTACTCGGAAGAAGTTCGTTTATACCTTGGTTTTGCAGCAGCTTCGCTGGTTGCTTTTACTACAATAATTGGATTTATGTTCAACATTAGTAAATCAGATAATTTCCTTGCTATCTCAATTCCAGTGGTCATTGGTTTGTATGGTTCGTTTTTATTTTTATGGTTTTATAATATTTTGCTACTTAATTTTCAAATTCGCGAGTTTGAAATAGAAATTTGTGTATTCTCAAGTAAAAAGAAATCTCCATCTTTTATTGAAGTACGAAGTAATGAGCCTTATCTCTCAAGACGAGAGTTTTTTACATTTCTGTTATCTGTGGTAACACTTGTTTTTGTAGTTCTTTATTCAACTTCTTTAGCTTTTGGATCTAAAAAAATGACAAATTTTTTAACTATTCTACAAATATATAACGAAACATCGGCTTTTTTGCTTACCTTTTTTGCAATTATTTTAGTTCTATTGTGTTTTTATACTTATTTTTATGAATATAAGTTTAGCAAAGAAGGCTCGTACAAAATTATTATCTATGTATTTACCATATCTTTATTTTTTAGTTTGAGTTTAAATCATTTTTTTAGTATAGAAAATATCCAAAATGGAATTCAATTTGGCGCTTCATTGGTAAACAGTCAGTTATTTTTATACTTCGCGTGGAGAGGTTTTGAAGGTTACAAATTAAAAAAATCTAAATACTTAGTAAAATATAAAAATAATGTAAAAGCAACCATAAGACGATGCCGCAAAAATACAAAAATACAAAATTGAATTATATAGAGCTAGAATTCCATCGGAGTCCTTAAATGAATTATCTCGAGTTACAACAAAAAATCCTCCCCGAACTTCATCTTCTTGCCACCAAAGCTGGGGTGGAAAACGCTAAAGACCTCGAAAAAGAGGCTTTGGTACTGGCTATTCTCGAGAAACACGCGCTTGAGGACGGGTTTAGTCTGGCGCAGGGGTTTTTAGAAATCTCCGAGGATGGTTATGGCTTCCTGCAAGATAGTTTGCTCACCCCTGAATCCAGAAACGTGATTGTTTCGGCTGGCTTAATTAAGCAGTTCCAACTTCGCACCGGCGATTATGTGGTTGGCGTGGCACGTCCGAGTAAAGAAATCGAGCGTTTTAACTCGATGATTCGGGTTGAAGCGGTCAATTCCCAAGACCCTGCTGCCGCCGCCCTGCGTCCCAAATTCGATGACCTGATTCCCGAACATCCAGACAGCCAAATTATTCTCGAGACCGATGCGGCTACTGTTGCCTCGAGGGTCGTGGATTTACTCGCCCCAATTGGTCGAGGGCAGCGTGGGCTGATTGTCGCGCCGCCCAAAGCGGGTAAGACTACCCTTCTAAAGCGAATTGCCAACAGCATCACCGCCAATCACCCAGAAATTAAAGTGATTGTGCTACTGGTAGACGAGCGCCCCGAAGAAGTCACCGATTTTAGGGAGAGTACCACTGCCGAAGTCGTAGCAAGTACCTTCGATGAGCCACCAGAGAACCATGTGCGGGTTGCCGAGTTTGTCCATGAACGCGCCCGCCGCATTGTCGAAGAAGGCGGTCATGTTGTTATCCTGCTCGACAGCATCACGCGCTTGGCTCGAGCGAATAATCTGGTCACGCCAGCCACAGGGCGCACCCTGTCGGGTGGTTTGGACAGCAACGCGCTCTATTTCCCAAAGCGTTTTTTGGGGGCTGCCCGTAAAATCCGTGACGGTGGCAGCTTAACCATTTTGGCAACTGCCTTAGTCGAAACTGGCTCGAGAATGGATGATGTGATTTTCGAGGAATTCAAAGGCACAGGCAATATGGAACTCCATTTAAGCCGCCGTCTCGAGGAACGCCGAATTTTCCCAGCCATTGATATTCTTAAATCGGGTACGCGCCGCGAAGAATTGCTATTACCCACTGATGTCCTGCATAAAATGTGGTTGCTGCGAAAAGTCATTTCTGACATGGATCCCGCTGAGGCAATGGAAATGCTGCTCGAGCGCCTGAACCGCACCGACAGCAACAAAGAATTCCTATCGCAACTCGGTGGCGGCTAAAACAGCCCCTAAACCGCTCTGAGCCTCCGAAAGACGGATAATCTCGGCGGCTCGAGGTTTATTTTTTAGCAGGGTCGTCATCGCGTAAAGGTTTTGTCCAACGAATACCGACATTAGATAAATCGCCCAAGGCATTGTCGCCTTCTGGTTTTTTGCCTGTGTCCACCCATTTTACAAGGTCAGAAAACCCTTCAATCACTTCGGCATCGGTAAACTCGCAATGTCCCGGACGACGAATAAAGCGTTGCACCAACAAATCCCCTCGCCCTCGAGACTCGACTTTTTGACGGTATGAAACCTGCATATTGACAGGCACAAGTGCGTCACCTGTGGTGTGGTAACTCATGACTGGCACAAAAATACGCCCGCTTGGAATCCCGTACCAATAGCGCCCCTCGAGAATACGGGCTTCGGAATTGGCAGTCACTCGACGGATATTTTTGTTCAGCACAGCCGCATCCAAACCCAGATTTGGGTCTATGCGGTACTCAACCCCAAGATTGGTCGTGACTTGTTTATCGATGTTGTGATTAAAGACACCAAGTCCAGCCCCAACAAATTGTGTGGCATACAAAGTGATGTCTGGTGAAGACCCTGATAACATCCCCTCGAGACGGTACGGACGTTCACCACCCGAAAGATGTTTAATCACACTGTCAAATTGCTGTCCCTTGGCGGTGTAGGCTTTTGGTTTACCAAGAATCGGCAATAAACCACCAAAGTATTTTTCAAAGAAAAAATCAACCAGATTGGCTGTGGCAATAGACTGACCATTCAAGGACAGATTAACCCCAGAAATGTACTCACCGACCAAAGCATACGATAAAAAATAGTCAAATAACTCGAGTCCAGTCATCACCCCACAAAGCGGCATTGCCCCAGCGTAAAAAATTGGAAAATTGCCAAGGCTGTCTGTCACCACATTGCCACCCATTGAGCCACCCACAATAAATATTCGTTTGGGCTTGGCGACACTGCTGGCAAAAAATTCGGCAAGGTCTTTGGTTTCGTCTGCACCCTGACGCACCGCCCAGCCATTGGCACTAAAACTCGAGCTTGCCCAAGCAAAACCATTGTCAATAAACCATTTGCGAATTGGAATAAAATCGGCGTTCAGTTCAGGGTTCAGCCCCTTATTGCCGTGGGCGTACATCACCAAGTCGCCATTCCAAGTATTTGGCAACTCCATTCGGTAGGCGTACTGTCCTGCAAAGACCCCGGCTCGAGTGCCAAAAAAAGCCTTGGCATTGGGCAGCGCTGCAAATTTAGGGTCTACGATATTCCATGAGGCTGGGATTTGGGCATAGGCTAAACTCGAGACAAAGAAAAAAACCGTGACTAAAAAACGAATAAGCATAAATACAGTATGCCCTACAAAAACAAAAAAAGATGAAACTCGAGCTACAAAGCCTCGAGTTTCAAGGTTAAACCACATTAAGCTGTAAAAATAGAATCGAGTTTATCCACAACACTGCTGTCTAAAACCAAATCCTTAGCCGCTAGGCTCTCGGACAGTTGTTCTGGTTTGGTTGCCCCAACAATTGCACTCGAGACGGCTGAGGTTCGTAGCGCCCACGCCAGCACCAAAGCAGTACGGGTAATGCCGAGGTCATCGGCAATTGGTTTTAATGTCCGTACTTTTTCGATGATTTCTGGGGTGTAGAGTTCGCGTCCAATTTTGGTTTCGGTCAGTCTCGAGCCACTGACTTCGCCCGCGTCGAACTTACCAGTCAATACACCCATGCCAAGTGGCGACCAGATAACCAAACCAATCCCATGCTTGGTGGTGGTTGGAATAATTTCTTTTTCGACTCGAGACCGAAAAGCAAGGCTGTAATGTGGTTGCTCCACCACTGGTGCAACCAAGCCATTTTCTTTTGCCAGCAGCACGGCTGCCTCAATTTGCTCACCTGTCCATTCTGAAGTTCCCCAGTACAAAATTTTGCCCATTCGCACAAGGTCGGTCATGGCGTTGACCGTTTCCTCGAGTGGGGTCTCTAAATCATAACGATGACAAAAATATAAGTCCAAGTAATCCGTGCCGAGGCGTTTTAAGCTGCCGTCTACGCTCTGCATGATGTGCTTGCGCGACAAACCACGGTCATTTGGGTCTTCGGACATGTTCCAGTAGCATTTGCTCGAGATAACAAGGTTATTGCGGTTCTGGTCTTGCAAAATTTTACCCATCAGCTTTTCGGATTCGCCTTTGGCATAAATATCAGCTTGGTCAAAGAAATTAACCCCGCCATCTATGGCGAGTTCAATAATGCTTCGTGCCAGCGCTTCGTCGGTGACGCTTCCACCAAAAGTTGTCCAACCACCAAGGGCAATTCGAGAGATTTTTAAGCCACTGCTGCCAAGTCGTCTGTATTCCATAGAAAAATAGTCTAACCTCGGGAACGCAAATCCAAGTGCTACTTAGGCAACGAAAAAGAGGTATCCAAAACTGCAAGCGCCGCTTCCCTCGCCGTAATCCGCCCCGCACTAATCTGTTCGAGCAAGGCTTGCTCACTATTTTTAGCTCGAGTACGGGCTTCTTCTTGAATCGCAGCGTTTAATTCAAATCTGGCTCGCTCGAGCCGACGCACCCGCAAGCCTTCTAAACCAAGATGCACCCGATGGGTTTCGACTGCCGCCAGCAATTCGGCAATGCCTTTTTGCTGACTGCCAATGGTTTGCAGAATTGGCGCAAACCAAGTGTTCTCGTCGTGCGCCCCCAGTTCTTGGGCGGCTCGAATTTCGCGCATTAAACGTTCTGCGCCCGGTAAATCGGCTTTATTGACCACAAAGACATCGGCAATTTCCATAATTCCAGCTTTGAACGCCTGAACCGCGTCGCCACCGGCTGGGGTCAGTACCAAGACCGTATGGTCGGCAACACTGGCAATGTCCACCTCCGATTGCCCCACACCAACCGTCTCGAGAAAAACATACTCAAAACCAAACGCCTCGAGCAGCGCCAGCACACTGACGGTAGTTTTAGCTAAACCGCCCAATGTCCCACGGCTTGCCATGCTGCGAACAAAGACCCCTGTATCTTGGTAATGCCGTCCCATGCGGATTCGGTCGCCAAGAATTGCCCCACCGCTAAACGGACTGCTCGGGTCAATACAAAGCACCGCCACTCGAGAACCAGCCGCTCGACAAGCCGTTATGAGCGCGTCGGTTAAGGTACTTTTACCAGCCCCCGGCGCACCAGTCATGCCAATCACAAGGGTCTGAGAACCTTGGCGCTGAGTACGCAAATCAGACAATAATTCAAAACCACGCGGGTCAGCCGATTCGACTAGCGTGATGGCTCGAGCCAGAGAGCGGATATTGCCTTCTAAAAAAGATTGGAGCATTGCCTAATAGTAATTTATTTAACCCGAACCCGTGAGCTTTCGGCATTGGCATGAAAATCTAGGTATTTAAGCCAAGCCCTTGGGCTTAAATCGCCCATCATATTATGGGCAACTTTACCGCTTGCCGACTCGAGAAAGGGGGTCAAAGTCACAAGTTCACGCCGCACATCCTTAAAATCGGTCAGCAAAACATTCCACGCTACCGTTTCGGGCGGATAGTGGTCTTTACTTGAATCCATCTGCAAAGGTTTTTCGCCCAAAAGCATCCGCAAACGGTTCAAACCCCAACGTTCGATTGCCACGATATGCCGCAGAATCCGCCGCGAGGTTGGTGTATCTCCAGCCCGTTCAAAATAAGCCTCGAGTTTTGCGCCGTTGTCCCTAAGTTTACCAGCATAGGTAGCGAATGGGATTGTATTCTCGAGGAAAAGCGGCGCGAAGAACTTAATCATAATTAACTGTAACCCAAAGCCAGAACGGGTGTTGTAGCAAGTACGTCATTTAGAATGATGGGCGTGGGTCTAGTAGGTCATTGGGTTTGCAAAGCATCTTTAGAAATACTCAAAAATTATGTTTAGCACATGATGGCTAAGAGCTAACAACCAGAAGCTAGTCGCTGAACCATAATCCTCGCGTCATCCGACTTGGTAACAATGGACCCTCAAAAATAAACCCACTGTACAGTTGCACCAAAGCCGCACCAGCCTCAAGCCTCGCTTTGGCATCGGTGGCACTGGCAACCCCACCGACGGAAATAATGGGGATTTTATGTTCAAGCTGCCGAACAAGGTAATGCAGTACCTCGAGCGAACGGTTTTTGAGCGGTTGCCCAGACAACCCACCTGTTTCTAAACTTGGGGTTTTTAGTCCATCTCGAGCCGTGGTGGTGTTTGTGGCAATTATGGCTGCAATGCCATGTGCAATTGCAATTTCAAGGATTTCATCAATCTGAGACCAGGTTAAATCAGGGGCGATTTTTAAGGCAATCGGTTTGGGGGTTGTTTGGATTCGAGCAAAACCCATCACGGTACTCAGTAATTCTTCGAGTGGGGCGCGGTCTTGGAGTTGTCGTAAGTTTGGCGTGTTTGGACTCGAGACATTCAAAACAAAATAATCACCATATGCCCAAAGTTTAGTCAGGCTGTCCAAGTAATCTTGTGGGGCATGCTCGAGCGGCGTGATTTTAGATTTACCAAGGTTAATCCCAAGCGGCACTTTTGGTTTTCCGTGGGTGTGCTGCCAAAGTTCAAGTCGGGCGGCAATCACACTTGCACCATGGTTATTAAAACCCATGCGGTTGATTAGGGCATCATCTTCGGGCAATCGAAACAAGCGTGGTTTTTCGTTGCCAGATTGGGCGTGGGCTGTGACACTGCCAATTTCCACAAAGCCAAACCCCAAAGCCGCCCATATTGGTAAGGCAAGCCCATTTTTGTCCAGTCCTGCGGCTAATCCAATCGCATTCGGAAACCTTAAACCCATGCACTGAACCTCAAGTTTTGGGTTGGTCACGCGGCAAAAGCGTTGGGTTTGCTCGAGTAAAAAATGTTGACGAGCCACAAATTCAAGTAAGCGCATCACTTGGTCATGAACTTGCTCGGCATCTACTGAAAAAAGCAAAGGTTTTAGCAGCCCGTACATTTAATCCTCAAAGTCGTCTAAACCATGCCACGGGTCAGCTTTGCCAGTGCTACGGTCTGGGCGTAACTCATCATCTGGTTCAGGAATCGGCTCGAGTAAACCAAGTTCGTCTGGTTTGCTCTCATCTTGGGTCATAAGGAATTCAGTAAACCAAGAATACCATCGCGTTTGACAGCAATGGCGTTGTCTGAATCGGCTCGAGTATCCAAATTGACCCCAAAAGTCGGTTCGGTTTTTATAAGCAAGGTACTGACCAGGCTTTGAATCTGCTCGAGTTCGGAGCGTTCAAGCAAACGCTTTTCGTCGGTTAGCTCATCAATATTTGCCATCAGTCCGCTGAGTGGACGCAACCACCCAAAAAAAGGGTCATTGGTGACCAATTGAAACATATGAAACGGACCATTGGTTTTCCCATTGAGTTTTTCATAATCGGCTTTGACCGCATCTAACAACAAACTGTGTAACTGACGAAGCTCAATAGCCAAAGCATCGAGTTGACCACGCTGTGCTTGTTGCACTGGGTCTACGGGGCGGGTGTCGCGGGTAATACTCACAAATCCCATTGTAGTCTAAAAATGTGAGCGTTGTGGGTTAAACCAAGTGCAGCTTACTTGGGCAACCTCGAGAAGTGCCTAGCTTCAAGCATCCTGACTGAAGACACTATAAAAAAATTCCTAGGCATTAGAAGCTCGGTTAAACTATAATGACCCACAAGAGGTGATGCTTATGGGGTTTATTCAACGATTCATTTTGGTTTTCTTATTTATTTTCGGGTCTGTCTCAGCACAATTTTTGTATGACCCAGAACCACCAGCAAATTCGGCGTTTGTTCGCATTGTCAATGGTTTAGATTCTGCACAAAAAGTAGCCTTGGGCGGTCTGATTTTTGATTCAATTCAGGCACTTTCTGTCACCCCATATCGTGTACTTCCACAAGGCAAACAGATTTTTACTTTGATGGGCAAAAAAACCGAATTGAATTTTATGGCTCAGAAGTTCTACACCATTGTGGCTCGAGAAGGTAATCCAGTCGTTCTGGAGGACACCACTTCTTCTAAAACAAAGGCATTGATTTCGCTTTATAACCTTTCACAACTCGAGGTAGTCAGCCTAAAAACTGATGATAATAAGGTGACTGTTATCGCTGATGTTAAGCCCAGTGGGGTTAAGTCCCAGTTTGTGAATGCCATTAAAATTGGTTTCTTGGTCGCCCAAAACTCAAAGAAGCTGACAGGATTCCCTGCGGTGCAGCTTGAACGAGGCATGAGTTACAGCGTTTTTGTTTTTAGCCCAACAAAAGCCATTTGGATGACCAATTCAACTCAAAAGTAGTTTTTGTGATTTTCACCAGTCATATCTTCCTTTTTGCCTTTCTACCTATTTTTCTGGGTATTTATTACCTCATTCCAGTAGGGTGGCGTTCCTTTTGGATTCTGATTGCCAGCTATGCTTTTTATGCTTGGTGGCGTTTAGACTTCTTGGTGCTTCTGGTTGCTATTACCGTCTTTGCCTATTGCACTGCTTTAATACTCGAAAAAGCCCAAAACCAGAAAATCCGTTTCTGGGTACTTTTTATAGCGGTGTCAAGCAACTTAATGGCATTGGCATATTTTAAGTATGCCAACTTTGGAATCGAAGCTCTGAACGCATTACTCACCTCGTTTGAGGTTCAGGCTTTAAGCTGGACATCGGTACTTTTACCAATTGGCTTATCATTTTTTATTTTTCATGCGATCAGCTATCTTGTGGATATTTATCGCAAGGAAGCTCGCCCCGCCAAAAACATCATTGATTTTGCGGCTTTTATTGCTTTGTATCCGCATTTGATTGCAGGTCCTGTCTTACGCTATCATTTATTGTCCGAGCAGTTCCGAACTCGAGAATATTCTTGGGATCGGTTTTCTCGAGGAACAATTCGTTTTATGGCAGGTTTTACAAAAAAAATTCTGCTTGCCGATACTGTTGCGCCACTTGCTGATGCGGTTTTTCAACTGAGTAATCCAACCCTACTAGATGCTTGGTTGGGTGTTCTTGCCTATGCCATTCAAATCTACTTTGACTTTTCGGGTTATTCGGATATGGCAATTGGTTTGGCACTGATGATTGGTTTTGAATTCCCAGAAAATTTCAGGCATCCTTACACCAGCCGCTCAATCACCGAATTCTGGCAGCGCTGGCATATTTCATTATCGTCATGGTTGCGCGAGTACCTGTATATTCCACTGGGCGGAAACCGCTTTGGTCAACTCCGAACCCATTTTAATCTATTTACCACGATGGTCTTGGGTGGGCTTTGGCATGGTGCAAATTGGACTTTTATTGTTTGGGGAGCATGGCATGGTGGTATTTTGGTATTTGAACGTATTGCAAAAGAACGTCAAAAGCAAACTTTAAGCCATTGGATTACCATTCCACGCACTTTTGTTGTGGTCTTAATTGGTTGGGTATTTTTTCGTTCACAGAATATGGAAGCTGCTATAACTATTTTAGCTGCAATGGCTGGGCTACAGGGCTTTGGGGTATCTGACAACTTGGCATTCCAGCTAACGGGTTTACAAATAATGATGTTATCTATTGGTGGCATTTTTATTGCCATAAGCGCTTGGCTCGAGCAGAAAAGCAGTTTGCAGAAACGACTTCAAGCATTCTATATCCCAATGCTGATGGTACTCTTTTTGCTAAGTATCTTACGGATGTACGCTCAGAACTACTCGCCATTTTTATATTTCCAATTTTGAGGAGCAAGGGTAGTTAAGTGGAATGATTCCGCGCAGCCAAAGCCCAAACAGTCGTGACCACCAACTCAGCCCAAGACCAGACTCGAGAAGTAATACCAATTACCATAGCAGGAGTACGTTGTTCAAATCGTTTACGCCCAATCGATTCTACCAAAGGCACGCGTAAACTCCGATTTGTGCGAACCCAATTATAAGCCAAACGAGTAATTTCGGCCACGTAAACTCGAGACCGAGGAAGCCGAGCAAACAATAAGCCTTTACGACCCATGAACATGGTGCTTTCGCGGGCAGAACCATTGTATCTCTCAATTGCACTGGTATTGGCAATATTGTACCCAAGTCGGGTATTTTCGAGTT
>JANNVX010000074.1:0-5679 GCA_031414595.1 Deinococcales bacterium
CTCGTCTGACGACTCGAGGTGGTGCTTTACCTTTTTTAGTCAGATGCAAAAGTTGAGAACGCTGTTTTTTACTTAATTTGACAAACAAAATTCTGGTATTCACAAGTATAGCTTATATCCTTATCCGACGATGCACTAAGAAACCTATGAACCAACCCCAAGCATGACAAGTCTTGAAGGTGTACAGTACAACCATGCAAATCTTAAAGCATTTTATTTATTTGCTTGGGCTAAGTTTGGGGTTAATGACTGTAGTACACAGTCAAAATTCAATCCCAACTGCCAGCCAGCTTCTGAAAAAACTAGGAGCTTGCCAAGCCGTTTCAAACAATTTGTACGCCACAGATGCCGATCAAAAACCCAGTATTGCTGTTTGCAACACCGAAAATACAGTCTGGTTGAAAGCCGATATGGACATTGATTGCGATGGTATCACCACCGCCGAATGCAATTTGCAAACCGACCCAGCCTACCAAAATCAAACTGCCTTAGAAACATCCAAACAACAAGCCTTTAATGCTGCCACCATGCCTTATGTGGTCTTGCCAAACCCCAGTAAGCGTTGGAACTATCAAGGCTCAAAGATTCAACTGGGCGCTGTGGTAGCAGTTATTTACAACGGCAAAATCGAGTACGGAGTCTTTGCCGACACAGGACCCGAACAAATTATTGGCGAAGCCTCGTATGCCCTTGCCAAAAGGCTGGGGATTGACCCTGACCCAAGCACAGGCGGTGCAGATAGTGGAGTAACCTATATCGTGTTCAAAAATTCTTTGGTCAATCCTGTAGAAAGTCATTCGGCAGCCATTAAATTAGGGCAGCAATTGGCACAAAAGTTCTTAAACGAAAAGTAAAAATCAGTTTAAGGGCTTTACAATCCTGAACTGATTTTTTAGGGTTTTGGGGCAATTGGTTTTTGGCTTAAATCAAACTTAAAAGTGCGTTCTTGCTTGCCACCACCCGTTAAATCCCGAAACAGTTTTAACTCGAGGCTCGAGGCTGGAATACCTGCTGGTAAGTTCTGGCGTATCACTTTGAGCATCTGTTGGGCAGTTTTTTCGGCTTGTGCGCCACTGGAGGGGTCAAATGGCACAGGCGCACTAAGTTTTAAGGTGGTTTTGTTATTGTTGGTTTGTACCGAAAAATTTAAGCCCTTTAAGTCTGGAACAACTTTTTGCAGTTCTTTCTCGAGTTTTTGGAATTGCGCTAAACCTTGGGTAATGGCAGGACCGGCTTGATTCCAAACCCACAGTCCACCAGCCACCAAACCGCCAATAATAAGGACAGCCACGACCCCGCAACCAATCAGTAAGCCTTTCATGATTTTAGTATAAAAGCATTGGTGAGCAATCAGTGGGTGAGAGCCTATTTCTCGAGCCAATCAGGTACTTATTAAAGTCACGCGGATACTTGTGCCACTCTCTAAACTGCTCTCGAGCAGGTACTTTGCGCCAATCGCTTCGGCACGTTCACGCATGGTGCGTTGCCCTAACGAATTCGAGAAACTTTGAGTGATGTCAAAACCAATGCCGTCATCGGAAATACTTAAGGTTTGCCCACGAAACTCGAGCCGAGCGCAGTTGGCTTTGGCGTGTTTGACGGTATTATGTAGGGCTTCTTGGGCAATTCGCAAAAGTGTTTGTTTGGTCTCTAAAGTTAAATTCGGTTCAGTTTCAAAATAAGTTTGCATCTCGAGTTTGTAGCGCAAGCGCATCATCTCGGCTTGTTTTTGCAGCGCCGCAACCAGACCTTCTTTTTCGAGGATTTCAGGACGAAGTTCAAAAATTAAAGCCCGCATTTCGGTCACGCCAGCCTCGGCAAGTTGCAGCACATAATCTAACGGTTCATGGGCTTTTTGCGGGTCGCGCTCCAATTGGGCTTTGGCGGTTCTTGCCCCCAATGCAATACCAAACAGGGCTTGTGAAACACTGTCGTGCAGTTCCCTTGCTAAACGGTGGCGTTCCTCGAGCGCCGCTTGGCTTTGGGCTACCGCGATTAAACGGGCATTTTCTAAAGAAACACTGAATTGATCGGCGATGGTGGCTAAGAAATCAAGTTCGGCTTGACGCGGGATACTCTCTTCAAAGCGCATGATTAACCGTGCGTTACGGTGCGTTAAGGGCATCACCGCCAAGGCTTGCCAAATGGCATCGTTGCGTTTTTTAGGACGCACCACATACCCTCGCTCAAACGGAGTTCGTCGCCAATCTTTTGAATCTGCCTCTATTGCCCCGATTTCAAGTAAAGCACCAACTGCATGGGGTGAAAAACCAATCGAAAAGCGTTTTGAGTCAAGCAACAAAACCCCAGCATTTGCTCCAATAGCGGCTGTGGCACTTTGTAAAACTGCGTTTAAGGTCGTGTCAAACTTTCCAGTCACACTTAAACTCGAGGCAAGACTAGCAGCGTTAGAAGCTAAACTTAAGGCTTCGAGTCTGGCTTTTTGGGCTTGGCTCTCGATTTGATTATCCGTCAAGGCAAATGCCGTAATTTGCACCACAATCGGGGTTGCCATATTGGTGACTCGAGCCGCAATCATGGTCATGCCTAAACCAACCAAAACCAAGGCAAAGGTTTGTAGCGAGTTCAGTTCTCCTCGGTAATTAAAGAATTCAAAGTCCGCTTGGCTTGACCACCACGGCAACGACAACAACAACAAACCCGGACACCAAACCACCAATGTAGCCACAAAAATCAGGGCATCTAAAATCCATTTGAGTATAAAAAAGAACAGCACTTTCCAAAAAAAGGCTTTGGCTAATAAGGCTCTGGCTCGAGCCAAAGCTGCTGTTGGCAAGTCGTCTCGAGGGGTAAGAATTTCGATGCCCGTGAGTAAGTAGGTGACTGAACGTTCAAGCGCTGCAAAATTCCAAACCGATAAAACCGTTAAAAGAAGCATCGGAATGCCAATCACCAGAACCGCTAAAACTGTACCGAGCATAAACCCAAGGATAATCGTTAGAAAATAAAGTAACCCAAGTGGAAAACCCAGCAGCAAATAAAATAAGTTGCTGTAGGTTCGCCACCACAGCAACTCTGGGATATTTTTAGGACGGGTTGCAACCATGGTGTCAAGTGTAGCGTTTTAAGTTGATCAACACCATCAGACCAAAGGATGATAGAGCCTCCGAAAGGTCTGATTTTCGTCAAACGCGTGAATTGAAAAACAGGGCGAACACGGGGGTTCGCCCCTACCTCACGCATTATTATGCTATTATTGTAGGGACAGACCCCTGTGTCTGTCCTGTAACTGACGATAAAATGGCATTCTTTCGGAGGCTCTAAAGGATGAGCTTTTAGAGGGTGGTCTTAAAAAAGTCTAAGGTCACGGCATGAGCCTCGGCTTGATGATGCAGGGTTTCAAAAGTATGTAAACCATCTTTAATCACATAGAGCTTGGTATTTAGGGCTTCGGCGTACTCTGCCCCAATCGCTATTGGTACAACTGGGTCGCTACTGCCATGCACCACAAAACTCGAGCCAGCATGATTTTTAACGGCTTCTACCGAATCAAGTCCGCAAACATCAATAAAAAATTCTTTGGAGACTGGATTTCCACCAAAGTCCATCAAGCCTAGTTCGGGATTAAAAGTAATCCCCGCTTGCAACTCCATCCCCGCAAATTTAGTCGCAAAAGCCCCACGAACCATCTCGGGGTTCTCGAAACCACGAAGCATGATTTTAGGGGCAGCCGGTGCCCACAAGCACAAGGATTTAACCGATTCAACTCCAGCCGTTAATGCCGCCACCAAACCACCCATGCTTAAACCCAGAACCCCAAAACGGCTTCGGTCAAGCACATCGGGTCGGGTCTCGAGTAAACGCAGGGCAGCACGGGCATCTTCGACTTCTCTTGAAGGGGTCATTTGATCAAACGTGCCTTCGGAATTTCCAGAGCCACGAAAATCAAATCGAAAGGCAGCAATCCCGTGGTCGGCAAGTAAACGCGCCATCAGAATAAATAACCGATGCGACTCGAGGGCGTTACCCGTAAAACCATGAAGCAAAATCACGCAGGAATGCGGCGCAGTGCCAGTTTGAGGCAAATGCAGCATCCCATGGAGGCGCTGCTCAGCAACTTCAAAAGAAAGCCAATGTTCGTTTAAGGGCATAGAAAAAGCATACCAGTCTTTACGCTTCGCTTTCTTCATCCTCGGGTACATCCACATTATTTTTCATGATTTCGCGCAGAACTGTGGTGGCAAAACTGCCTTTGGGAAGGCTAAACGAAACCCAATAGCCATCTTCGGTCGCTTCGAGTTTGGTCTCCTCGAGTTTAATACGGGTGATTCGCCGTGCGCCTTTGCGGTCAGCAAAATGCGTCCAGTTCAGGTCAAACAGGCTCAGCACCTCGGTCTCGAGGGCATGGGCATGGGCTTGAGCTGCCATGATTTTTCGTCCGTGCAGAGGGGCGGTGCTGCTGATTTCAAGGGCTAAAGCTCGAGCCGAATCTATAATTGCCTCTTCGACGGTAAAAATCCCACCTGTTTCGTGTTTTTTAGCCACATCACCCAGCAGTACGCTTTGAAATAAGCCACGTTCGATGCGTAAACGCAGATTATGATTAAACAGTAAACTCTGCAAACTCGAGATTAAAAAGCGCTTAATTTGAATGCTTTCAGAACCTTTCATTTTGCCATTTAAGACCAGTTCAAGTCCGCGTATGGCATTGCCACCCGTATTGCCAAAGCGTTGGATACCAAAGTAATTGGGGATGCCTGTAGCGCGTAGGTACTCGAGAATGGCTGTGGCTTTTTGAACCGCTTCTGGACCCGAGCCACGCACCCGAAGCCGAAAAGTATTGCCGCGTAAATGTCCCATGCCGAGCTTATTGCCGTGGCGGGTGACTTCAAGAATTTGGACACCCTCGAGCTTAAATTTTTCTATTTTGGACTCGAATTTAGAGGGTATCGAAATCCATTGGGCGGTAATCGCATGACGGTCTTTAAGTCCAGCCACACCAAAATCCTTAAATGGTACACCGATTGAACGGTGCAGTTCTTCAACCACAAATTTAGTGGTGTGTCCGCGTTTCTCGAGCCGTAAATAGGTATGTTCGCCATCGCCACTAGGCATATAGGCTGGGTTTTCTGAAACTTGAAAATCCTCGAGTTCGGTGCGGATTTTCCCGCCAGTACCGCTTAAGTGGCTCGAGACAAGCGGAAAGTCGTTCCATAGAAAATTTAACTGCATGGTTTTAGCCTACCACTCGCATAGATTATTGGATTGCATTTCCTAACCTTGGATTCTTGGTTTCAGACTGAGTGTTGTAAGATACCCAAATGAAAGCCCAAGACCTCAGAACAGCCCTAAATTATTTCAGTACCAGCCGTCTAGGATTGGATGGGCAAAATTTAACACAATGGTTTGTGCAGCGTCCAGTGCCAGGTCGGGTGGGCGAAAGTTCGGCTCGAGAGAGATTAAAAGCCGAGTTACTAAACAGCAATCAAAAAGAAAAATATCTTTTTATTGGACATCGGGGGAGTGGAAAATCCACCGAATTGAACCACCTTGCTTCGGAAATCGAAAATACCTTTTTAACCATTAGACGTTATCGGAAATTAGGATAAACTATTCGAGTGCTGCATTACGACAAACTCGTCAAGAATAAAACTCGCTTCTTAGCCCTGACTGGACTAACCAAAAAAGAATTCCAAGCCTTACTTCCATACTTTCAAG
>JANNVX010000075.1:0-92346 GCA_031414595.1 Deinococcales bacterium
CCATATCACTTGGCGACGAGTTTTTTCTTTGGCATCTTTGCACTGTTTGTAGTGTTTCTCGAGTTCTTCAGTCGTATGGTGGGCGGTTAGAGGTGTGCCTAATCTTGACATTCCTTATTATCTACCTAAAGTTGGTATAAGCGCGATTCGATCCGTTCCCAAACTTGCACAAAACCGTGTTTCTCGAGCAGATGCAAAGCGGGCAGTTCGTAATCATTGCACATGGCTTGTAATTTATTGGCATTGCCCAGTTGCAATAAATGATTCTGGGCTGTTGTGTACAAAGCAGAGGCAATCCCTTGATTTTGATATTGGGGCAGTATATCTATGCGAATAGAGTATTTTCCTGCTTCATAAAAAAAATCATCATGGGCTATGCGAACCATGCCAACCAACATTTTTTGATTGTTCTCGAGGATTTGGGCTAAAAAGCGCTGCGAATGATGTTTTGGGTCTCGGTTGCGGTCATGGCGCATAAAATCTTCTACATCCATCTGCCAATCTTCGGTGCTGTTATGGATATTGGCAATGCTTGGGTAGTCTGTTGGGTATTCTGCACGGCGAATCTCGAATGATAATTTTTTCATGTGAAAAGTATCTTACACGCCTCAGATTTTATCAATCCGCCTTTTGACGCATTGACCCATTTGGCGTTAAACTGATTTTACAAGGCAACGCTTGTCTAACGGACACGACCTGAAAAAAAAGGGTTGTGTTCATTGTTTTTTTAAGGAGTTTTTATGGATTGGACAAATTACTTGCATCACGACCACAGCCCGTTTTATCTTTCTAAGCCCGAAGCTGAAGTCGGCGATTCGGTACAGGTTCGTTTACGAGTGCCATTAAACGCCCCGATTAAAAGAATTGATTTGATGACCTTGCGGGTCGGCGATTTTTTTCGCCAAGAAATGAAAGCCTCTAGCCACACCGATAAAAATTGGTTGTACTTTGAAGCCGACATTGAACTTTTGTCACGGCGCAATCTCTATTTCTTTTGGGTGCATTCGCAAGACCAAAGTATTAAAGTCAGCGCCAGAGGGCTGCAACGTACCAACCCTGCGCTGCGTGACTGGTTTGTCTTTTTAGCCGAGCATCACCGTCCAGATTGGCTCGAGGACAGGGTTTTTTATCAGATTTTCCCAGACCGATTTTTTAATGGCGACCCAAGTAATAGCGTTAAAACCGCCGAGTACAACTACATGGGGAAGCCCGTCCAAGCCATGCCGTGGGAGGCGCTGCCCGAAAAAGAATTTGGTCCTTTGCAACATTGGGGCGGCGACCTTGAAGGGATTCGCCAGAAACTGCCGTACCTGACCGATTTAGGGGTCAATGGCTTGTATCTCAATCCGATTTTTACCTCCCCAAGCAATCACCGTTACGACACCCAAAATTATCTCGAGGTAGACCCGCACCTTGGTGGACAAGCTGCCTTCGATGCGCTCTTAAGCGATGCCAAAGCACAGGGTTTTAAGGTGATTTTAGACGGTGTTTTTAACCATACGGGCGAACAAGCCTTAGAATTCAAAAAAGCCCTAGATAATAAGGTCGAAAAGCAAATGTTCACTTTTCGAGCAGATGGCACTTACGAAGCCTTCTTTGGGGTCAAAACCCTGCCTAAACTCGATTACGACAGCCACCAAACCTATGAACACTTTCTCGAGGGTCACAATGCACCTGTGCGCCACTGGATTCGGGCTGGGGCAGATGGCTGGCGTTTAGATGTCGCCCATATGATGGGTAAATCCGGCACAGACCGAGGCAACTTAGAAATTCATCGCCGACTTCGTAATGCGGCGCGGCTCGAGAATCCACAAGCCTGGATTTTTGGTGAACGCTTTTTGGATGCCGAAAGCTACCTCCAAGGCGCGTCCGACCCATATGACCACGACGGCGGCGGCGAAGACGGCGTGATGAACTATCAAGGCTTTGCCCTGCCGATTACCGATTGGTTAGGACGCAACGACCTTTTTGGCAATACCGTTAATCTCGAGACTCCAGAACTGATTGCGGTTCTCGAGGAGAGTTACCGTGTGATTCCCACCCCGATGCGTTTCTCGCACTACAATCTGATTGGTTCGCACGATGTTCCACGAGCCTTAGAACGCCTAGGCGATATCGAAAAACTCAAAACTGCCTTTGCGCTATTGCTGGCATACCCCGGCGTACCCGGAATTTATTACGGCGATGAAATCGGCTTAAAAGGTGGCAACGACCCATTCTGCCGCGCTCCGTTCCCGTGGGACGAAAGCCAATGGAATATGGGATTACGCAGTTTTGTACAAAGCCTGATTCGGGCGCGTAAAAGTTCTAAAGCCCTGCAAGCTGGCGCACTGAAATTCTTAGGGCATCGGGGCGATGCTCTAGCCTTTGCCCGAACCTACACCCACGCCGATGGACGAGTCGAGAGTGCCTTAATTGGGGTCAACCGAGGCGTAGGCGAAGCCCTGAATTTTAACACTGCCTTGGTTGGTGTCTTTGAAGGCTCATGGACGGATGCAGTCACAGGCGAGGTTTTCCATGCCAGAGACGGGATTCTTAAAGCTACAGTTTTTCGCCCTCGAGTGCTGCTGCCAATGCTTTAAGCCGTTGCCCAGCCAGTAATCTGTTTTTTCTCGAGGTCAAAACGCACCCCAACTTTCACCACGGGTCTCGAGAAACTACTGGCATAACCAACGGCATCAATTTGCTTTAAGGCACTTTTGGCTGTGCCTTTAATCTTAAATTCAAAAATAATGCTGTGGGTTAGCGTCTCGAGTACGGTGTCTATTCGCCCATTCGCGGTTTGCACTTGGCTTTGGGTTCTGTATCCTGTGCCTATCAGCATGAGATGCACTAGCGAATGAATGTAATCTTCTTTGGCTGGAAAAATTTCGTAAGGTATTCCAGCTAAAACTCGGTTAATCGTGGCAAAAAATACATCCCAATTCAACCGTGTGACCGCCCGTTGCAACTCGAGACTAAAGCCACCAATAAAACTGGGTACGCTATGGCTGTACTCGCCAAGTAAACTACTCGAGAAAGCCTGACGAACTTCTTCATTCGGATATGCCAGTGTGTAGCGCGTTCCGAGACCATCTGATTCAATCTTTTGAATCGTTAGATACCCCGTTTGGAACATCAAGCCCAAGGGGTCAATGTGTTCGACATTAGTGGCAACCAGAGCAGAATCAGGCAATTCAAGATGCTCAAAAACAAAAGGGTTTATCTGAGCGGCGCGAATCAGTTCAAGTAGAAAAGTGGGTGTGCCAGTCTCGTACCAGTATGACCTAAAATTGGGTTGCTCGAGAAAGAGTAAAAACGAAAACGGACAGTAGACTTTCTGTACTGCATCCCATGAATACCCATTGTACCAATAGCGAATTAAATCCATAAAAACCTCGAGTTCAAGGTTTTTTTCAAGCGCAATTGCCCCCAGTCGGTCAGCAAAAGAAATTCTTATTTCGCTTTCAGTATAACCACAAGCCACTGCAAATTTTTTGTTTAAGCTGATGTCCTGCAAATTATTGAGGTCAGAGAATAAGCTGAGCTTGCCAATTTTAGAAACGCCAGTCAGTAAAACCAAATGCAAGTATTCATCGAGCGGTTTAAGCACACCATAAACACTTTTCAAGACCGCTTGATGCTTGTTGCGTTCGCTTGGCTCGAGTAAATAATCGGTGATTGGTTTATCGTACTCATCTATTAGCACCACCACACGTCCTTGAACAGACAGCAAACGAATCAGTTCTTCAAAAGCGGCTTTGGCTGTATTCTGCTCAAGTTGTATCCTGTACTCAGAGGCGGTTAAGCGAAAATCCTCGAGTAAAGAATCTTCCAAACTGCGCTCACGGTAATCAAGTTTAGAAAAGTCAAGTCGAATGATTGGGCGAGGCTTGAAATCAAAGTTATCTTCGAGCCAAAGACCCGCAAATAAGTCTTTGCGCCCCATAAACGCAGCCTTTAAGGTGGAAAGTAATAACGACTTCCCGAACCGACGCGGACGCGCTAAGAAAAATACTCCACCCTGCATAAACTCTTGGAAATACATGGTTTTGTCCACGTAAACATAGTCACTTTCGCGGATTTTAGTAAAATCTTGAATGCCAATCGGGAGACGCATGAGGTATTTTACCTGATGACGGTGAGCCTCTTCCCTCGAGCGCATCTTTATGGTTTAAGAAAACCCCCACCGTCTCGAGACGGTGGGGGTTTGAGTGGTGCACTTGAAGGGATTCGAACCCCTGGCCTTCTGATCCGTAGTCAGACGCTCTATCCAGCTGAGCTACAAGTGCTTGTTTGGCTGCCTACCGTTTGCTAGACGGGGTGTTACTGGCGGAGGGAGAGAGATTCGAACTCTCGGTACAAATTTCTTCGTACGACGGTTTAGCAAACCGTTGGTTTCAACCGCTCACCCATCCCTCCAAGGATAGTTCTTGGGATTCATGGTCTGGCGGAGGGTGAGGGATTCGAACCCCCGGTAGAGTTCCCCCTACTACAGTTTTCAAGACTGTCGCCTTCAACCGCTCGGCCAACCCTCCTCAAGAGAGCCGCACTTTTTGACAAGTGCGAGCGAGAGTGTATCAGGCTTGTGAGGGCGTGTCAACAGGTGGAATGGTGTGGTGACTTGAGGGTATAATTATATTTAGATGATTGAAGGCTTTTTAGGTTCGGAACGGTTCGAGGTTAAGGTTCGTCTCGAGGGTGATAAATTACTTGGGCGTGTTGGTGGCGCATTGATGGCTCGAGATGTAAAACTCGATTTGACAGCCACAGGTGTGACTGGGCGGGTTGGTGGCTCAAATGGTTTTGATGTGCGCTTAAGTTTAGAGGGCGGCGAACTGATTGGTTTTGTCGGTAACGACCCGATTGCCATGCGTGGTGTGGATGTGGTGGTCGGTACGCTGGGTGATGGTTTTTCGGCACAAGAATTTGGCGCTCGGCAGTCGGGGTCTAGGTTAATCGGCAGCATTGGTGGGTTACTCGGTAAGCCGTTTAGCTTGGAGTTAGGGCAAGCCCCCGGCTGGTTGGGGGTGCTGGTGGTGCTGGTGGCGTTTTATGCCCTCGAGAAACACAAGAGTGCTTAGATGAACTTAGCAGGTGATTCAACCAAAAGCCGTGTCTTGTACGCCTTGCGTGGCTCTGGTGGTGGGACAGCCAACCATGTGGCGCACATCCTAGGAGTCAGTATTCCTGCCGCTAGACGACACCTGATGGACTTAGAAGCCGATGGTTTACTCGAGTCGAAGGTTTACCGTCAGGCTGGGCGGGGTCGTCCGCAGCATGTTTTTCGGGTATCACAAGCAGGTGAGTCGCATTTTCCAACCCGTTATGCCCAACTCTGTACCGATATTTTAGAGCATATCGAACGCTTGTACGGTACTGGGGCAGTGTTGTCGGTGCTGGACAGCCGCAATATGGTTTTACTCGAGCAGTGGCAACCGCGTATTCAAGGTTCACTCGAGGCTCGGGTGCAATCTTTATGCGAAATTTTAAGTGAGCTTGGGTATCAAGCCAGTCTCGAGCCGCATGCCTTGGGTTGGGTTTTGGTGCAGAGCAATTGTCCAAATTTGGATGTAGCGCGGGCATTTGAGGCAATGTGCAGCAGCGAATCGGCATTGTATCAGCAGCTTCTAAACACAGTTGTCAAACGTGAAACTCGGGTCTTGGATGGCTCGAGGGCTTGTCGGTATTTGATTGAGCGTTCATCGGACGGTGTGATTGAGCGCTAGTCGGTCTCTTCTTGGTGCATGGTGCTTTTGCGTTCGATTAAACGTGGTTCAAAACGCACTTGACGTGGGATGCCTTCGTACCCACTCAGGCGTTCAATCAGTAACTCGGCGGCGGTTGCCCCCATCGCTTCGACAGGTTGGTGCAAGGTGGTTAGACCACGGGCTTTTGCCCAAGGATGGTCGTCAAAACCAATGATTCGGACATCACGTCCGATTTCGAGGTTGCGGGCGGTGGCTTCGTCCATCACCGCAAGCGCCACCAAATCGGCGGCGGCAAAAATGTTGACTGGAAAAGTTGCCGTCTCGAGAATGCGTTGTGCCGCAGTTCGGGCATTGTTAAGGTCAAAGGTGATGGTTTGAATGTTCTGGTCTGGAATGGGGCGCTTGGCTGTCTCGAGGGCGCGTTTGAAGCCCCGCATTCGGTCTTGGAAGACGGTGTTTTTGAAGACTTCATCAAGGTCTTGGTGAACACTAATCGCATAAATATCGCCGTTTAAGGCAGCTAAGGCATTGGCAGCCAATTCGCCGCCAAGTTCGTTGTCTAAGAAAATACTGTCGTAATGTGGGCTGCTTCCGTCCACGATCACCACGGGTTGACGGGTCGGTAATTTACCATCGGGGTATAAATCCCCTAAGTTGTGGCTTGCCATGACAATCCCATCCGATTGATACGCGAGGGTACTCGAGTTGAGGTAACGCTCTAAGCGTTCGCGTCCGATGAGTGGAAACAGGGCGCTGTCGTAGCGGTGTGTTTCTAAGGTTTTCTCGAGTCCCGACAGCAAGCGAATATAAAATTCTGTGCCGACGACTTGTAAAATAATGCTGACGCTGTAACTTTTGCCACCCGCCACACGCCGAGCATGTGGGTTAGGGATAAAACCAAGTTCCTGCATGGCGCTGCTGACCCGTTCACGGGTTTCTGGGCGTACAGATTTATGGTTGTTTAAGACCCGTGAAACTGTTCCTACGCCTACGCCAGCTTTATCGGCGACTTCTTGGATGGTCAGTTTCATGGTCTCCTTGTAAAATTTTGAGAGAATGCCGAGCAAAACTCCAAGATGAACTTTGCAGCTTCACATTATATTGGTAACATCTTAGCACCCATGAATCTGAGGTTATACAAAATTATAAAAAATAAGTGCAAACCTACGCTTTGGTCTGCCATAAAAAAGTTCCGTGTAAAGTCGGTCATTGTGGCAAACCAGACAGGTTAAAATCCCCTGTGGTTTTTTTCTTTGCTCGAGTCTTACAAAGTGTATTGGTGCTGTGGTTGGTAGGCACAATTGCTTTTGCTGCACTGCACTTAACAGGTGATCCAATTGCCCTACTCAGCGCCGAGGATGCCACACCACTCGAGCGCCAAGCCTTGCGCCAAGCCTACGGTTTTGATCAACCCGTGTTTATTCAATACCTGATTTTTCTAAAAAATGCCGTCAGTGGTCATTTGGGCAATTCATTCTACAGCCCCCGCCCTGCCATGCACTTGTTGCTCGAGCGTTTACCCGCCACATTACTTTTGGTCTTGATTGGGCTAAGCCTAGCCATGTGTCTGGGCGTTCCACTGGGTATTTACTGTGCGGCTCGAGTCGGTTCAAAACTTGATAATGCCATTCAAAGTCTCAGCAGTCTACTTTTAAGCGCCCCGACTTTCTGGATTGGGATTTTGCTGATTCAAATTTTTGCCGTCAATTGGCGGTTTTTACCCTCGCAAGGCAGTGGTACATTGGCACACTTAATTTTACCCGCCATTACCTTAGCGCTCCCTCGAGCCGCCGTGTACACCCAAATTCTGCGCTTGCAACTGCTCGAGGTGCTTGGTCAAGATTTTATTCGCACCGCTTACGCCAAAGGGGTTTTCGAGCGGCGTGTGTTGTACCATCATGCTCTTAAAAATGCCCTGATTCCTTTTGTGACGGTTTTTGGAATGCAATTGGCAGGCTTGCTGTCTGGCGCAGTGATTGTCGAGAATTTATTCGCCTACCCCGGAATGAACCGTGTGGCACTTGATGCAATCAACCGTTTGGACATGCCCGTGATTCTGGCGTTTGTGCTGCTTAGCGCTCTGGTCTATGCGGTGGTCAATTTACTGACCGATATTTCTTACGGGTTAATAGACCCTCGAGTTCGTTATGAATAGTCTGGCTCGAGTTTTTATTCCCCTAATTGGATTGGTTTTATTGGCTATTTTTGTGCCGTTTTTCTTGCCGAATCCCAATGTCCAGAATTTGCTCGAGACCTTGCGCCCGCCATTTGTGAATTGGCAGTACCCACTCGGCACAGACGAACTCGGACGCGACCTGTTGACTCAACTGCTGCATGGGCTACGGGTTTCGTTGCTGGTGGGCTTATTGTGTAGCCTGATTTCAGCCTGTATTGGTGTACCACTGGGCTTAATCGCTGGCTTACGCGGTGCATGGCTCGAGACCATTATTATGCGAGCCACCGAAGTACAAATGGCATTGCCGACGGTACTGCTGGCATTGGTCACACTGGCAATTCTTGGGGCTGGACTGAGTAATCTGATTATTGTAATCGGTGTTTTTGGCTGGGCTGGATTTGCTCGGTACACCCGCGCCACCGTGTTGGTACAACGCCAACTCGAGTATGTGCTGGCAGCCAAAGCCCTTGGCGCAAACGACCACCGCACGGTACTGCGCCATATCCTACCCAATGTCGCCAGTGGCATCCTGTTACAAATCAGTTTGGATTTTCCGCAGAACATCATGCTCGAAGCCAGTCTTTCTTTTCTTGGGGTGGGGGTCGGTGTGGATACTCCAAGCCTAGGGGCAATGGTCTCGAGGGGTTATGTGCATCTGTTTAGTGGCGCGTGGTGGCTGAGTTTTCTGCCCGGCGGACTGATTATGCTTTTGGTCTGGACGGTGACTGCCGCAAGCGAAAAAATTCGGGTTCTGACCGACCCTCGAATACGAGTTATCACCGACCCTCGAGTCAAAAACAGATTATTTTTTTAAGAGCATACTGGTAAAATGCTTACGGGCTTTAGCCACTTTTGGTGCAACCACACCCATACAGTACGGCTGAAAAGGATTGCGGGCAAAATAATTTTGATGGTACGTCTCGGCGCTGTAAAACTTCTCGAGCGGTATCAGTTGGGTCACAATCGGCTTGTCGTAAACACTCGAGAAAGCGCTTATGGCTTCTTTGGCGGTTTCAACTTGTAAATTTGAATGGGTCAGGATAATACTGCGGTAACTCTCGCCAATGTCGTTGCCTTGGCGGTTCAGAGTGGTTGGGTCATGAATTGTAAAAAAGACATTCAGTAAATCACGGTACGAAATGATGCTGTTGTCAAACTCAACTTGGGTCACTTCGGCATGACCGGTGGTTTCACTGCACACCGCTTGGTAGGTCGGATTGCTGGTATGTCCACCCGCGTAACCACTGACCACACCTTTAACCCCTTGAAGCTCGAGAAAAACCGCCTCGAGACACCAAAAGCAGCCACCACCCAAAGTTGCAGTTTCAATCATGCTCTTAGCATAGGCGTAAGTATGGCATCAAAAAAGGGTCAAGCGTTGCCCTTTAGGCATTTTCTTAAGGTTTAAGTTTAACTCAAGAAGTAAGCTCTCAGGCACTCCCCATAGGTATCAGGCTAATCACAAAAGCCTTCCAGTACACAAAGAATCACCGTCAGTTAGCCCCTCTCCCGACTCGCAAGCTCGCCACCCTCCCCCAAGCGAAGCGTAGTTTGGGGGAGGGTTTGGAAAGGGGTTTTGACCTGCGTTTCGTCCCCAATCTGTAACAACAAGACAAACCGAAAAACCCTCTCCCGCGCTTTTTGGCGGGATGAGGGTAACGAGCCTAAGCGAGTTGGGTGAGGGTTGAACCGCGTTGATGCCCAATCATTCTCGAGACTTGGATTTTTATCGTGCGGCACTACCAATTATTTGAAAATCCAAACACTATTTTAAGAATGCAATGTTCCTAAAATTCGCCCCAAGAATGTCTTTACTCGGTACGTTTAACCAACCGTCTAGCGCTGTGGCGTAGACTTGCCTAAAATCGGTGGTCATCACAGGGTCGCCGTCGCTGAGTTTTTCTAAGTCTGGTTGAGCGCCATACAGCCCACCTTTTACCCCGTCGCCAATCGTAAACATTAAGCCAGCTTTGCCGTGGTCTGTGCCTGAACTGGCGTTCTCGGCGAGTCTGCGTCCAAATTCGGAAAAACCAATAATCATTACGTCTTGCAGTCTGCCTTGCTTCTCGAGGTCGGCTCTAAAAGCCATGATTGCGCTTGCCAGTGTCCCCAGCAGTTCTGGATGGTCTTCTGGTTGGGCGGCGTGGGTATCGTAACCGCCTTGAGACGTGTAAAAGACCCGTGGTCCAACATCAGCGCTGATTAACCTAGCAACATCGCGTAAAGATTTTGCCAAGCTACTATCTGGGTACTGCACTCCAGCTTTGTACTTGCTGACACCTTTTTGGACACTTTCGATATTGCTAAACATTTGTCTGGTGGCGTTGCGAATCGTTTCGGCTCTTCCTGGTAAATTAGACTCAAGCATCACATCTACGGCACTTTTGGTTTCTGGGGCAAGTTTTAACTGAAAAGAATCAATACTGGCAATGCTAGGCAAAATAATATCTGCGCCACGCAGCGCTAACGGGGTCGTGCCGCCAAAATTGGTAGCACAGAATGGGTCGCCGTATTTCTCGGCAATTTTTCCAATCCAACCATCGTGTTCTCGAGCCGACGGGTCGGCGGTGTGCCAAATTGCCATACTTTCAAAATGGCTACGGTTCGCATTTGGGTAGCCGACACCTTGTACCAAACCAAGTTGACCATTGTCCCAAAGCGGCATTAAAGGCTTGAGGCTTGGGTGCAAACCAACATCGCTCGAAAGCGTCAGGACATCTTTTTTCTCGATGGCAATACTTGGGCGAGCCGCATAATACGCACCGTTGCTGTACGGTACAAGGGTATTAAGCGCGTCGTTGCCACCGCTCAGTTGAATCACGACTAAAATTTTGCCTTTGCCAATTGCCGCCTGAGCGCTTTTTGCCAGAAAACCAGGTCCAGTTAAACCCGCCACGGTCAGCATTGAAGATTTTAAGAAATCACGTCTTTTCATAGATAGCTCCTAGCGGCTAGTTTTTAGCTTCTAGCAAAAGCAAAACAGAGTTGAATGGGTACAAGCCGAAACTCGAGGGGACAGAAACACTGACGTTGAATCTCGAGCGAGATACGAATTTTTCTAAAAGGGCAACTGGTTTTATGACAACTTTTGCAGTCGTGTTTCATAAGCTCCCTAATTTAAGTGATACTGCGGCGAAATCATTGTTAGGTAGGCTAAACCCTTTGCAACTTCTGGGGTGTTGCGCCCTTTGGCTGCCAACTCGAGGGCGCGACGTAAACTACCGGTTGGGGCGCTGCCGAGGTGGGTTTGACCAATTAAATCTATTGTTTGGGCTAAGGTACTGCCCATCATCCACTCGAGGCTCGGGATTTTCTTTTGTCCATTGCCGCCTTGGACTTCACCGTTTTTGCCTCGCCCTGCCGTCGGTAAACTGCCACTGGCTAAAGTTGCCATGTACTGTAGGCGGTTTAACATGGTGGTATCGGCAATCCAGTCAATATCGCCATCCCAACCCGACACATCGGGGGGAAAAAACGGGATTTGTGCCATGCGCGATAAGATACCCGACAAAGCGCTTTCGTGTTGTGGCTCGAGAGTGGCTTTGGTGGCTCGGAGCGAACCAATTACAAACTCGAGTGGGGTTTTAATTAAGCCAAAACGATTTTCTGGGGCATAGAATTCTTGGCTGTTAAAAATTTCGCGCAGCACTTCGCGGATATTGCCTTTTGAGCGCTCCCAGAGCGTTGAGAGGTCATTCAGGGTTTCTGCTGAGATTTGTGGTGAAACGAAGAAATGCCAAAGTTTTGTGACCATGTACTTAGCGGTACTTGGGTGATTAACCACAATTCGCACAATATCTTCGCCGTTCCAATTGCCTGTCTGCCCTAACACGGTTTTATTGCCCGTATCGTGTTCTTTTTGATTAAAAACAAATTCAGGGTTTTTGACAGCCGCCTCAGACCCATTGCGTTTATAAGTAAACGTCCAACCTGTGAAAGCCCGAGCCGCTTCTTGAATGTCACGTTCGCTATAGCCACCGTTTACGCCCATAGTAAAGAGTTCCATGACTTCACGAGCAAAATTCTCATTGGGTTTTTTCTTGGTGTTGACGTTGTTGTCTAAGTACCGCAGCATGGCAGGGTCTTTAGAGACCTCTAAGGTCAAGGTTTCAAATTTACCCAGTGCCAAACGCCGAAACAATTCGTTTTGGGTTTGTAACATAAAGCCGTTCCTGACCTTATCTAAGCCACTGACAAAATGACCATGCCAAAAAAGCGTCATTTTTTCTTTTAAGGGTTCTCGAGAAACCCGCATTTTATAGAGCCACCACGCCTGAGCCACGGGAATGGTACTAGCAACTTGTTGATTGACGGGGCGACCAGCTTCTCTCGCCGTGTTAAATTGCTCATCTAAGTCGTGAGGGTTGCGTTCTGTGCCATCAAAACTCGAGAACGATAAGAGTCTTTCGGCAGCCAAGCCAACACCTAAGCGGCGCAGTGCCTCAATATCCTCAAGGCTGCCACCAAATCCAGCGCGGCGAAGCAAATGACTGGCATCTTCAAAGCTGTACTCTTTTGGGTTATACGGTTTCATAGTTCCTCCAATTCGGTATTTGCACCTAGGATGCAAGTCTGCGCTTAAAAGTTCCCGCGTGAAAAAAGCCACGTTCTCGAGTAGACTGGTCTGGTGATTGAAACTGTTCAGAATGACGCTTGGCGTTTAAGCCTTTGTCCGCGCCTCGGCGCAAGCCCAATTCGTTTAGAAGCCTGTATCAACGGTCAGTGGCAAGACATCATGCGCCCAACCCCAGCCGAATTACTAGAAGGCACAAACAGTTCTAAATTCTCGAGCTACACCCTGTCCCCGTGGAGCAACCGTATCCCCAATGGGCAATTTAGTTTTATGGGACAAAATCATCAGTTACGCATCAACAGCCCAAAAGAACAAACCGCTCGGCACGGCGATGTCCAAGACCGTGCTTGGAAGATAGTTAATCATGGTTCAAGTCTCGAGTGCAGCTTTGACTCGAGTTGGTATCCAGACATCAATTTTCCATTTCCTTTTGCCATGACCATCACCCACACCCTGAGAAAAAGCATGTACATCACCGAGATGACCCTAACAAATACGGGTTCAAGCCCAATGCCGGCTGGGATGGGAATTCATCCTTATTTCTTGCGTCACAGCCACACCCCAAAATTGCGCTTTAATGCCGAACACATTTACTTAACCGACTCGAGCAACGTACCTAAAAAGGCAGCCGAACCTATCCCCGAACGCTTTGATTTTACCAAGCTCAAGCCACTTGACGACCACGGTATAGACCATGTTTACCAAGGCTGGGACGGTATTTTGGAACTCGTCTGGGAAGACATCACCCTCAACTTAGAGGCTTCTGAGATTTTTGAGCATTTTGTGCTGTTCACGGCTGCGCCAGACCAAACCATTGCTTTAGAGCCAATCAGCCATGCCACCAATGCCTTTAACTTAGCCGAGCAAGGAATTGAAAACACTGGACACCGTGTTCTTGCGCCCCAAGAAAGCCTGACGGGTGATATTTGGATTTGGATCGAACCCACTGAATCCTAGCCCCTTGTGTTGTCTAGCCTAAGCCTCGAGAATAAAGCCATGAAAATCTATACCAAAACAGGTGATAACGGCGAGACTTCTTTGTACGGCGGCGAACGAGTCGCCAAATTCTCACAGCGCGTCGAGGCTTATGGCACAGTAGACGAAGGCAACAGCGCCATCGGTATGGCTCGAGCCACCTTGCAAGACGTGGAACTGGATGCAGTGCTTGCCGAAATTCAAAATGCCCTTTTTGATGTTGGGGCAGACCTTGCCACCCCGATTGGCTCGAAGTACGAAAAAAACTTGGTGCGAATAGATTCCCAAGATGTTTTGAGGCTCGAGAATTTAATAGACCAGTATCAACTCGAGTGTCCAGAATTTAAGAACTTTATTCACCCCGGCGGTACATCGGCTGCGGCTGCCCTGCACCTCGCCCGAACCATCACAAGGCGTGCCGAACGTGAAGTGCTGCGTTTAGAAGACCAAGAACCCAGCAACCATGATGTTGTGCTGTACTTAAATCGCTTATCGGATTTCTTATTTATTCTGGCTCGAGTGGTCAATGCCAGAAGCGGTATGTCTGAAGCTGGCTGGCATGTCAAAGCAAGGAGGCAAAAGGCAAAAGGCGAAGGGCAAAAGTAAAACCTTTTGCCTTTTGCCTTTTGCTGTACAATAGTGCATGGATAAATACCTCGTTGGTGGTAAAAAATGGCGTTTGAAGAACATTGACCCTGATGATGTTGGTAAGTTCAAAGGTGGCTCTGGACGCGAAAAATGCGAAGCCAAAACAGTAAAATTGTATGAGCGAATTGCCGAATTGCAAGAAGTCTTGTTTGCCAGTCAGTCTCGAGCTTTGTTGGTTGTTTTTCAGGCGATGGATGGCAGTGGTAAAGACAGTGCGATTAAGTATATTTTTCAAGAGTGTAGCCCAAACGGGATTCGGGTGGCGTATTTCAAAGCACCGACCAGTTTAGAACTCAGTCATGATTACCTGTGGCGGATTCATGCCGCACTGCCACCCAAAGGAATCGTTGGGGTTTTGAACCGCTCGCATTACGAAGATGTTTTGATTACTCGGGTTCACAAATGGGTGTCGGATAAACAAGCCGCTAAGCGCTTTAAGCAGATTCGTGGGTTTGAAGAAATGCTAACTGAAGAAGGCACAAGTATCCTTAAATTTAATTTTGTAATCAGTAAAGAAGAACAAGCCATTCAACTTCAAGAACGGATTGATGACCCAACCAAACGCTGGAAATTTAACTTGGGCGACCTCGATGAACGTAAACTCTGGGATACTTATATGGAGATGTACCAAGAAGCGATGATTCAAACCAGCACCGCCGTTGCGCCGTGGTATGCCGTGCCGGGTAATAATCGGTGGTACCGTAATTATGTGATTGCCTCGATTATTGTGGATACCCTTGAAGCCATGAAACTCGAGTACCCAACGCCCAAAGGTGAGATTGACTGGGCGACCTTAAAAGTCCAATAATTATGCCAAGTCAAACTTTGCGCCCTACGGTGTTAATTGCCGACGACGAACCAAGTATTCGTCAGTTCTTAGAAGTGATTCTCAGTGCTGATTTTGAGGTTTCAAGTGTGCCAGATGGTCGGGCGGCAGCCGATTACTTAAAACTGAACACCCCAGATTTGATTATCTTGGATGTCAACATGCCACATGTGAATGGCTTAGATTTATGCGGCAAACTCAAACGAATGCTGCGTTTTGAACACACGCCGATTATTATTCTGACCGCCAGCCAAGACGACCGTACCAAAGACCATGCCAAGCTCTCTAAAGCCGATGTCTTTGTGACAAAACCACTTTCGGGCAAGAATTTTCTCGAGTTGACACGGCGTTTAATTCGTGGTGAACAAGACAAAATCGAGGAATTGTTAAAGCAGACGCGGTTTTAATTTGAGCTTCTAGTTATTAGCTTCTAGCTGTTGACCAAGTTTCTCGAGAATTCTTAGTTTTTTTTGGTAGAGCCTCCAAAAGAATGCCATTTCATCATTGTCACAGGACAGACACGGGGGTGTCTTGACCATAAACGCGCACCTGACGGGCATGGTCGCCTGTCCCTACAGTCATGGAATAAAAATGCGTGAGGTAGGGGCGAATCCCCGTGTTCGCCCTGTTTTTTCATTCACGCATTTGATGAAAAATCCTAAAAATCAAGACCTTCTGGAGGCTTTAGCAGTTGCAAGCCTCGGCTGTGCTTTGTATACTCGAGGGTAATGAAACCACAGGTTTTCTCATGGCGAATGCCAAGCAATACCCAGCTACCGTAGAGTCTTAGACTCGAGGTTCGTTGGGGCGTTGATGCGTCCCATTTTTTTTTGAAAGGAAATCATGAATAAAACGTTTTATGTGACCACCCCGATTTATTATGTCAACGACGTGCCTCACCTTGGTCATGCTTACGCAACGTTGGTTGCCGATACCTTGGCTCGGTATCACCGTTTAGCGGGTTATGACACCTATTTTTTGACGGGTACAGACGAACACGGCGAAAAAATCTGGAAAGTGGTGCAAGCCCTCGGGCGCGAGCCTCAAGAGTACGTGGATGAAATTGCCGAAACTGGTTTTAAGGCACTTTGGCAACGTTGGGGCTTAAGCAACGATGATTTTATTCGCACCACCCAAACCCGCCATATCAAGTATGTCCAAAGCATCTTGCAGCGCTTATATGAGGCTGGCGACATTTACTTTGCCGAGTACGAAGGTTTATACAGCATTGGCTCTGAGCGTTATGTGACCGAAAAAGAATTGGTCGAGGGAGCAGATGGTGTTCGTCGCCTACCCGGAGACCGTGACCCACCAGAATTGCGCCGTGAAGCCAATTATTTTTTTAAGCTCGAGAAATACCGCCCATGGTTAATTGGATACCTGAACGAGCATCCAAATTTAATCGAACCTGTAAGTTACCGCAACGAAGTCATAGAAATGCTGCGTGAGCCAATTGGGGATTTAAGCATCTCGAGACCAGCTGGGCGTTTACCGTGGGGAATTCCGATTCCGTGGGATGTCGGCGATGTTTGTTATGTCTGGTTTGATGCGCTGCTGAATTACGTTTCGGCACTCGGCGGCGAAGGCGACCCGAAATTTGAAACTTACTGGCGCAGTGCTTGGCATTTGGTTGGTAAGGATATTCTGAAAACCCATTCGGTCTTTTGGCTGCCAATGCTTAAGGCTGCGGGCTTACCCTTGTACGAAAAACTGGTGGTACACGCCCATATTCTTGGCTTTGACGGGCGCAAAATGGGCAAAAGCCTAGGCAACGCGGTAGACCCTCTTCTGATGGAAGAAAAATACGGTATTGATGCCCTGCGCTACGCGCTGCTTCGTGAAACAACTTTCCAAGCCGACAGTGCTTTTGGCGAGAAAATTTTAGTCAACCGCTTAAATTCTGACCTTGCCAACGACCTTGGGAATCTGCTCTCGAGGGTGCTGAGTATGCTCGAGAAATTCCATGATGGCATTATTCCTGTGCCAGACCAACTCGGCGCAAGGGAAGAAGGTATTAAAGCGGCTGCCTTAAAACTCCCAGACAGCACCTTGGAAGAAGTACGCGGCTTGCGGTTTCACTTGGCAATCGAAAAAATCATGGAATTTGTGCGTGACTTAAACCGTTATGTGGCAGAAACCAAACCTTGGGAACTGGCTAAGCTCGAAGATAAAACCCGTCTAAATACTGTCTTGTACACCCTTGTTGAAGGTATCCGTGTGGCTTCGGTGTTACTCGAGCCAGTCATCCCCAATCAAGCCAAAGAAATCCGTAAACAACTTGGACTCGAGCCAAGCTATGTTCTCGAGCCAGCTTGGGGACTGACCAAAAGCGGCAGCCGAATTGCCCCAGCCAGTGTCTTATTCCCCAAAGTCGAATTAAAGGAAACCCCAATGACCCCAGAAATCCCAGTCACCCCCGTTCTCGAGACCAAAATAGAAGAATTTATTGGTATCGAAGATTTTGCGCGCATTCAATTGCGTGTGGCTGAAGTTCTCGAGTGCGAAAAAGTCCCCAAAGCCGATAAGTTACTTAAACTAACTGTGGCATTAGGGGAAGAACGCCGCACCATTTTATCGGGCATTGCCGAGTATTACACGCCTGAAGAAATGATTGGAAAACAAGTCGTGGTTGTGGCAAACCTTGCCCCACGCAAAATGCGCGGCATCGAAAGCCAAGGGATGATTTTGGCTGCCACTGACGAAAATGGCAAAGTGGTCATTGTTACTCCAGAGCGCCTTGTACCAAGTGGTGTGGAGGTGCGTTAAGGGAAATGAATTATCAATACTTGTAGGGGCAAGGCATGCCTTGCCCTGTGGGAGGTTATTTTCGTTCAAGCCCTAAGTTTCCCGTGGGTCAAGCGCATCACGCAGGGCATCGCCGAGTAAATTCCAGCCAACGCTAAAAAGCAGAATAAAAAAAGCTGGGAAAAAACTGACGTACCAATAACCAAATGGTGAACCGCTTGGTCCAATAATAAAAGCCCGAGCAAACGCCACCATCTGCCCCCAATCGGCATAACCGGGTGGTGTACCAAGCCCCAAAAAGCTGAGGGCAGCCGCCGAAAGTGGGACGGTGCTAAAGTCAAGCACGGCAATCACAATAATCGGTGTCAGGGCATTGGGCAGCACATGCCTAAAAATTTGGCGTAAATTGCCAGCCCCTAATGCCCTTGCTGCTTCGATGTACTCGAGGTGTCGCAGTTTAAGAATTTCACCACGAAGCACCCTTGCATAACCCGCCCAACCAATTAAGACCAACGCCAAGGCAATTTTATCTAAGCCTTTACCAAATAACGAAGCAATCACAATCGTTAGAATTAAACCCGGTAAGGCAAAAATAATATCTACGATACGCATGATTACATTGTCTACCCAACCGCCAAAGAATCCTGCTAAACCTCCCAAAAAAATACCAATCACCAGCGTCGGGATGACCACACTTAAAGACAACTGAAAAGCGGTTCGTGTTCCCCAAACCAAGCCGTACCAAATGTCGTAGCCACTGCTTGTGCCAAGAATTGCGCCGTCCACTCCGGGTGGGGTAGGAACACTGGCAAAACTGATGCGGTGAACATTAAAGCAACTTTGTGGTGGCACAAGAATGCTTTTCCAAAAAAGTGGGGCGAATGGATTATAAACACTTGTCCCTTCTGGCACATCTAAGTCACGTAGACAATTGCCTTTTGGGGTAGCAAGTAAGGGCGCAAAAATTGCCATTATGGTAAAACACAAAGCAATAAATAAGCCCACCAAAGCCAATGGATTCTTGCGAAAACGTCTGGCTGGACGAGCAGTCCACCAAGTTTGTCCGACCTCCGTCGTTGGCGCTACCGAAGCAGTTGTCATGGTACTCATTAGTCAAACCTCACTCGAGGGTCAAAGAAACTGTACAGAATATCTATAACCAAATTGCTGATAACAACAATCACCCCAATAAAAAGCGCAAAGCCAAGTACCCCCGCATAGTCAAGGCTCACGGCGGCAGTTGCGCCCCAAGAACCAATTCCGGGATAAGAAAAAATTGTTTCGGTAATCACTGCGCCAGACAACAAGCCTTGAATCGTAAAGCCTGCCAAGGTAACGATTGGCAAAATCGCATTGCGCCGCGCATGTTTGATGTTGACTGCGTTATCGCTTAAGCCTTTAGCCCTTGCAGTACGGACATAATCGGCTTTAAGCACATCAAGTAATTGGTTACGCATGACTTTTAAGGTACTGGCGACTTGAATAATCGCTAGGGTCATGACTGGTAAAATCATATGTTGCAAAGCATTGATTAGCACATTCCATTTACCTGCCAAAATTGAATCTATGGTAATCATACCCGTGACGACTGGCACAGGGTCGGTGATGGCAAGTACCGTGTCGGTGCGTCCAAAACCGGGCAGTATACCCAACGCCCCGTAAAAAACCACCAAAAGTAAAATCCCCACCACAAAAGTTGGCAAGCTGTACCCAATGACTGAAATAACCCGTAAAGCCTGGTCAAGGAATTTATCTTTGCCAAGAGCGCTGAGCGTACCAAGCCAAACCGCCAACGGGATAATAAAAAAACTGGCAAAAATAGCTAACTCGAGGGTGGCTGGGAAACGCTGTAAAATCGTGTCCAATACGGGCAAACTACTGGCTTTAGAAAAACCAAAATTGCCTTGGGCAGCGTTGCCTAGCCAATTCCAATACTGTATATAAAAAGGTTGGTCTAAACCATTTTCTTTAATGATTAAATCAATGTTCCGCATCTGATTTTCGTTTTTAATAAAACTAACGGCGCGTTCTCGAGGTGATAAGAATTGTAGTAACCCCACAATCAACAAAGTCAACGCCATCATCACCAAAGGCAAACTGGCTAAGCGACGTAAAATAAAAGTCAACATAAGTAATCTCTTTTTTATTTTTTGAGGAGAGGAATAATCCCCTCCTCAAGTAATGGCTTACTTAGAAAGGTTCTTCCAAGTTGTACCAAATGAACCGCTGCCTAAAGGACTCCAAGTTTCAGCCAAACCTTTGATATTATCGCGGTAAGTTAGGAATCCAACTTGGGCTGGCATTAAGACAGCAGGAACTTGGTCATAAGCCCGACGACCAATAGCCTTGTACAAGGTGACTCGAGCCGCCACGGTATCCGTACCTTTGGCTTGGTCAAGTAACTTGTCCATGGCTGGGTCAATGTAACTCAAACGACCCTTAAATGCACCACCTTCGGAGTGGTAGAAAGCCCGTAAGAAGTTGTCAGAATCTGGGTAATCGGCTGCCCAGCTACCAACATTGCTCGAGAGTTTGCCTTGGTCGGCTTTAGAAAGCAGTTCCGAGAAAGCAATTCCAACCACATTGACACGGAATTTTGAGCTGAGTTTTTCGATGTTGGCTTTGAATAACTCGGCAATTGTCTGACGACGGATATTACCTGTGTTGAAGTAGATATTAACTGTGAAACCATTAGACCAAACTTGACCACCAAAAGCCCGTTTCATAAAAGTGGCGGATTTCTCGGGGTCGTAAGTGTAGACAGGTACGGTCTTGTCATAACCCAAGTAGGTGCTTGGCATTGCCATGGTGCGGATTTCGCCTTTGCCCAAGAAAATTTTAGAGATAATCACATTGGCATCAAAGGCATAGGCAAAGGCTTTACGGACATTGATGTCGGAGAAGAAATTGGCAGGAATACCTTTACCATCTAGTTTACCACTGCCCAGTTCTTTGGGTTCTTTGATGTTCTGGTTCATAAAGTAGACTTCTGAAGCACTCGAGGGCAAATCATCAAGCACTTTTACGCCCGGTTGACCAGCCACTTGACTAAGGTTGGCTCGAGTTAAAACAGAGGCAATGTCGGTATCGCCTTTATTCAAAGCCAGCACTCGAGTGGCAAGTTCATCCACTTTTTGAATAATCACATTTTCGATTTTGGCTGCGCCACCCCAGTAGTCTGGGAAGTGCTTAAAGACTTGTTGGGTGGCATTGCGGCTGACAAAGCGGTAAGCTCCAGTCCCATTTGGTTTTTGGCTCAGTGCCGAGTTTGCCATGTCTTTGCCAACCCAACTCTTCCAATCGGATTCGCCACCGCTCCATTCGCCCAAACCAACCGTGTATTTCTTTTCGACCACACTCATGGCGAGGTACGAGAGTTTAGCCAAAGCAGTTGGGTCTTTTTTCGGCATGGTGACAACAAATTGACCAGCCGCATTGCATTCGGCACTCTTGTTAATCATTGCCCAAGTGGTTGAGGCTTTGGTAGCATCTTCCCAGTACGGGAAACCGAGTAGGGTATCCGAAATATACGGGTAGGCTTCGGTGTCGTGGGTAATCAAATGACGTTCAAAGCTGTACTCGACATCACCACAAGTCATGACCGCGCCACTGTGGAACTTGACATTCTTACGCAATGTAAAGGTCAGGGTCTTACCATCATTTGAAAAACGCCAAGCGGTTGCCAAGGCTGGTTTAAGATTGGCTAAATCCCGACCTTCATAACCAATCAGGGTTTCGTACATGTTCTCAATACCCTCACCAGAAGCTGTGTCATAAGCCTGTGAAGGGTCGTGGGTGGTGATGTCACCAATGACCATGGCAACCAAGGTGTTGTTCGGCACGGCAGCAAAAGCCAGCATTGTCCCAAAACCAACGGCTAAGGTTGTGTAGAGCGCTTTTTTCTTCATAAATTCTCCTCCAAGAGCTACAAACCAACTTAGGGTACTTTCCCAAGTTTGCGATTTGCGTTGCGAGAGAATAGCACTAATGGCTTAGTGCCATAGCGAGGTTGTCAGATTTGTGACAATGGGGCAGGGTAGAAAGAGGAAAATAACCTTACTCTTTACTTCTGCTTTTGGTCTCGAGTTGGAACGTTTAGAGCAAAAACCTCGTACAATGGTCTTAGGAGGAAATTCCCAATGAAAAAATTTGATCCAAAACTCTTATTGCTCCCCGCCGTTCTGGTGGCTGTCTTAGCAGCCTGTAGTGCTGAACAACAAAACCAAATCCGTCGTGATGTTCTAAACCTTGCCAATCAACGCCATTACATTACGGTGTACAGCATAGATGGACAAGAAACCCTGCGTGGCGATGTGGACGGCAAAGTGACTCGAGCCGAATCTGGACAAGGACAAGGCACGGGTGGCGAGTACATCTACTGGTTTGACCCAAGTGGCAAGTATTACCAAACCAATATGCCCTACATTGTCACCACCGATGCAAACCGCACAGGGATAAAGAAGTAAGGCAAGGGCGAAAGACTACAAGGCAGGTTAAACCACTTGCCTTGTAGTCTTGTAGACTATTCCCATGACCATTCAGATTCTTGATACGACCTTGCGTGATGGTGCTTTGGCTGGTGGGGTCACGCTGTCTACAGACGATAAACTGCGGCTTGCTCCGCTCATAGATTCGCTTGGGGTGCATGACCTCGAGTGTGGCTGGGCGAGTGTTTTTCCTAAAGACCTCGAGTTTTTTGAACGGGTCGCAGAACTTAAACTTCGCGCTCGAGTGGTGGCATTTGGGGCAACCCGCCGTCCGGAAACACTGGTCAAAAAAGATAAGGGTCTCGAGTTGCTGCTGGCGTGTAACACCCCAGCCGTGAGTTTATATGGCAAGGTTTGGGGCTTACATGTCGAGAAGGTGTTGCGAACCACGTTAGCTGAAAATCTAAAAATGCTTTCCGACAGCGTGGCGTACATGCGTGAATCTGGGCGAGAAGTGATTCTGATGGCAGAACATTTTTTTGATGCGATGCGAGATTCACCCGAATACGCGCTCGAGTTTGTCAGAACCGCGCTCGAGGCTGGAGCAAACACGATTGTGCTGGCAGACAGCAACGGCTCGAGCTTACCCGCCGATATTCAAAATGGCGTGAAGCGTGTTCTCGAGTTCTCGAGTTCGCCAGTTGGGGTACATTTGCATAATGATTTTGGCTTGGCACTGGCAAATGCACTGGCGGCGTTTGAGGCTGGGGCAACTCATTTACAGGGCAGCGTCAATGGCTACGGCGCTCGCAATGGAATTACCGATTTAACCGCACTGTTGCCAATTCTTAAACTCAAACTTGGGCATGAGGTCGTCTCAGACCAGCAACTGACCCGTTTGACCCCAGTCGCACTCGAGGTTGCCGAAATTATTGGCAAAAGTGCCGAGATGGATGATGCGCCATTTGTTGGGCGCAGGGTTTTTGAACATAAAACCGATACCCATGTGGCGGCGGTTCTGACCAGCCCGGAAGCCTACGAAGCTGTGCCGCCCGAAAAAGTTGGCAATGCCCGTAAACTGATTATCCCCGGAGTCTCGAGACCCAGTTATTTAGCCAGAATTGCCGAGCAGTACGATGTCAATTTATCCGATGGTAGCGCCTCGAGTAACCGCATTTTAGCCGAATTAAAACGGCTTGAGGACACAGGTTATACCTTTGAGGATGCGCCCGCCAGTTTAGAACTGGCATTGGGGCAATTAACAGGAAAGTTTATCAAGGTTTTATCGGTTGAACGGGTGCGTTTATTTGATGCAATTCGTGGACGAGACCGCCCCGTGGTTGAAGCCAGTTTAAGCGTCCGCGTTGGCAATGAGGAAGAATATGTGGCAGCCGAAGCCACAGGACCCGTCAAAGCCTTCTTGAAAGCCATTAAAGCCGCCATTAAGCTATCTGAGGACAGTGGGATTGCCCTGTACGCCAGTAAACTCGAGACGGTCAGCCTAAAGGTGCGTAGCCTGAACAACCGCTCCGAGACACTGCGGGTCAGAGCCGCGATAACCTTTTCGGACGGCACACGCGACTGGACTTGTGTTGGCATTTCTGAAGATTTACTCGAGGCTTGCTGGAAAGCTCTGGTGGATGGTGTCGAGTACGGCTTAGCCACCCGTTAATAATTACGTCTGAGGCTTTTATGGCTAGAAGCTAAACTACTCGTTAGTGTTATTATTTGATTCCGATGTCGCTCGAGACTGCTTTTGGAAAACTAACCTTGATTGGCGGCGGATACCATTCGCGGGTCTATGCCAATGACCGTGACGAAATTATTAAAGTTTATAAGCACAACACGGGAATGCACCGCCTAGAAGCGACCAACATGACTCGAGCAGGGCTGGGCGAATGGTTGGTTGGTACATTTGAAGTGGCTGAACAAGAAGCCTTGGTGATGAAGCGCTTTGAAGGTGCGCCAGTCAACGCAAAAAATGTAGTTTCGGCGTTACCCGCCCTTGGTGTTTTTTTGCGTCAAATGCACCAAGATAAACAAGAATTTGTAGATACCAATCAAATTCGACAAAAAATCGAGCGTTTTAGAATCAGCTTAAAAGCCTTTGAAAAACCGCTTGAACCAATGTTTACTCGAGTACAAAAAGCCTTGGAGTCAAACCTGCTCGAGGTTCAAAGTAGTTTTTGTCATTTAGACCTGTGGTTTGAAAACATTCTTTTTGCTCCACCAAACCAAGTGCGGGTGGTGGATTGGCACAAAGCAGCTTTAGACGACCCCGCCAGAGATTATGCGCTGCTTTTTACGGGTACACTTGAATTACTTCCAATAGAAACAGCCACCCACGAAATTCTAAAATTAGCCCAAGCCGAAAACCTCGAGCCGCGCTTACCCGCCTATGTTGCCTTATCTACTCTGCACGACCTGCACTGGTTTCTTGAAAAGAATCCCGATGGTTTCCAAGCGGCGTATGACTTAAAAGTGCCTCGAATTACTTGGTTTCTAAAAGCCTTAACGCCGTAATAATAAACCAATCAGCACTGCCACTGCCACACCAAAAAACGCCAAAGCAATGTTGACTCGAGTATCTTTTGTCACGCCTTTATCTTGCCAAACAAGCACCGCCCCAGAAAGTGGCACAAGCATCAGCACACCAATCCCCAGCCAAAGCACGAGACGAAGAAAAATACCGACTGCCAAAAACAAAAGTGCAGCACTAAGCCCAAGCCCAAAAACTCGAGCCAATTGCTGTTCTAGGGTAAAAGCACTTCCTCTATTCTCTCTCATCTTTCCTCTGCTTTTTATAACCAATACTTCTTAAATAAATCAAAAGCACTGTACAGCACCAAGGCACTAAACATCAGTTTTAAGGTTCGCACCGGTACTCGAGTCGCCCAGCCACTCGAGATTCGCGCCCCAATCAGTATCCCAAGAGCAATAGCGCCCGCCAGTTCTGGCTCGAGTTTGCCACTGGCAATTTGAATGCTGGCGTTGGCAATAGCTGTAAAACCCATCATAAAGGTACTGGTTGCCACGGCTGCCCGAAAAGGCAAACCGACCAAAAGATTCAAGACTGGCACTTGAATTGTGCCGCCGCCAATGCCAAGTAAACCGCTCATGATGCCCCCAAAAACAAGGGCTGGCTTTGCCAATTTAGACGGCTCTGGGCGTTCCGTATCGGCTTTGTTTAAGCCTCGAATCAGTTCAAAAGCGGTATAGCAAAGCAGCACCGCAAAAATTGTAGCAATCAGCTTTGGCTCAAGAACCAACAGCAACAACGACCCGATAATCCCACCAAAAACCGTTAAAGGTGCAAGAGCATAAGCCGTTTGAAAGCGCACAAAACCACCTTTTGCCAAGTACCCAGCGCTTGAAGCCACCGCCACCGAAAGTACCCCAAGTTGTGAAGCAGCAATGATTTGTTGCAGGGTATGCGGACTCGAGAGAAACTGACCGCCCAATAGTTCCATGGTTGGTACAACCACCACCCCACCGCCCAGCCCGAGCATTGCACCGAGACCACCAGCCAATAAGCCAGTCACCAATGGAAAAAAAATGTCAAGCCAATTCATATTGCCCTTTTTTAGCTTTGATTTTATACGTTTAGCTTAGCGCCAAGCATACCATTAACAAAATTTATGCGCCGCCTAATGGGTTAGCCAAGTAAACACGGTATGCTCTGAACATGATTCCTCGGGACTCCTCGAGATTACCCGACCCACCACGCCATGCACCAAAGCGCGACTGGGTAAAGAATTTTTTGTATGCTACCAATGGGATTGCCTATGCGTGGCGCACCGAACGCAATTTTAGGCTCGAGGCGTATATTTCGAGTCTGGTAATTGTATTGGCACTGTTTTTAGGTCTCAACCTTGTGCCTGTGCTTTTATGTTGCGCCCTAGTGATGAGCTTAGAGTTACTGAACACCGCCCTCGAAGCGATTGTGGATTTGGTCTCGCCGACTTATCATCCTTTGGCTAAAATTGCCAAAGATGTCGCGGCTGGAGCGGTGCTGCTCTCGAGTGTTAGCAGTTTACTGATTGGCTTGTATTTATTTATCCCTGTGATTATTTCCCGAGTCTCGAGTCCCTAGCTTGGTAGGCACGTAAAGCCCGCAAAAAATCTATGCGCCGAAAATCGGGCCAATTGGCTTCGCAAAAGTAATACTCCGAATAAGCACTTTGCCAAAGCATAAAACCACCTAGTCTAATTTCGCCACTGGTACGAATAATAAAGTCTGGGTCGGGCAAATCGGCGGTGTATAAATGCTGACCAATGGCTTCTGGCTCGAGGCTGGCAGCGATATTTGTGGGGGTTTCGCCCGCTTTAGAAATCAAGAGTTTTTTGACCGCATCCACAATTTCTTCGCGTCCACCGTACCCCACCGCAATGTTTAAGGTCATGCCGTCGTAATGCTTGGTGGCAGTCTCGAGGTCACGCAGACTGGCAAGCACATCCTCGGGGAATAGATCGTGTCTGCCAATTGCCCTAACCCGCACCCGATTGCCATGAATCCGCGGGTCAACTGCCAAATTACGCGCCTCACGCTCAAAAAGCTGCATTAAATGCTGCACTTCGTCCTTACCGCGTTTGGTAAAATTATCGGTGCTGAGAACCCAAATGGTAGCGGCTGGAATGCCAAGGTCTAAGCACCAGCCCAAAACCTCATGGGCTTTATCCACCCCAAATTCGTAGCCAGCCGCGCCGTCCAAACCAAGGGCTTTGGCAAAACGACGGTTGCCATCCAAAATAAGCCCAATGTGCTTGGGCATGGTCTGGCTTTTGACCGCCGTCTCGAGACGCTGCTGATATAAGGCATAAAGCGGTTGCAATAAGCCCCGAGCAACACGGATGACTTGGGAACGCCAACTTGGAGCGGCTTGGGGTACTTGGGTCATTGCCTCTAGTCTAACCTGCGTTGGCGGGGTTGTGAACATAGCAGCAGGATATAGAACTTTAGATGAGGGGGTTTTCATGGATAAGAGGCTATGAGCTTTGAGTCTTGAGCTATCTTCTTGCTGTCCCACCAAACAAGGCACTTAAGGGAAATGCAAAGGCTTGTAATCCAGGCACTTCAAGACTGGGCGAACCCGTAATTTGAAAATCAAAATTCCCACCCAAAATAGCTGCCCCCGCCGAGATTGGGTCTATTTGAAAACGGGTATAAATTACGCCTTTGCCACTGGCAGGGACTGCGCCTCCCGCTTCGGCTTTGGCTAGGATTCGACCACCAACTGTCAGGTTCAAAGGGGCAACCAGGCGGTAGCCAATCGGGGCTGGGTTGGTGACTTCAAAGCCGAGGTCAAGGACAGCCCCACCAAGTCCAACGGTTAAACGGGTTAAATCGGAACGAAAAGCAAAACTAGGTGGGGTACTGGCTAGACTTGGGGCTTGGTATGCACCTTGGGCAATCACAAAAGGACCAAAACGTGGTTTGCCAAGTGCGCCAGCATCCACCGCAAATGAACCTTCTAAGCGGTACTCGACTCTCGAGCCTGTGACAATCTTAAACATGCTTTGTAAAGAACTCGGGTCTATCGGAATTGTCACATCTACAGGGACATTGCTAGGGACACCATTGGCTTTCATATTAAAACCAGGGGTGCTGCCAGCCGCCACTTTTTTACCATCTAAGTACATGTCAAACTTCATTTCGGTTAAGCCAAGGTCAATCGGATTTGGGTTTCGAGCAGTCAGCAACACCCGAATAATCGCTTCTGGGGCAACCCCATTTAATCCGGGTGGGTTTAAGCGCAGTAGACCCGCTTCACGCATTTCAAACTGAGGTGTTTGCACCAAATTGGGGATGCAGCCCACCAAAACCAAGACCAATGCCGCCAGTATCACCGAAATCTTTTTCATGACTCGAGTCTAGCGCATTTAGAGATGAAAAGTGATTTAGGTCTTATTTACGGGCTTTTCGCCAAGCACTTGACTGACGATTGAACTGGTAATGGACAGTAAAACTGAAGCAATCACGGCTGCCAAGAAGCCACCCGTCTCGAGGGTCGTAAAAGCCGCCACCAAACTAAAAATAATCCCATTGACCACCAAGGCAAATAATCCAAGGGTCAGGATCGTAACGGGTAGTGCCAAAATTTGCAGAATCGGTTGCAGTACCGCATTTGCCCCACCCAATGCCATACCAGCAATCAGGTATGAAGCCGCTCCGCCACGTTCAAACCAAATCAGACTTGGAAAAATAGCACTGACAATCCACAAGGCAAAGGCGTTAATCACCACCCGCATTACAAAATTTCTCATTCGGGATTCTCCTTGCCAACACTGGGCATCAGTAACCAAGCAACCGCGTAAGCAATAATCCCCACACCACCAAAGATGGCTAAGAACAACATCGCAATTCGGACAAGACTGACATCGAATTTGTAATACTTGGCAAGACCGGCACAAACACCCGCCAGCAAACGCTCTTTGACAGGGCGCAGTAACCCATTGACCAGTGGCAACACTTCAGGCTCGAGTTCAGTTGCCACAGTAGGCAAAATAAAAATTGCTGCCAGATAAGCAAAAACAATCAAACCAAGCAACTGCGGTAAAATCGCACCAGACAGCAACAACACCAACAAGCCACCACGCAACCAGAGCGGATGAATCCCACTGTACCAAGCCAGACCACTGATGACCCCAGCAATCACTCGGTCTCTTTTGAATTTATACCAACGTTTTTCCATAATTATAACTACGCGGTTTGCTTGGCTCGAGTTCCCATTGGTTAAAGATAGCTTAAGTATTGGCTAAATGCAGCATCGTTCGTGCCAGTACCTCGACTCCTCTGGCAATATCTTCAGGCGCAGCGTATTCATCGGGGCGATGCGAAACTCCAGCCCGACAGGGAATAAAAATCATTGCCATTGGTGCAACCCGAGCCATAAATAACGAATCGTGGTATGCCCTCGAGACCATTTCTAGGCTCGAGAGATTCATCTCTTTAACAGCCGCCCGAATTGCCGCCAATATATTTGGGTCTGACTGGGCGGGTGGGTCGGCGTTAATCATTTGGGTGGTGGCGATAATGTTACGCCGTTCCGACACGGTTTTGATTGACTCAAGAACGTGCTGCACGGCTTGGTCACGCCTCGTACCATCGGTATCTCGAATATCAATGCCTAAACGCACTTGACTAGGAATGCTGTTAATTGCCCCAGGGTGAACCTCGAGAATGCCAGTTGTTCCAACGGTATCCTCGCAGTTTGTTTGCAGCGCAGCTTCTTCGACTGCCAACGTAATTTCAGCCGCCGCCAGCAGCGCATCGCGCCGACCCGACATTAAACGCGCTCCAGCATGACCGCCTTCGCCGTGCAGATGCACAAAAAAACTGGCTGGTGCAGCAATCGCACCCACCACACCAATCTGAATTTGTTGTTGCTCGAGTAGTGGGGCTTGTTCGATGTGCAGTTCCACAAAACCCGCATAGTAATCTGGCGGCAACAAGACTGTTTCTAGCGGCGCGGTATAACCTGCCTCTGCTCGAGCCGCCTCAAAACCGATGCCATCCGAATCCTTTAAGGCGCGTACCTGTTCGAGTTCAATTGCTCCAGACAGTACCCTCGAGCCAAGGCAGCCCAAGCCAAAACGGGTTGGTTCTTCGGAAGTAAACATCAGCACTTCAAGACTGCGCGAATGGGTTAGACCACTGCGTTTAATGGCTCTCAGTGCCTCGAGACCACCTAACACGCCAACCGTTCCGTCATACATCCCTGAAAAAGGAATCGCGTCATTATGCGAACCTGTACCAATCGCAGGTAAATTTGGCAATGCCCCCTCGAGCCGAATAAAGGTATTGCCCAGTGCATCCTCACGATACGATAAGCCTGCCTCGAGTGCCTGAAGTTTAAGCCAAGCCCGCGCTCGCATGTCTTGCCGCGTCCACAACACCCGTGTTACGGCTGGGGCTGGGGCATCCGAGAAAGAACTCAGTTTCTCGAGTTCGGCTTGCAGTTTTTCTATATCAATCTTCATCTATAGACCTCAACCTCATGACTCGAGTGAATGGCGATTCCAGTCTTTGTAAATCAGGTAACTCGAGGGTGTACTACCCAATGCTCCAAACCACTGCGGACAATACGCCGCCATATAAATCACATCACCGCTCTGCACGGGATACCAGTTATCCCCAAGACGATAAATCCCGCCACCACTCAGCATGTACAAACCGTGTTCCATGACGTGCGTCTCGACCAAACTGAGGTGCGCTCCGGGTTCAAAATTCATGATATTGACTGCAAAATCAAAACTTGGTTCGTCTGGTAGTAAGGTCTGCACCAGCACTCGAGGGTCGTTTAATACTGGATTCTTAGCTAAACTTTGAGCATCGGCAATGATTATTTCTGGGATTTTGGTGTTGGCAATGGCATTGTACGGTTTTTCAAAAACCACAGCTACGCCACCAAGTTTAGATTCTAAATTATAATCGGCGGTCAATGGCAAAAAGGCATAAAATCCAGCTTTCAAGAGATGCCTTTTCTTGGCAACCCGCAAGGAAAATTCGCCATCCAGAACATAAATCAGGCTCGAGCAACCATCCAAAGCAGGGGCAAAACTCGCGTTTTTTTGCGCCTCGAGACTAAACATTGTAAATCCAGCCCCACAAGCTGGGTTAATATGCACCACTCGAGTCCCGTTTTGGTCGCCCGGAAAAGGCGCTCGAATAAAAGAATCAGGGGTGAGCAGGGCATGTTCGCGTTCGACACTGGTGCGGGTAAAACCAAATTGCTGCATGACTGATTGTACCGTAATTTAGAGCCAAAGGTTTAGCCTCAACCAAGCAAGTGTAAAACTATTCTAAATCCTTTGGACCAAAACCAAGCGGCAGTAAATCCCGCACCCTAGACTCGAGAACCTCGCCTTTATGGTTGGTCATGTAAACAAGGGCATCAGGCGAAAATTCAAATAAAATCTGCCGACATGCCCCGCACGGACTCGAGGGTGGACTGGCATGGGTAAAGACCGCAATTCGCACAAAGGTCTGCACACCTTCAGAGACCATTTTTTGAATTGCAGTTTGTTCGGCACAACGCCCCAAGCCGTAACTGGCATTTTCGACATTACAACCTGTAAAAACCAGCCCGTCGCTTGTCTCGAGTGCCGCCCCCACCAAAAACTTGCTGTACGGAGCATAGGCTCGAACTGAGGCTTCTTGCGCCAAGCTCATCAAGGCTTCTTTGGTCATGGGAACAGTATAAAACTAAAAAGGCAAAAAACGAATTTGCTTTTTAGCCCTTCACCCTTCTGTTCTTAAATTGCGTCCTGTTCGAGTTATTTTATCCTCAAGAATCTCTGGGTCTGGGTTGCCTTGTTTACGCACCCGAATGAGCGATACTCGGCGGTCATCGGCAGATTCGACAATAAATTCCCAACCATCATAAACAGTGGTTTCACCGGCTTTAGGAATGTCACCAAAGGCGTGCATAATGAAACCAGAAACAGTTTCAAATTCGCCTTCATCGTCTTCATTGACCGTAATTTCAAGGAGTTCTTCGACATCACTAAAAGGCATATCAGCTTGTAATAAGTACACACCATCAGAAATGGCTTGAAAAGAAGCCACTTCGGGTTCATCGGTCTCGTCGTAAATCTCTCCGACCAGTTCCTCGAGAACATCTTCTAAAGTGGCAAGTCCACCTGTGCCTTCGTGTTCGTCTACGACAATTGCCATATGGGTTTTTTTCTCACGCAAACGATTGACAAAATCGCGTAAACCCATGCTTTCTGGTACAAAAATCGCTGCCCTCATGATGTCCCGCACGGTACTGTGGTCAAGCGCCTCGAGTTTTCCAAGCACATCGCGGGTGTAGGCGACACCGACAATGTTATCTTTATCATCGTCGTAGACTGGGATTCTCGAGTAGCCGTGTTTATTGTACTCATCAAGCAGTTCCCTAAGCGGTACATCGGCTTCGATGGCATTCATTTTGGTACGTGGGGTCATGATGTTTCGCACGGTTTTATCGCCAAAATCAAAGACATTATAAACAAGTTCTTTTTCGCCTTCGTCAAGCACACCTTGTTGACTAGAGGCATTGACAATCATGCGGATTTCGTCCTCGGAGTGGGCAGCGTACTTGCCACCCTCGGCAGGTTTAATCCCAAAAAGCCTAGTTATGCCAGCCCCAGCCCACTGAAGCGCCCTCGAGATTGGACCAAACACAAAAGCAAAGACCTCGAGCGGTTGAATCAGTGCCATGGCGAGGGTTTCGGCTTTGGCAATGGCAATACTTTTTGGCACAAGTTCAGCAAAAATAACCGATAAAATCGCGCTGATACCAATCGCAATTGCCAAACTGACCCCATCGGCTAATTTCTCACCAAGTTGTAACTCGAGCAGTGGTTTGACCAAACCACCAATGGCTGGTTCTGCTACCACACCTGTCAGCAGCGAAACTACTGTAATCCCAAGCTGATTGGCGGCAATAAAAAACCCAATGTTGCCCTGCGCCCGTTGTACCCGAGCCGCCTGACGCGAACCACGTTCGACCAACTCCTGAATTTTAGTGTGCCTCGCACTGACCAGCGAATACTCAGCCGCCACAAAAAAGGCATTGACCAAAATCAGAACAACCAAAATACCTAAACCCGTTAATTCCATTTGTGGGCGCACTCCATAACACGCCTCTCCTTGCACTGAAACCCATGCAGGAGTCCAAAAACCCAAGCCACCAATTGGCTCGAGACGATGCAAAACACGAGCGCCAAAGCACTTGTTTGATAGTCAAAACTAGGAGGTTCTTCCATACGCATCACGCGCCGCTAATCAGCGACGCGATACCCCACTATAGCAGATTTTACTTAGCGGCTGCCCCTTGACAGTGCAAAATGCCTGTGCTACCTTTCTATGCGCTGTAACAACAGTAACGCAACAGGTTGTAGACCAGTTCCACATGGGTTGTACCAGTAACGCAACGGGTTGTACCAGTTCCACATGGGTTGTTAGCTCAATTGGCAGAGCAGCTGACTCTTAATCAGCGGGTTGATGGTTCGAGTCCATCACGACCCACCACAGATAAGCCCCGTTATTTACGGGGCTTTTTTCACTTTTGAAATTTTTACCTGCCTAAACTTTAGTCTTCGCTTGTGCCATCATCTGCCATTTTCACAATTCGTGGGTCAAAACGGGCAATCACTCTGACCAAATCGGTTTGAGCCTTCATCACGGCTTCGATGTCTTTGTAGGCAAAAGGATTCTCGTCAATGCCCGCCGCCAGTAGCGTCACCCCAGCCGCCTCGAGCTTGGGACGAACCATCTTCCAATTAAATTGCTCTTTGGCTTTGGTTCGGCTCATGGCACGACCTGCCCCGTGACTGGCACTGTGAAGGCTATTGGCATTTCCCAGTCCGCGCACCACAAAGCCCGGAGTTGCCATGCTGCCCGGAATCATGCCCAATACCCCTGCACCGGCTGGGGTTGCACCTTTACGGTGGACATAGACTTCTTTTGCCACCCCGTCTATTTCGTGGGTCTCGAGCCAAGCAAAATTATGATGATTCTCTACACCCGCCAACACATTCGCACCAATGGCTTTGACAATTTTTTTGTGAATCAGTGCATGGTTAGCACTGGCGTACTCGCCCATTAAATTCATGGCTGCCCAATATTCTAAACCAGCCTCGCTACTCATCTCGAGCCAAGCAAGGTGCTTTAATTCCTTGGGCAATTCTGGACGCAAATTCATTGCCAGATTCGAGTAATGATTTGCCACCGCCGCCCCAGCCCCACGTGAACCACTATGTGACAAAAGCGCCAGGTATTCGCCAGCCTCGAGACCAAGGTCTGGCTTGGTCAGGGTGACAATGCCAAATTCTACAAAGTGATTGCCGCTTCCAGAAGTACCAAGTTGCCCTCGGGCTTTGGCAAAAACATCTTTGGTAACCCGAGTAATACTCCAATCGGCATCCAGCACCTCATGCTCGAGCGGACGTTGCCAAGTCATTCCCGTTCCAAACTTGGTCTCGGTTTCGATGGCACGTTTTAATTCATCAAATTGCCGTGAAAATGCCTTACCGACTGGCATATCAAGAATCGATAATTTCATGCGGCAAGCAATATCTACCCCGACCGCATACGGAATAATTGCCCCCTCGGTGGCAAGTACCCCACCGATTGGCAAACCGTACCCTTGGTGAGCGTCTGGCATCAGCGCTCCACGCACCGCCACAGGCAAACGGGCGGCGTTTTTCATCTGCTCAAGCGCCCCAGCCTCTAAACCCGTTCCCCAAACTTGGTACGGCACTGGTTCGTCTCGAGCCAAAACAGGGGAGGCGCGAGAAAGTTCGCTTAAAAGTGGTAAAAAATGCCCAGTGTAGTCAGTTGGATTTGCCAACATTGCTTTTAGTTCCTCGAGCATTTGGCGCTTCTCTGGGTGAGACTTTAATAGCTGAGCAGTTAAACCCAATGCGGAACGCGGAATGCCAAGCGCCAATAATTCTTTTGGTTTCATGATGTTGTCCTTTACTCTAGGCGCAGATTGCACCGCTAAACTGCCAGCTACGGCTGAGGCTTGCCCCGAAGCATCAATTAAATCTAATTTTGTACGCCGGTCCCATTGTATCCCGCTTGAATTTCGGAGGTACTGGACTCTGTGCCACGGGATTTCAGAATGCGAAAAACCCTCGAAGCTGTTTTCGCGCAAACCATCGAATCTCGAGTCGTAGCCGACAAAAAAGTCGGTTGGGTCAAAACGCGGGTCATGGGCAATACGATTAAAAATGTCTTTGGCTGGAGTCATAGCGTACCTCGAATCTCGAGAAATCCCCGAGTATGAGCTTATTGTCCAACAAAAAAAGAATTGATGCCTCGGTAAAACAGCCTAGGGATACTAAGCGGTATGAACAAGAGGCGGTACAAAAAAATTGTATCCAACAGAGGGGAAGGTGAACAAACTCAAAGTTGAATCGGGGCTACGCCTGTCATTTTTGCGCCACGCAAAATCTCGAGCAGGGCGTTAATCGCTTCTGGGCGGTAGCCAAAGGTAATCAGGGCTGGGGCTGGAACATCGAGTACGTTATAGGCATTCCAAAGCGCCAAATGTAGGCTTGGTTTGGCGGCTTTAGCTAGGGCTTTTGCCTCAAATGATAAGCGGCGGCGGGTGGTGCTAGCAAAAATAATTGGCTGCATGGTGTTCTGCACTTGCTCGAGTGCGCCCAACGGATTTTTCTGGTCATAAAAAATGCTTTGAACTTCATAAATACTGGATAAGGCTGCCGCTAAACTCGAGCCTGAGATTCCCAGTTCAGATACATTTTCGCTTTGTACTTCTTGGGCAACCAAAAGCGTTAAACTCGAGCCAAGAGCGGGTAACACAGGGTTGTTGTGTGCCACAATGCCGCGCTGCCAAGCACCCTGCATGATTTTTGAATCGGTGTTCATTTGCTCGAAGCTGTACTCGAGTGGGGCAATTGGGAAACGCTTGGCTAGGTTTTGTAGGCGTTTAAGGCTTTCTTCTAAGCGCTCAGGGCGAATGCGTCCGTCTCGAGTGGCAGCTTCTAGGGCTTCAAAAGTCTGGATTTGCGATTCTTGGCTGCCTAGGGCTTCAATCATGTCTGCCCCCGCGAGGATCGATAAAATAGCCGCTTCACCACGTCCATAATTTTTGTCTATCGCATCCATGCCCATGCTGTCAGTGACAATCACACCGTTGTACTTGGCGCGTTCACGCAGCAAACCCGTTAAAATTTTTTTAGATAAGGTGGCTGGGAATTCTGGGTCTATGGCTGGGTAAATAATATGGGCAGTCATGATGCTGGGTAAATCGGTGGCAACTGCCGCTCGGAATGGCACAAGTTCAAATTCTTCTAAGCCCTCGAGATTGCGAGTCACGGTCGGCAGGGCAAGGTGTGAATCGAGGTGCGTGTCACCATGTCCGGGGAAGTGCTTAGCACAAGCTGCCACACCAGCACTGATTAGCCCTTCTGCCCAAGCTAAGCCCAGTGCTGCTACTTGCTTGGGGTTTTCTCCAAAACTGCGGTCTGAAATAACTGGATTGGCTGGATTATTGTTCACATCCAGCACTGGTGCAAAGTTCCAATTGACCCCCAAAGCCCGTAAGCTGCGCCCAACCAATGCTCCGATTTGCCTTGCCAAAGCGGGGTCGTTGGCTGCCCCTAAGCTCATGGCACTTGGTGCGTAGGGCAGAAAGTTGGTGCGCCAAACTCCGCCGCCTTCCATGTCTATGGCGAGTAGTAAACGTTCCCCTAAAAGTGCTTTTAACTCGAGAATCAAAGTCTTTGCCTGCTCGAGCGAAACTAAGTTTTTACGAAACAAAATAATTCCACCGGGTTTATAACGTTCTAAATGGGCTTTGGTTTCGGGACTTAGCTGCGTATCGGGAATGTCTACCATCACAAGTTGACCAATCATGCGACAAGCATAACCAAAATACGTTAGACTGCGTTCACTTGTGGAACTTGATCAGATTTTATCTAACTTAGTCGCCAATGTAGATGGCGCAATTGGTGCCGCCCTTGGCGGTATGGACGGCTTACTGATCGAGCAATTCAGTAACGATGCCAAATTAAACTTAAGCAATGTGATTGCTGAACACAGCAATTTGCTTCGCAGTGCTAGAATCGCGTATGGGGTCAGTTTGGGTGCAGGTGAGGTCAGCGAAATCCAGATTACATCAAGTAAACTGATTTGCTTTACCAAACGCATCACCGATGATTTTTTTGTAACCTTGGTTCTCGAGCCAAGTGGTAATATCGGCAAAGCAAGATTACTCTTAGAACACGCCATCCGTCACCTGAAAGGAATGTTGAGTTAAATGTCAAAATGGCTAACCAGTCTGGCTTCAATGCCTCACGTTCTCACCGCCGTGTTGGTCAGTGACAGTGGCTTAGAAATTGAAGCGGTTGGCGGGGCAGTCATCTCGAGTCAAGTTCTGGCTGCCGAAACCGCTAGTTTGGTTCGTGCCAGCAGTGTGGCTGGTCAAAACCTTGGTGGTGGTAAGTTGTTTCGTTGGAGTTTTACGACCGATCATTTTGAAGTCATTTCGTTGCGGGTTGGTTTAAGCTATTCGCTGACGGTTGCGATTCAACGAGGTTCTGACCCGCGCAGTTTACAAGTCGAAATGGCGCGTTTGTCGTTGCAACTGGTTTCGCAACTCGAGGGCTAACGCTTCTGACCGCTTTAAGGATAGACTATTGTTATGGATATTCGTGCCTTACTCGAAGAAGTGCTTGGCATCAAAGGAATCACCAGTGTCGCCTTGGTTTCCGAAGACGGCTTTGTGATTGAGTCCGTAACCACGCCCGGCAACCCGGTTGACCTTGAGTTTTTAGGTGGTGTGGTCACCTCTAGTTTAGCGGCATCGCAAGCCCTAGCCGAGTTCTTTGGTAAAGGCGAAGTCTCGCAAGTGATGGTTGAATTTGAAGAAGGTCCTGTGCTGCTTGCCCCAGTTGGCGGAGCAAGTTTACTCGCCACCTTGGACAGCGCTCAGAACTTAGGGCGGGTACGGTTTCAATTAAAAAAATACTTACCGCGACTTACCGAAGCTGCCAAAGCATAAAGGGCTTTGTTTTTTACGGCGCAAATTTCTTTGATTTGGCGTTTTTCCTTACTCGCTAAAGATGCACCCCCCGAGTTTTAGAGCCTCGAACATGATAAACTATCCGTTATGACCAAAGAACTCGTGGCTTACCTAGCCAGTAAAGTAGTGGATAACGCTTCTGCCGTGCGCGTCGAAGCTGTCGGCGATAATTACATCATTCATTGTGCGACAGGCGAAGAAGGACGGGTGATTGGCAGACAAGGACGGGTCATCCAAGCGATTCGTACCATTGCCAGGGCGGCGGCTGGACCTCGAGAACGGGTTCAAGTGGATGTGGCTGGCGCATCCAGTAAGCCAGAAGATGAATGAGGTTGACATAATTCTCGAGATGCCCGAGGATTTAATTTCAATTGGGCATTTTACCCAAGCCTTTGGCAAAGACGGCGCAATGAAGCTCCGCAACAGTGGCGACCCCAGTCATTTGCAAGGACTCAAAAAAGTCTGGCTCGAGCAACATGGTTGGGTAAATGTTCGTAAACTCGAGATTTTTAACAATGTGGTGATTCTTAAAATTGCGGGGTACACCCAACGTCATTTGACCGATGACCTGCGTGGACTCGAGGTCTACGCCGAAAAAACCGCGATTAAATTACCCGAAGGCAGACACTTTTACCATGATTTAATTGGGCTGCCAGTCGTCACACCAGATGGCTCGAGCCTAGGGGTCTTAAAAAGCATGATGGACGCTGGCACAAGCGATATTCTGGTGGTCAGTTACAACAACAAAGAAGTGCTTGTGCCTCTGCAAGCCCCATATGTGCAGATTAAGACTGGAAAAATAGAAATTGAACCGATTAGCGGTTTGTTTGATGCTTAAAATTGGGCTAGACTAAACCCATGATTCAGGTATCAGAAAACTTAGCAGCTAAGCTCGAAGCTGCGGCACTCGAGCAAGGGGTGAGCAAAGAACGTATTCTCGAGGATGCGCTGAATGCCTTTTTGCGTCAGCCTGTGCGCCGAAATGCCAAAGGATTTATTGTTCCGAGTTTTGTCGGTGCGTATGCCAGTGATGAACCCGGTTGGATTGATCGTCATGAAGAACTTCTTTGGAATGAGGAACATGGCAATCATCGCTGATACAGGTGGGCTTCTTGTCTTACTTGATAAAAAAGACCCTCGACATCAGGCTGCTTTTGATTGTTTAGATGAAAAGTTAATTGTGCCATCGTTAATTCTTCCTGAAGTTGATTATCTTGCCTCGAGACGTTTGGCGCAAGGCGCGATGAATACATTGCTTTCGAGTTTATTTATTGGTGAGTTTGACTATTATGAAGTTGATTTATTTGATTTACAACGCGCTCATGAAATCATGAAGCAATACGCCGATGCTCGAGTTGGTTTAGTGGATGCAGCCGTGGTTGCTGTGGCTGAAAGACTACGAATCAATCGAATTCTGACCATTGACCATCGGCATTTTTCGATGTTTAAGCCACGAAATCTGAATTGTCTCGAGTTATTGCCATGAAATTTAGTATCCTGACCCTCTTCCCAGCCCTGCTCGAGCCTTGGACAACAGAAGCCATTCTTGGTAAAGCCATAGAAAAAGGTTTACTCGAGGTGGATATTCTGGATTTTCGTGGTGTCACCACCGACAAGCACCGAACGGTGGATGACACACCGTATGGCGGCGGGGCGGGGATGGTGCTGCGGGTGGATGTGATGGCTAAGGCACTCGAGCCTGTAGAAGCCGATGAGATTATTTTGCTTTCGCCAGCCGGAGTGCCTTTTGACCAAAAAATGGCAGAGGAACTATCCACCAAAAAACATATTGCTATTTTGTGTGGGCGTTACGAGGGCTTTGACTCGAGAATTGAAAGTTTGGTGACAAGAGAAGTCAGCTTGGGCGATTTTGTGATGATGGGCGGTGAAGCAGCCGCCGTTTGTCTACTCGAGGCAGTGGCGCGGTTATTGCCGAATGTGCTTGGCGACGCGGCTTCGCATATCGAAGACAGTTTCTCGAGTGGAATCCTTGATTACCCAGAGTACACCCGCCCACTCGAGTGGAATGGTTTGACCGTGCCAGAGATTTTGCGTGGTGGCAACCATGCGGCAATTGCCCGTTGGCGGCGGCTCGAGGCACTGCGCCGTACCTTGGCGCGTCGTCCAGACCTGATTCCAAATGGTCTGCGTGACACCGATGCAGTCTTGCTGCTCGAGCTTGGGGTCTTGGAAGAACAAATTCTGGCTTGGGGCTTGGTATTACCAAAAAAGAAACGAAAGCGTTAGTCACGAAGTATTGGCTCTTTCTAAGTGCTATTTTTCAATTTTGGTCTATGCTGAATGGGCAAAGGAGAGCAGATGCGAAAAATTTTAATTGCCAGTGCGGTTTTACTTGGTGGCTTGGCGCTTGCCCAAGCCGTGCAGCGCAGCTTGAACATCACGATTAACGGGGCGAGTAGCAGCGAAAAAGCGATTGTTGTGGCGGGCAAAAGCTATGTGCCGATCAGTGCCTTAAAAAGTCTTGGGGTCAATGTCACGGCTTCAAACACTACCTTGGCACTGTCTCGAGCAGGCACAGCAGCAACACCAAGCACACCGCCAGTGAATACTGGTGTGGCTGGAACGCAGCAATTGTCTGGTGGGGTTGGGGTGTTTAATCAAGCAGCGACACTTGGTAAAGAAAGTCCTTTGAATTTCACATTGCGTAGTCTCGAGTATCAGTTTGGACGCATTGCCATTGGGCAGAATGTTTGGGAAGCAAACAGTAAACAAAAATTGTTGCTGGTGCGGTTTACAGTGCAGAATCCTCAAAAAAATCGTGATGTACAGTTTAATCATTCGAGTTTTCTATTCACTTTGGTAGATTCCAATAATGTTTCTTCAACGCCTGCGTGGGCTGCGACTGAACTGAATTTTGCTCGAGATAATGATTTTACTCCACTTGATACACCTCTTAAACCCGGGCAGCGCCTTGATGCCTACACCGTTTTCGTCGTGCCTAGCGAAGTCAGCGTGCCGAAACTGATTGTTGAACGTTTTAATGAACGTACTGCTGGTGTGCTGCGTTTTGATTTAACAGGCAAAATTAAGGGATTACCCACGCCTTTTGCGGCTGACAGCAATGGATTTAAGGCACTTCAAGAAATCACAGCGCAAATAGGCACATATTACCCTGTTGGTCGAGTGGACATGCGTTTAGAAAGCGCTCAAGTCAGTACCTTAGAAGCAGGAGAAATGCGCCCAAGCGAAGGCAAGCGTTTTGTGCGCCTAAACTTTGCGTTTCGTAACCCTATGCCTCGAGGTGCGCCAAATGCTGGTGTGACCATGTGCGGTACAGACGGATTTATTCTCGAGTTCACCGATTCGGACAATGAACGCCAAACCACACAGTCATGTGGCACAAATTTCTTAAAACCGACGCGCAATGAAAATGGTGACGGTGAGCTTGCCCCTGGTCAAGAAATCAAGTTGCGTTACTTATTTGAAGTGCCAAACAACGTAGCCGCCGCAAAATTAGCGGTCTACACAGAACCTTCTGTTCGTTATATCTTTGATATTGGCACAGCCAAGTAACTGACTTTGGTACAGCCAAGTAATCTCGTCACGATTCTATTAAAATTTTGCTGCACAATATAGCCATGAGACTACCGCATCTGTCCGTCATGAGACTACCGCATCTGTCGGTCATGAAATTTCTTTTTGTGGCTTTATTGTTTTTTTCTTCAAGCGCTTTTGCCAGTCCAGCCCAAGATTTACTCAACCAAGCCGCCTACTTTATTGCCGTGCGTTACAACGGGTTTTCCAGTGCTGACACCAGTAATTTTGCCACGCAGTTTCAACCAGAACTGGATTTGGCGTGTAAGGAGATGCTCGAGACCTGCCCCTACTCGAGTGCCGTACCAATTATTCAAAAGATGATGACCGCATTAAACGATGGTCATTCGTATTACCTCAGTCCAGAGCAGTATGAAGAACAATTAGCCCAAGCCCGTGGTTTGGGTGGCTCGAGTTTACGGCTCGGAATTATCACAGCCGATGCCAAGGATGGTTTTGAGCGGATTGTCGCCGATGTCTGGGCGGGTTCGGCAGCCGATAAAGCAGGCTTAAAACGCGGCGACCGAATTATTGGCTTTAACAATCAAAGCGCCAGTGTTCTAGCCGAGAATTTTAGGACACTGCTGGCTAAAGAAGTCAGTACCGGCAACGAAGTGCGTTTGAATCTTCGTCGGGCTGGGCTACCCATAGAATTAAAAGTGCGTGGCTCGAGTCTGCGCTCACCGCTTCCAAGCTATAAAACCATCAATGCCAAAGTTGGTTATTTGCGTCTGCCAATTTTTGATGTCAGTGGTGCAGTCGCAAGTACAGTCCATTCGATTCTGAAAACCCAAAAGAATTTAGCCCCCAATCTGATTATAGATGTGCGCGATAACCCCGGTGGGCTTGCCACCGAAACAATCGGGGCAGTTGGGGCGTTTGTTGAAAAAAGCGGTTTTATTCTCGAGACCAAAGACGGCAGCAACGAGCAAAGGGTAGAAAAAGGCGCGGTCTTGATTGCGGGTTTGCGTTTGAATATTGTGCCGCAGCCTTTTATGTACAAGGGTAAAGTCTTGGTATTGGTTAATAAAAATTCGTATTCAGGAGCAGAATACTTCGCCCAATTACTGCAAGACCAAAAACGAGTCACGGTGATTGGCGAAACCACTGGTGGACTTGGCAATACAGCTACCATTCCATTTGCTTTGCAGAATAACAGTGCTATTTTTATTACGGTTTCAAAGAGTTTGCGTTTAAGCGGTGGGTACTTACCGGCGGCTGTCACCCCAGATGTGCTTGTGCCAGATGACCTCGAGTTACAAAGTGTGACTGGCAAAGATGCGGTCTTGGAAAAAGCCCTAGAGTTTTTGAAATAAAGTGCAAATGTTGGCTCGAGCAGCAAGCAAGGGCTGTGGGTTCTCGAGGGTGATGTGAAATGGGTTAGGAAAAGCCATTCCACACTCAAATTTATGCTACAATTCCCACCATGAACACAGCCATTAGAAATGAGGTTCTGCACGTCGTAGAGCAACTACCAGAAGATGCCGATATGGAACTTTTGATTCAAGCCTTAAAAGTCCGACTTAACATTACTCGGGGCATCAAAGACTTAGACGAAGGGCGCACAGTCACATCACCAGAAATCCTAGGGCATTTTCGAGCCAAATTATCTTCATGAAAGTGATTTGGTCATTACAAGCCAAACTTGATTTAGACGAAATTTATGCTTTTCTCGAGTACAACTCGCCGCGTAAAGCCTTTGAAACCATTAACCGCATTGTGCTGGCGGCTGACGCACTTGGCGATTTCCCACTGATGGGCAGTGCTGTAGAAGATTCACACCACCAAGACTTGCGTTCATTACTCGAGAAACCATACCGAATTTATTACCGTGCCAAAGAAAGCCATGTTGAAATAGCCAGTGTCGAAGATACAAGACGCGGGTATCAAATGGATTGGTTACGATAACTGCTCGAGCCGCAAGCATGGGCTGTGGGTTCTCGAGGGTTGGTGATGTAACTATAATTTCCCACGCGAGAATTTTGCATCCAAAGCTGCGATTATCACCACTTCAAGCTGAGCCGAAAAAGCTGTTGCATCACGCCGCTTACCATCTTTTAAGTCCAACACAACCAGCACTGTACTATCACCCTGAAATGCCAACAGCACTATTGTATTTTGCTTCTCGAGTTGAAGACTGGTAATTTCATGCACAACCAAACCAGTATCTTGAATAACCACAATATATGCGCCTTTTAAGCTCGGGTTAAAACCTTGTACTGCCTCGAGTGCCACGGCTTGGGTCTCGAGGCGATTGCCTTTCCAAACAGGAATATCACTTGAAGTAAAGTCAATATCATTCAAGTAATCATCGGTAGTGGTAGCTGGAGCGCAAGCGGCAAGCCAAAGCAAGAGTAAAATAGCAAAACGAATCATGGGTTTCTCCTTTTCGCGAGGTATCAAAAGCGGCATACATCGCAAGAAATCTCAGGGCATTTTCAAGCAAATTGGGCGAAGTCTTCAAGAAAGAGATACATCAAGTAACTGTAATTGAAATTATTTGAGATCGTAATGTGTCTTTTTTATCTTTTGCGGAAATCGTGTATTGCGTAGCCAGCATGGGTTTCGTTGGTTTCCCAGAAATGATACCTGTTTCAGGATCAAAAGATAATCCATCTGATTTTTCTGGTATCATCGTAAACACAATTGGTAGAACCAAGTCATTGAGGTTTGAGAAAGTAGGTTGATTTACAGCCACTTCAGACGCGAAAGTAAAATTAGGGATAATTGCAGTTTTTGTGGTCACAGCATCTGTGATTTTGCGTGTTAAATATGCTCCCTGCCCCAAACCAAAAAGTGCTAGGACTGTTCCATTGACATCTGGCAAAGCGGTTTGACTGATAAATGGAATGATCTCGAGATGTGCCAAAAATGCAAGAAAATATGTAAAAGCCGCCACCACAGTGACAGCAATCATTTGAAAATCGGTTAAATCAAAAGCACCATCATCGCTTGTCCATAATTGATCCCAATCGGCTTTATCCGAATTGGGAATGGCTATATTTGGATTGCGCTCAACTTGTGCTTCTTTGGCAACTCGCGCTCCAACAAAAACAATCATGCTTAAACCAGAAAGCACCAGTAAATTAGTTGGAATATCGATTCCAAGAGCATACCGAAAATGCGTATACATCACTCTAAAAATCAGTACGGTCAGCAGTGTTGTTAGGAGCATAAAAAACCAGATGGCAATTTGGGTTTGTGAATTGCTCATTCTGCCGTCTTTACCAGTACAGAGTTGTCTAAAACCAGACTTAAATAAACCATGAAGCAAAAGAATAAGTGAAACCATCACTAAAATTGTGACTAAAACAGGAGACCAAATCCGACTTGGCTTTATTTGGCGTATTGCCAGACTTTTAAGGGTTTTTCCGTCCAGTGCTAACTGTGCATAGACTTCATCACCAATGCTGATTCCACTGCTTAAAGCCTTTGCACCTTCAAAGCTAATGCGTGGCTCTGTGATGTCTTTTGGACTATCCAATTCAGACAGGGTACAGCTGCGACGAATAGTAATTCTATCTGTGTTTTCTAAAGGGACTTCAGTCACAACACCACGTAAAAAAAGTGATTTACCTGTGGGACCATACGCACCAAGTTCGCTGTATTGCACTTCTTTTGGGTCAACACAGGTTTTTAATTCTGAACCAAAAAAACCTTCGCCACCAATCGCGTTGGCATTAAAGCGAGCCACAACACCTGCTCCCACAAAAAAAACTGCACTCAAGAAAATATATAACCAAGTTATTTTCATACATTACTCCTTTGAAGCACCAAAACCACTATTACGTGACCAAAAAGTACGCAGCTGGCTTTCTGTACCATTAAATTTGTCTCTATCACAACGTCCGATACCAGTAACTTCATGTGGAGGTTGCCCGACTGCCCCATCTGTGTATTGCCATAAAGTCCAAGTTGTCCAGATTTTTGGAATGAGGGGAGCTTGGCTATATTGTGCAATCCATAGCCAACATTTGGATAGTTCTGTTTGTTTGGGACTGTTAATTCCAGCTTTTGTCAGAGCTTCTTTGATGGTATGTCCCGAGTACAAACCGGGGTAACGTCCTGTCAGTGCGTGAATATGATGGACAAAGTGTTCGGCTTCTTCGAGTGTCATATCATGACCCTGCGGATTGCCTTCAAAGTCCAATACCAAGAGAGTATCAGCACCAGCGATCCGAAGAAAATGCTCGGCTTGTTCAATCGCATTTCCTGCCACGCCGAAGTGATATGCACCAACCAATAAATCAGCTTGTAAGGCTTGTCGTCGTCTCGAAAGATAGGTCGGATCAGTATAAATTGTACCTTGGGTGGCTTTTTGGATAACACCCAGAATCCCCGCTTGCTTTACCTTAGTAAAACTCGAGACTTTATTGTGATGTGAAATGTCTATGACGGCGTTAATCATTTTTCCTCCTGCAATTCAACTATTCCATTCGTTGTACAGATTCCTGAAAGCAATCAAAACACGTCCTTTGACAGAACTACCCCAACTAAAAGGTAAGTTCATTGCTTCTACGTCACCATCAGCAATATCTAATACATCTTGAACAGTGGCACGTTGGGCAATCCCGTTCTCTTCCCAATCCAATTTCACTTCAACGGTTGCTCTCATTGGATATGTGGGAAATGGGTTAGAGCCATGGGCGGCTACAAATTTCTCGAGCTTGATGCTAAGGCGGGCGGAATACTTGTTTCCCCAAACAAAGCGCTTAGGCTTAAAGTCTTGTTGGGTTATACCAGAGTCAAAGAAAATAGTTTCACTGGCATAATCAACTGTACCAAGGCTAGGGTTTGTCGCTGTGCTATCGGAAGCCGAATAACTCATGTGTATTTCTACTCTGCGGTGGTCTAAGTCTTTGGGCGGGTTTAGTGAAAAAAATAATTTGTTTGTTTGGTTGGCAATGAGTAATTTCTCTTGCTGGTCAGCATATTTAAGGTGGTTAATAGTTGCTTGAGCATCTATGATGTATGCCCCAACAGGTACATTTTCGATTTCAAAGTCTCCATTAGTATCAGTGAAAGCACTCATACCCTCAAAGACCCGAACCATAGCGTTTGCAACAGGTGAATATATGCCGCCGATAAAGCGTTTGACTGTTCCTTGTATCGTTGTTGTTCCCACGAATGGTGTCCAGCGAGATATTTTTTGCAAAACAACCATTTGTGGTCGGTGTTGCACAGGCTCAAAATGCCCATAACAACCACCTTGGTCAGGTGAAAACCATTCGAGTATGTTATTTGGTGAAACAGCGACACCCATACCGGGGTTTTTCCATTTTGTTGTAATGTCTGCCACTGAATCATTGGCAAAAGCATTGACAATCTGATTGGCAACATACTCATCAATTTGCAGTAGCTTTGCAATAAATGGCACAGCTTTAGCTACTTCAAATTTCAGGTATTCATGTAGCCAATTTGCTGCTTTTGCTCGGTTTGCAAGGTTGTAATTGGCTAAGCCATTTTTAGTTGTACCAAGTTTTACGCCAACATCATTTGCCATATGCCAAATAAATGATGAACAGACTGTGGGTAATGAATCTGATGCCCAACCAAGATTTCTACCTGCTTTTGACAAATTGGCTTTTGTATAGCCATATAAACGATAATGTGCTTTGGAAACTTCATTTGGTCTTGCGCCATACTGCAAAGCCAAGTCTGCAACTTTATGAAGTGTTAAGCGAACAGTTTTGTCTTGCTGTGGTGGTGGTTTTACCACAAGTGGAGGAGTGATAATAATTTTTTCACCGTTTGTTGTTGCCACCGCGATTGCCATGTGGTATTGCGTGACACCTGCAATGGTGTAATCCTTCTTGCCATCATTAAAGGGTTCACCGTGAATTGCCTCATACATATTTTGGCGCACTGTACCAGGCCACATGTATTTTAAGTCAAAATCAGGAAGTCTTTGTGTAGAAGTGTCAAGCTGGTCTGTGAGTCGTTCAACACTGGCGGTACTGTGAACAATTTCCGAAAAGTCTTTGGTAACTAAGCATGAATGTCCATATGTTTGTGGTGGCAGTAATTGACGGAGTAACTGTCCAATGACATCCATTGCGCCGGGCATTAGTAAAACATCGCCCTTGCGAGCATTAAGAATACACTCTTTCAAAAGAACTTGTTTTAGAGGTTCATCAAGAGTAATCTGAGGCGAGAGTTTGGCTTGTTTGGCAAGCATCCACTCTTCGCTGGTAATTGTTTCACGGTCACAGACTTCACCTTTTGCTACATAGTTTGAAATGTTTAACATTTTTACCTCGTATTGACAGAATAAATACGCGAATAAGTATCTAACTAACTGATGTGTGTTCTTCATCTGTAAAAGGAATAATATGTGAGTTGATTCAATTATAAACCCCCCAAATTAACTCGAGTCAGACGCACCCAAGCTCGAGTGGTTACACCTTATAAATAGAAGCGTAATCAGACCGTAATCAGGTGAATACTTTTATCGTTTTGTTTCAAATATCACATTTGATCAGCTTCGTGTGCCAAAGAATTACTCGCAAAAGCAAGCCCAACTGCTAAGACAGCAGCAAATACTGTGCGGACTGTTGAATCAAAATTTCCAACAACGGCATCAAGGGCGGTTGGTCGTTGCAACATCATCCAAGCAACAAAAGCAAATGGTGGAATAAAAACCCTACCCAAGTCTAACTTATTCCATGTTTTATTCAAGACCCTAGGAATGACATACATCAGTACAGTTAGGACAAGGCAAGACCAGAACACTAATTGCAGTGCGCCAAAATTTTCATTTGCAATTGTCGTTGTCTTTGTACCGTCTATTGTTTTCGTTGTTGTTGTGAATGCAATCGCAAATGCGTGGAGTCCCAAGATTTCGCTTGGGACAAGCGCTGCCAAGGTATCCATATAGGTTTTAATCCCGGGTGGCTCTGTGTCTTGACTTTTTTGCGGAGCAGAGTCTTCTCGTTTTTTGGAAAGTAGCGCGTATAAAATCGTACTCATATTTTCTCCTTTGTGGTCTCTCGAGGGCAGCTTATAAACCAAACCGTAAACAAACCGTAAACACCCCAAAACTGCCCATGCTGCAATGTTTTCAGACAGGGGTTGAATTTGGGTTGAAAAAAAGCTGAAAAAAATTCAGGCAAAAATAAATTTGTCCTAGGCGCAAATAATCTGTTTGGCTGTACCAACCACAGCCCAAGCTCGAGCCAAAGCGTCAGGCTCGAGTTTCTACGGACACAGTGATAAGAAATGCTTGTGAAATGACCTTGAGACGACTATAATTTCGCCATGAATACTGTCCTTGAGTTGCCTAAAGAACTTGAAGTCGCACTGATGGACATTGCCACTCGAGAGAACCGTACAGTCAATGAATTGGTTCAAGCTGCCTTACTCAGTTTTGCCCAAGAACACTCAAAACCAGTATCAAGTTGGTTAGGCATTGCCGAAGGCAGCCCAGATTTATCACAGCGCGTGGATGAGCTTTTATTCCAAGATAGCTTAAGACCGTGAATCTTAAAAATGCGATTCTGGCGGACACTCAGTCTTACTTTTGGGGAAACCTACTGGTCTTCAGAGATGACTACCAAGCCTTCGAGAAAATCAAAATGTTTTTTGTTGTGTGTCACAAGTGGAATCTCTAAAACTAAAGCCGTGGCTGCAATCCATGCGTCGGCTAGGTCTAGCACAAAGCCTTTTTGTCTGGCTTGTACCCGAATCTCGGCGCATTTGGTGCAAATTAGATCAGTGGTTTGGACAACTCGAAAGGATTCAAACAATACCTCGAGTTGTGAAATTCGTACTTTTCCCCACTTGGCTTTGAATGCACCGTAACGCAGTTCTTCTACTGTCTGAGCGGCTGTAAAAAGCATTTGTCCTTGTAGTTTGGCTTTGTATATAACCCCTAAGGTATGTCGGTTAAAAATATAACTGATCACATTTGTATCTACGACAACTGGGTTCATGCGATTGAAGTTTGTTCGGCAACGATTTTTTCACGGTACTTTTCAAATTCAAGTCGTTCAAGCCGCTCAAGTTCAAGTTCAACCATGATTGCTTGATTATTGATTTTTTCTTCGGTTGTCCATTCTGGAATGAATTGCTCAAGTTCTGCCCAATTTACGGGTTTAAGACCGTGTAGCAGTTCCTTAAGTAAAGGACTGAATGGTTTTTTGGTTTGTTCTTGGTATTCCATAGCCAGATTCTAGCAGAACCCCCGCCTAATCCCAAACACGCTATAATCAGCCGCGTGTACCTGAAAACACTGGGAGGACTGCGACTCGAGGGGAGTGCTTTGACCCGCCCTAAGCCATTGGCGCTGCTGGCATACCTTGCGCTCGAGGGTCTTAAACCCCGTGGTCATGTGCGTGATTTTTTTTGGGGCGCTTCGGGCGACGCGGCGACGAATTTGCGAATGGCATTGAAGCAATTGCGAACAGCAGGGGCGTTGCTCGAGAAATCAGATTCGCTTTTGTGTCTTGTGCCTTCGGATGCTACAGATTTACTCAAAGCGCTTGATGCAGGACATGACCAAGAAGCTACTGTCTTGTATACGGGTACTTTTTTGCATGGCTTGGATTTGGGCATTCCCGAATTTGAAGAATGGACTTTGACCACTGGCGAATACCTTGCTGCACGGGTTTCCTTGGCGCATTTGCGACTGTCCGAAGCAGCGTTACTTAAAAAAGATTTGGGTCTGGCAACTCGAGAAGCCGAAGCTGCTTATAGTGTTGAAGGCAATTCGACTTTAGAACCCGATGTGCTGCTGCGGGTATTACGGGTGCTTGAATTGTGTCACGCCGATTTAGCGGTGCTGGTGCGCCGAGAAGCCCTAGAATTGGGTTTGACGATTCCCAATGTTAAGCCTTTGGCGAATCCCAGTCCGTTACCTGTGCCGCTTCACCGATTTATGCAGCGTGTCGAACAAACCGTGTTGCTAGAGTATTTACAAGACAACCGTTTAATCACGATTGTTGGTTATGGTGGGGCTGGTAAATCCAGTTTAGCCCTCGAGGTGGCACGGGTGGTGCAAACCAATTTGGCTGTTTTTTTTGTGCCGCTCGAAGCAGTTTTGGATAGTGCTGGAATTGCCTCAGTCTGCCTTCGGGTCATGGGCGAAACAGACATCAAACCAAATTCGTTCGAGCAATTAAAACAACGCATTGGACAAGAAAAAACCTTGTTGGTACTGGATAACTTTGAGCATCTGCTCGAGTTCGCGCCGTCCGTACTGGAATTACTGACCGCTTGTTCGGCTTTGCAAGTGCTTGTCACCAGTCGGGAGCGTCTGCATATCCTTGGGGAAACAGTGCTACCACTTTCGGGTTTTGATTCGGATGCCGTTGCCCTCGAGTTCTTTGTTTTTTGTGCTTTGCGTTCTGGGGTTAAAATAAAAACCTCTGAGGTTACTGCCCTACAAATCTGTACTTTACTCGAGCGGTACCCATTGGCGCTTGAATTGGCAGCCGCCCTGACACCTATTTTATCGCTACCAGAGATGTTAAGTGCCTTACAAGAACACTTGGATATTCTGGGTGCAACCCCTTGGCAAGCAGGGCGACATAACGGCATGAGGGCGGTATTTAACTGGTCGTGGTCATTGCTGACCAATCCACAACGCTTTGCACTGGCGCGATTAGCGGTTTTTAAGGATGGTTTTGCCAGAGCCGCCGCGCTGAGCGTCATAGACAGCAATTTAACCATGTTGGTCGCCTTACTGCAAAAATCCTTGGTACAAAACCAGCACAACGGGCGGTACAGGCTGCATCCACTGATTGCCCAGTATTGCCTAGAAGCCCTAGAAGCCATCCCGCTCGAGACGAGTAAAGCAAGAAGCCACCATGCCCAGTTTTTTCTCAATTGGCTCGAGCTAAACGCCGCCGATGTTCGCAGTGACAAAGCGGGTGGTGTATTAAGTGCTTTTGAGACTGACTTGGAAAATTGTAAAAGTGCATGGCTGTGGTTGTGCGCTAATCCAGATGCAGCGCGGTTTGAACGATTACAAGACATGGTTTTATTATTTGATGCGAGGGCGAGGTTTACCGAAGGGATACAGCTTTTTGAAACAGCCATTGATACCCTCGAGCCGAAGATGGCATTAAGTCAAAGCGCAGGATCGAGCGATGAAACTTTGCTACGGGCAATGGCAGTGTTACACATCAATGCGGCTTGGTTGAATACACGAGTAGATCAGAATATGGCAGTTTTAGAACACGCGACTCGAGCCGACGAAATTTTGCAACATGTAGATTCACCAATGCTTAGGATAAAGACGTTGACAGTGTTGGGTAATACCAGTCGTAATCTCGGACAATTTCAAAAAGCGCTCGAGTATTTTCAGCAATCTTTGGTGTTGGCAAGACAATTAAATGCAGACTATAGAATTGCCTTAGCTCTATCAAATATTGGCAATAGCTTATTGACTCTAGGGGAGTATGAATTTGCCTTAAATCATTTCCAAGAGGCGCACGATATTTTTTTAACACACCAAGATGTCATCAATGCAAATGCAACCACTACAAGTGTTATTCATCTTTTTATTTTTTGCTTGGATAAAGACCCAAACGAAATCCATGATGTATTACTTGGTGAAATCTCAAAAGCCGAGCATTATGGACAAGTGACTCAACTTTTCACACTAAAGACATATCTTATTTTTACCTATTCTAACTTGGGGTATTTTCACCAAGCTGAACAGCTTTGTGCTTCCATGCAAAAAATTAAGGTAGACCACCAAGCGCTAGATTTGTTTTCGATTGCCTCTGCTTTGATTGATGCAGGTTGCAATCGCTTTGAGGCTGCCGAATTACAACTTTTGAACATAGCGCAATTAAATCTGGCAAAAAATGCACCCAATCTTGTCCATCAGGCAATGTATCATTACGCTCAGATTACTTTACAACAGCAACATTTTATCAAAACAGCTAATGCAATTCACTACTTACTGAATCAACAAAATTTAGTGAAATGGGTAGAAAAGAAAGCTCGAGCCTTAGCGCAACAACCTAAAATTCTAGGCTTAATTCAAGACCCAAATCTCGAGCTTTCGTTACCGCAACTAGGCTATTAAGGACCAAAACCAGGTGGAGGAGTCTGTTTAGTGGGTTTGTCGTTATTTGCATCCCAAGGCTCGGGTTCTTCAAGAGTATCTGGGTCTGGTATCATTGGTACTTCTGGTAACCTTGTATCTTCATCAATAAACCTAAGGTTTTCTGGTCTTTCATCAATTTTAATTGGAATGGTTGCCCAAATTCCAGGTAAAGAGCAATCTTTAGCACTCAACTCGCCCACAAATTCGTAGATTTGCCATTTGCTATAGCGCCATTGGAATACCCCAGTTTGACTGTGATTTTGCGGGTTAATATCATCGCGGTCAACTGGATCAAACAAATCCCTGTCTACACCAGAAAAGATTTCCCTTCCCAATTGAAGCACAGGGAGAAAAGGAAAAAGCACTTTCTGAATCCGTTTATCGCCTGGCAATTCCATGTAGCTTGGAATGAGCTTCCGCAACAATCGATCATTAAGGTGCAATAAGCAACGATAGACATAAACACGTTCGCCTCCCTTTTCAAGACCCAAGTGACCGCTAAAATTGACAAATTTGATACTCATAAACCCCTCCTTGTCACTACTCTCGAGCAGTGTGCCACTAGCTTAGCGCATGGGGCGTAAACAAACCGTAAACACTTCTGGTGGTTTGCTGGTGTCTCGAGATTCAAGCATTGGGGAAGCCAATACCCACTCGAGCGCCGTGTTTTATATTCTCGGCTCGAGCCTGCCCGCCGTGAACCTCGGCAATCGCGGCAACGATGGCTAAGCCTAAGCCAGTGCCTGTGCCGCGTTTAACAAAGGGTTCAAAAACCGTGGGGAGCAAATCGGGTGCAAAGCCAATACCCGTGTCTACAAGCCAAATCCAAGTTTGTTGGCGGTTGCTTTCTAAAACAAAGTGTTTTGCGCCTCCTCCGTGGTCGTTAGCATTTTTGACAAGGTTCTCGATTGCCAACTCGAGTAAGTCTCGGTCAGCCCTGATACTGGCGTTACCGATAACTGGCAATTCAAAATTGGCTTCTAAAAAATCGCGCAGCACCACCTCTTGTCCGCTGACTTGTCCGCGTCCCTCGAGCCGAGCTAAGGTCAGTAAGCTACCCAAAACCCGTTCAGTCCGCCGTACCGCCTCGAGTGCCTGAGCCACTGCCAAAGGTTCGTTGGGGTGGCGCTCGAGTACCTCCAAATAATTTCGAGCCGCCGTTAATGGATTGCGTAATTCATGTGAGGCGTTATAGGCAAAGCGTTTGGCACTTTGTTCTTGCAGTCTGGCTCGAGACAAACTGGTGCGTAAATCCTCGAGTAAGCCGTTGAAGGCATGAACGGCTGGTTTTAATTCTGGTAGTGGCGGATTGGCAATGGCTTCGAGTTGATTGGCGTTACGACTGGCAATATCGGCAGCAAAACGCTCTAAGGGAATTAAGGAGCGGCGCACACCTACCGAACCAAACAGCAGCGCGGTGCTTAAGAGCAAAATTGCCCAGAGCCAAATGGTGCTTTGATTGGTGATGGTGAATCCTTCGCTGGGTCGGACTTCCTCGAGTTGCCCTGCACTAAAACGCAGCAAAGCCGGTTCGCGCCGAGTTTGTAATTGTGCGAGGGTGATTTCCCTGATTGGTGCTTGAGTTGGGGTACTTTTTGGGGTTGGTACGGCTGGTTCAGCACTGATTTTAGCGGCACTTGCTGGGCTGGTGGTGGCAAAAGGATTGGGGCTATCAGGGACTGGAGCGCTTGGGATGGCTAAATCGGTCAGTGGTTTTTTAGGCGTTTCAACTGTATTTTGAGTTTGCGGTGTACTTGATACTTTGACAAACTCGAGCGAAGCCGTTTGACGCAAAGAAAACCAGACCATCATCCCGACCAAAACGGCAGCCAGTGGCGCAAGCCAGAACAGTAAACGCAACCGCAAGGTCATGAGGTCGCCCCGTTCATTCGCAGCGCATAACCGACACCGCGCACCGTTTGAATCAGGTTTGGTGTACCAAGGCTACGACGCAGCGCCGCAACCAAGGCATCTAAGGTGTTGGGGTCTACTTCTTGCCCCCAAACGGCTCGCATTAAAGATTCTCTGGCTAAGACCCTTTGCGGATGTTCAAAAAGCACTTGGAGCAAACGAAAACCCTTAGGTGTAACCTCGAGTAATTGTCCACCGCGCCGAGCTTCGAGGGTCACAAAGTCCAGTACCACATCGGCAAAATGACTGCGAATCACTTCAGTTTTACTGCGCCGCAACAGGGCTTCGATGCGGGCTAGAATCTCGGATAAACTGTACGGCTTAACCACATAATCATCTGCGCCAGCTTTTAAGCCGCGCACCTTGGCACTGACTTCATCTAGGGCAGTCAGCATCAATACTGGCACAACTGAACGCGCCCTGATATGCTCGAGAACCCCAAAACCATCCATGCCGGGCAGTACAATATCGAGCAGCACCACATCAGGCAGCATCTCGAGCAGTTTTAAGCCAACTGCCCCATTCTCGGCTTCTAGCACTTCACAACCCTCGAGCCGTAAGCCCAAAGCCAGCGATGCGCGAACCGCCACATCATCTTCAATCAATAAAACCCGTGCTTTCATCAGAGTATTCTACCCAAGTTACCTGATTTTTCTCTGAAAAATGAGTAAGCACTGCTATCTGAAAAATGAGTAAGCACTGTTCTCTGAAAATAAAAAGGCACTGCTATCTGGGAGGGGACAGCAGTGCTGGTCAGAATCATACACTTTCTCGAGTGGGTCATTTGGTCATCCATCACACCAAGACTTTGTAAACTATGCTATGCCGATTTGGACACCGTGGCTGGGAGTCGCACTTTACTTAATAAACCTCTGCCTAGGACTGGGTTTACAATTGCGCCTGTACCATTTACAGCGTGCTAAATGGGTGCATCATGCCCTGTACTTTTGTGTTTTTGTGGCTGCCATTGCCAGTGCGCTCTCGAGTTCACGCTGGTGGGTGATGATTCCAACCCTGATTTGCTTAACTGTACTACCGCGTTTTAAGGGTGGCTCGAGACCCCACGCACTACTGACCATATCAGGTTTACTGGGCTATGTTCTGCTTTTGATTTGAAGCCTAGGGGGACATGATTATTGGCTCAAACCAGTAGAATACAGTATTAGTCGAGGAGTGAGCCAATGGATTTTTTTGAAGTGCTGCATAATCGCAAGACCACCAACGGACCATTTGACCCGCGTCCAGTCAGTCGTGAACACCAAAAAACCCTGATGGAAGCGGCTTCCAGAGCGCCGAGTCATTTTAATTCGCAACCGTGGCGGTTTGTGCTGTGTGAAGAGAAAGCCCGGATTCTCGAGGTGGCAGAATTGGCAGGGTACTCGATGGAGCGCTTAATTCAAGAAGGGTTATTTTTTGACCGCTACAGACCGTATTTTCGCTTCTCCGAGGCAGAATTATCAGCCCGTGGCGATGGAATTCACTTTGACCAACTGCCGGGTCCCTTAAAACCCTTTGCTAAACAAGTGATGTCACCGACAGGTGTGAACATCATGCGGAGTTTGGGTGTGCCAAAAATGCTTGGCAAAGATAATAAAGACCTTGTGGCAGGAAGCCCGTTGCTCTTGGGGGTGATGCTCGATAAAGCCGAGTACATTCCCGGTAAGTTATCTGGGTTTTACAGTATTTTTGGTATGGGCGCAGCCATGGAAAACATTTGGCTTTCGACCCACGCGCTCGGCATGGGGATTCAATTTATCAGCACCCCAATGGAAATCCCAGAGTGCTGGGAAAAAATGAAGAGCATCCTCAAAGTCCCAGAACATTTGGAACTCATGGCGGTCTACCGACTTGGCTACTTAAAAGAGGGCAACCGCCGTCCAACCATCGATTGGAGCAGTCGGCATCGCAAGAAACTATCACAATATGTCTACCGCGAAACCTGCGAAACCCCAGAAAGTGATGAATAATGCCCGAACCTCGTATTCTTGCCGTTGGCACAGCCTTACCGCCCCACAAAGTTAGCCAAGATGCCGTGCGGCATTTAATCGGCGCGATTTTTAAGAATACCTCACGCGACTTAGAACGTTTACTCGGTGTTTTTGATAATGGTCATGTCAAAAGTCGCTACCTAAGCGCTCCACTCGAGTGGTATTACGAACTGCGAAGTTGGACTGAACGCAACCAAATTTATGTCGAGCAAGCCCGTGAACTCTCCGAACAGGCTGCAAAAATCGCGCTCGAGAAAGCTGGGCTAAGCGCCGACCAACTGAGTGCGATTATCTTTGTCTCGAGTACCGGACTGGCTACCCCCAGCTTGGACAGTTGGTTAATCAAAACCCTAGGCATGAACCGCCACGCGATGCGCTTACCCGTATGGGGACTTGGCTGTGCGGGTGGGGCAGCCGGCATCAACCGCGCCGCCGAGTACATCCGCGCTAAACCGGGCAGCCATGTGTTACTGGTTGCGGTCGAATGCTCGAGCCTGACCTTCCAAGCCAACGACCCCAGCCGAGCCAATTTGGTCAGCACCAGCCTCTTTGCTGATGGTGCAGCCGCCGTAATTTTATCCGACCAACTCGGTACAGGCTTAACTGTCCTAGGCGGCTCGAGTACGCTTTGGGACGACACCGAAGAAGTTATGGGTTGGGAAATTGTAGACACGGGTTTCAAAGTTCTGCTCTCTAAAAGCGTGCCTTTGGTGGTCGAAAAACATATCCGCGCTGATGTGTTGCGCTGCCTCGAACAATTTAACCTGAGCCTAGCGCAAATCCAGCATTTCATCACCCACCCCGGCGGCGAAAAAGTCATGCAAGCCTTTGCCGAAGCCCTAGGTATCGCCGATACAAAACTCGAGCATTCCAAAAATATCCTCGAGAACCACGGCAACATGAGCAGCCCGACTGTCTTATTCATTTTGGAGAAATTTATGCAGCAACCCATTCCAAAAAATGAGTACGCCCTTTTAACGGCAATGGGACCGGGATTCAGTGCTGAACATGTGGTTTTAAGGGCTTAGTGCTTTGTCGTTTAAGTCCTTCAACTCATCGTACCTCGAGACTACGGACTCCACGACAAAGCACCTTTCGGTACTCGCATAGCTCGCCAAGTCTACCGACTTGTCCGACACTGCACTTAGAGGCAAGTAAAAAATAAGTCCCTGATTTAAGAATGAATGGCATTAACAAAGGCTACCCAAAAATAGCAAAGGTAGCCTTTTGGCGCTCGAGTAAAATCTAATTGCTTTGCCGCACACCAATACCCGCATTGGTGGTGTTGGCAGTTAAATTGAGGGTGATTGCCGCATCGGTGGCAGAACGCCCCGTGTTGGTGGTAAGCCAAGCATCGAATTCGGTGACTCGAGCATAGACTCCGGGCGTGTTGATTTCTTCGCAGGTTTGGCTACCAAAAGAAACCACACCAACTTGGCGCAGAGGATTTTGGGTAAAGAGTGGTCCACCGCTATCGCCTTGGCAGGATTCACGCACAATATTGTCGCCTGCTGGGGTTTTAGCACACAACATTTTACTGGTTGCATTCCAAGCTACTTGGCAAGCGGCATCAGTTGCAATTTCTTGTCCAACTTCACGCAGCACCGTAGAAGTGGGTCCACCATTGCTGGTGCGTCCCCAACCGATGACTCGTGCAGCCGTACCAGCCGAATTTAAATTGGTTTCATTAGCACCAGATGGAATAATCGGCGTGGCTGTGGCATTGGCTGCCAGTTTTAAGAGCAGCATGTCGTTGTTAAAACCGGCATAATCAGGGTGACGAATGATTTGGGTCACATCCAGAGATTGCCCTTGGAGCGGGACTGCCGCCAAGTCTGTCACCCCAGAACGCACTTGAACATCGGCAGCTTGGGAGGTTTGGGCAAATGTTATCCCATCAAAAAAGCAGTGTGCCGCCGTTAAAACCCAACGAGGGGCAATGATAGAACCTCCACAAAATGCAAACCCAGTGTTGTTTTTATTGACCAATGCCACTTGAAAAGGGTACACACTGGCATTGGCTACCACTGTACCATTGATGATTTGAGGTCGGAGTTGGTTTGCTTGCGGTTGCACTTGGCTCGAGGTCAGGGTCACGCTTTGAGCGGCGTTGTATCCAAGGCGCATTTTGACCCCGAGTTTGACATTGCCTTGCGGAACATCGGTCAAGGTATATGAGCCTGTTGCCGTGGTCAGCACGCTTTTTTCACTCACATCCAGAGCGTTATTGCCATTGGTGTCAACATAGACCGTCCAATCCTTTAAGCCAAGTTCACCTGCTTCTCGAGCGCTGTTCTTATTCAGGTCATCGAAGACAATCCCGCTCAGGCTGGCGGTGGTGACGGGTGGCGGAGTCGGTGGGGTTGGGGTTGTACAACCAATCAAAGTAAGCAGTGCTGCGAGACCAGAAAGTGGGGCTTTAAGAACATATTTTTTCATATCATTTCTCCTATACTCTCATCTACACAGATCATTGTTGATCACCATAAAAATAGCATGTGTTACAATAAAACCAAGCTATTTTAACCATTTTGCGACATCTCGAGTCTACCAAATTGCGATGACCTCGAGATACCACCACCTCTGTGTCCTGAATCCTGAACCGAGGCTTGTACAACTCGAGCCGCAGCCATTTGCACTTCAAGCCGAGGGTCTTCTAAGAGTGGCGCAACCAACAATTTGGCTTTTTCGCCAAAAGTGGCAAGTTGTTCGGCTGCCACGCTACGAATTCGCCAGTCTTGGTCTTGAAGAAATTCGAGTAAGCTGCTGCTGTCCTCGAGTTTTAGTTGTTGAATTGCAGCAATTCTGACCGTTCTGGATTGGGCTTCTAAGGCTCGGGTGCGGTTATTACCGCCAACCCCAGCCCGAATTGCGGCGGCTTGGATTTCTGGGTCTGGGTCGAGTAGATATTGCTCGAGTTGTGGTTGAAATTGAGCCGTGATTTCTGGATAGGCAGCGGCTCGGATGGCTTCTAAGCGGGTGTTTTCTTGGTGCATGGCTTTGAGAATTAAATCTGGCAGTTGCTTGGCATTGGTTTTGGCAGCTAAATTCAGTATCCAAACTTGGTTTTCTTGACTCAGGTGCGTCCAGATTGGACTGAGTTGTTCAACTGCTTCTAGGGCGTACTGCTCGAGGTAATCGCGGGCTTGTTGGGCAAAAACAGCCTGTAATTCGGCTAACCACAGGGCTTTATGTTGCGCCAAACTGGGAACTTCGTGTTCGCTATCATTTAACAGAGCCAAGCGCAAACGCACCGCCGCAGAATCATCGGCAGAACCAAGCCAAATGTTAGCAATGGATTCAGCACGGTTGGTATCTTTACCCAAGAGCGCTGCCTCGAGATGCGCCATTGATTTTGCCTCGCCGTCTTGGATTAAGCGAATGGCTGCACTGATGCGCTCGACGGTTTCATCCGAGAAAAACCAGATCCGCTCGAGTGTAGCGGTAATTCGCGGGTCTTTGGGCATGGCACAAATCGCGTTCAGCAAATAAGCACGGCTCTCGAGAACAAAGACCTGTTCAAGTTCTTGGCATAAAAAACCAATTAAGTCCTGGTTGCCGTCCGTTCCCAACCCAAGCGCCGCGTTTGGGTTTTGGGCAATGGCTTCTAAAACACTTAAACGGGTTAGCATATCGCTTGAGTTAATCGCGTTAAACAAGTCTTGGGCGGTGTTGAGGTGCAAATCTTCGGTCTTGACTTCGGCAGCCGCCTCGAGTTGAGCTTCTAGGTTATTCATGAGCCAGCCACTCCAAAAACCACGGTACGACGGGTGGGTCTGGTCGCACTTGGTCCACAACCACAACCCGAGCCTTGCATCGCAAAGGCTTTGTTGACTGCGCCAATCGTATTCTCGAGCGGATTAAAAGCATCTACGTTCTGCCCAAGGTTTGTGCCGGTCAGTGCAGAAATAAAATCCACAATGCTCCACAGCCATTTGTTGCCAAAGTACCCAAACTTAGAATGGGAAATCGCTAGTTCAATCCCAACTTGGACTTCGACGCGGCTGGTTTGTTTGATTTTCAAACTCAGTTTGTTGTCTGGGTTGCCTGCTTGGTCGCCGCCGGCGTTGCGGTCTCCGATGGTGTTGCTGCCAGACCAACGCAAATTGTTGTACGACTGCTTACCAATCACAATTTCGTTCGGTACAACCGTGATTGGAAACCCAACTTGCAACACAGGACCGGCAATGATTGTGCCGCCAACAATCCTAAAAATATCGTTAATGGCTCGAGTAAACGGAATCAGGTCAATGACGTTGAGTGTCCCTTCGACACCGGGGGTTAAATCAATTGTGCCTTTAGATTTCCATTCACCATTTTTTGTTTGGAACAAGTCAAAATCTATTGTTCCGACAGTTGAGGTTTTTGGCTTGTCCGAACCTTTGCCAGTAGAACCCGAAGTTCCTGCTCGGCTAATCAAGTAATCCAAAAAGACTTTTAAGACGTTAATTCTAAATTCGCCATCTCCTGTAAAGCGTGGAATGATTGGCGGATTGATGTTATAACTCCAAGTAATTGCAAACTCGAGTCCAACTTGAATTCCGCCTGCAAAACCATCTTGCGTACCATCGCCGTATTTACCAGCCCAGTTGAGCAGCACAGGTGGATTGTTGTCGTAATTGCCGCCCACTTCGGTATTCATTGCCCAAGCAGGACCGCAAATACCAAAGAAGTAACTCCAACGCACATTGACTTTGACATCTAGAAAAAAACTTTCGTAGTTAATATTGATCAGTTCGCGTTGCACATTAGAACCTTGGACACTGGCTCGAGCCGTGCCAAGGGCTGGGATGATCGCAAAGCCTTGGCAAATATCAAGCGAAGGCGAAGTCTCGAGGGTGGTGAGGGCAAGATCTGGCATGATTATCTCCTTTCTAAAGTGGAATTCCAATAACCACCGATTGGCTTTTATCTTGGTGTTCAACCACAAAGACCAGTCGTCCAGTATCGTCGGTGTGCATCGCCGTGTAACCAATGCCAATAAAATCTCCGACAGGGCTGTTGTGGTTGGCAAGGCGGTCTTTGTTGCGTAAAATGGTACGGTTTTGCCGTCCATTGCTGACCACCAATTCAATGCCTGCGCCCGTGCTAACCAAGAAAAAACTGATCCCGTCGGTTGCCAAATGCGGTGTGGCAATGGCTTTGACGATTTGCCCTGTGGGGCTGCGATCCCCTGTTTTTAACAGCACTTGATTGTTCAAAACCAGAGCATGGTCGGCATTGTTAATCACCACATGGGCAACTTGATTATTTGCACCACAGCGCGGTGCAAAATAGGTCAGACCACTAACTCGAGCGTTGCTGGTGCGTAAACCACTGCTGATTGAACTGGTTTCGACTCGCAAATTGTTGGGCGTTCCAGTGCGAGCGCTGGCTGTGCCAATGGTGTTGAGGTTGCCACGCAGTACAGCCGTTTGCGATGCCCCTTGGACAAAGGCTGCACTCATTTCGGTGGCTGGGGTGAGCGTGGTTTGCATCACCAGTTGTCCGTTGTCGTGCAAGCAAATTAAGCCAAATTGTGAAATCAGCGCAGCGCTGCTGTTGGCAGCCAAAGGCGTGCCACTCGAGACGACCAAACTGGCTTCTGTGCCGTTGTTACCAGACAATTGAAAAACCCCTTGGCGCACTTCCTTAAAGCCTTGTTTGGTGGTGTGGTAATAGTTTGCCACAAAGACCAAATTTTTGCCGTGCAAACTGAGATCACCAAACATTCCTGCAAATTCGTGTCCGTCGTTGTTGGTCTGGTGTTCGTGCAGCACTCGAGTTAAACCGTTGGCGGTGCTTTTGTAAATGGCTTGCATTCGGATTGGGGTTGTACCACCATCAAAATTACCTTGGTCGTCGGTGGTTTGGCGTTTGGTTTCGGTGTCAACCATCACCACCACGGCTAATTCACCTTGGGAATTGATGTCATGGGCTGTAATTTCGACGACTTTGCGACCATCAAGAATTTCTTCGGTGCGAAGAATCCGTGTTTCTTTGGTCACTTGAGGGGTAGCCCCAGAAAACTCGAGTTGCAGGGTGTACAGACCAATTTGTTTTTGCTGGTTGACTGCGCCGTAAACCACCCGCCCGTTATTGTCTATGGCAGCATCTAAGCGCAGATTCACCATTTGGTTGCCGTCCGGCAGGGCATGAGCGCTATTTTTAAGCACAAAGAATTGGTAGCCGTTAGGCAGCACACCATCTGTGCCAATTGGCGGCGTGAGATTGTTGTTGGTTGTTCCACAAGCACTTAAGAACGCACCTGAGAAGGTTAAACCTGTAGCTTTAAGAAAATTGCGGCGATCTATGTTCATCCTAACCTCCTCTAATTTGTTCCCCAAGCTGTACCGTCTGGCACAGTGGTTGCGACCTTAAAAGTGCTGACCCGTTCGCCCGAAGGTTGTTCTTCTTCGCGTTCAATCAGTAAATTCCAACCCGCCAGTAATGCCACATTGTATTTCAGGGTGCGGTTGACCTGACCAGAACAGGTTTGTGTACCATTTACGGTGGTGGCTGTTTCGAGATACCACCAACTGATTTTCTCAAGCGCTCCATCAGAATCTTCGTGGGTGATTTCAACTGGGGTTCTAAAGGTGCTTTGATTCCAAACTTCGATTTGTAAAGCACCGTATTTGCTGGCTGGGCTAACCGTGATTGTGCCAGTGCAAACGGCTCGAGTCAGACTGAGTGGACTTAAAAGACTCGAGGAGACAGGGCTGGGCAGTGGTGTACTGACTTCGCCATTTGCACCTAATGTAAGCTGAGCAATTTGCTGATTGGCAACTTTTAAGCGCAAACTGTTCTGGGCAAACGCACTGCCAACCGAACCACTCAAGGCACTCGAGGTGCTACCCGTATCGGGAATGCCTGGTTCTTTATCGGCTTCAAAGTACCACTGCGAGCCTGTCGGTAACGTACCTGATGTATGCAGCACCACTTCGTTATTATTTTTTAGCACCACTTGGTCAATCATCAAATTCCAACCTTGGATAAAATTGATGTTGTATTCATGGATTTCGTCTTGTCCGTCGCCACTTGGGCAGTTTTCCGAACCCGTGACTTGCACGGCACTGACAGCATAGACCCAACTGACCAGAAAACCACGTCCACCAACGGCGATCAAACCAATTGGCACCCCACTTCGGGTCGGCTCGAGAACAGCCATTGCACCTGTTGGAGTAGCCGGAGTCACAACTGCACTCGCTCCACACCCTTGGGTCAGGTCAAGCGGCTCGAGTAATGTGTTATCGAGCGTGGCTGGCAAGCTAAAGTTCAATTCACCAGTGGCGCTTAGAGTTGAAGCTCCAAGGCTTTTGCCTTTATTTGACTCGAGTTTCAAATCGGCAGCCGTGGTGTCCGTCCAACCACCCAATTTGCCACGCATCCGCGTTGGGCTGCTGCCTGCGTCCAAACCACCAAACGGACCTGGGGCAATACCCACACCTGTATCTTCGAGTTGCACAAACCATTTTTGCCCTGTGGGGATAGTAATGAGGTTATTAAAGGTGCTGATTTGCAGAACGTTATCCTCGAGTTGCTGCACCAAATTCCAACCAGCTTTTAGGTTTAGATTGTACTGGGTCGAGAAAACCTCATCGCCGCTACCGCAACCTAGGACACCCGAAATCGTGACTGCACTCGAAGCGTACCACCAACCAACTCTGGTCGAGTACGAACCCAAGAATGCCTTACCGACAATGTTGTTGCCTCGGTACAAGACTGTGTTCAGTTTGCCAATTAAAACACTGGGGTTATTGGCTATGACTGTTCCAGTACAACCCGCTTGGTTGAGGCTCGAGATTACCCCGAGTAAGGCTGGATTGATTGTGGCTGGAATCGCCACGTTAAAACTGCCTGTTGCGCTTGTGGTTGCGACTGGTGTTGCACCAATCACCACGGCAGAAGCCGCACCTGGTTTCTCGAGTTGCAACCCAAGACCATAGCCAGCCATACCAAGCGTACCTTTGACTTGACTCAAGCTGCTGCCGTCGTCATTGCCTTGGGCAGATTGTGCATCAAATGGTGTAACCACTTTCCAAGTGGTTGGAGTGTTATTAGCCGCAATGTTAAAACTGGTCTCGTCGGCATCAGTCAACACCAAATTCCAACCTGTTTTTAAGTTCAGGTTATAGACCGTGCCATTGCTAATTTGTGGTCGGATACCCACAGATTTAGGGGCTGGGCAATTTAATGTGCCGCTCAGGGTGGTGTCGGCACTGACATAGACCCAACGCACTACCTTGTCGGAATTACCAGCTTGTAACTCACCAATCGGTTGCCCAGCATTCTCGAGAACATAGGCTGCCCACGTGCCTTGAGCATTGGCTGGGGTCAGGGTCACACCTGTACAACCAGTTGGCATTTTGAAAATAACTCCCAAAGCCGAAGCACTTGGGGTAGCAGGTAAATTGAGGGTAAACGCCCCAGCCCCGATGTTGCTTTCAGCTAAACGACTGACAGGATTACTCGAGACAGAAAGAAGCACGGCTTTGCTTAAGGTTGGCGGAGTAAAGCCCAGAATTCCACCGCTAACGGTTAGTGGTACAGAACCCCCACCGCACGCCACTGCTAAGATAAGCAATGTGGAAACAACTATATTTTTTTGCTTCATGGTTTCCTTTACGAGAAGGCTGCTTTGTACTCGAGCAACCTTCGTAGCAGATACTGATGAGATACCCTCGAGTCAGACCATCTGACTTGAGGTTGACCGATTTAGCGCAGACCGACTAAACTTGCGCCAGTGCAGATGTACAGGCGGCTAAAGATAATCCGAAATAGGGCAATTAAACCAATATATTTTACTTTCATACCAACCCCTTTTTGTGGTCTCGAGTTTGCGTGTTAAGAACTTCACATTGACTAATTAACAAAGCATCCGACCTCCTGCCAAACCCCTGTGTGGTTTTTGATGAGATGGAGTTTAGTTAAAGTGGCGTGAGTCGAACGTGAGTCAGTAAAAAGAACAAATCACGCTTTGGAAAATTTCAAACTCGAGACCAAAACTGCGGGTTGTTGATGCACCAAGTCAGCCGATGGTTGATGCAGCAAATCAAAGGCTTGCTCGAGGTTATAAAAAGCAGCTTTGCGTTTTAAGGTACTGAGTTGCTTTTCGTCCAAGTGGGCTTTTAGCATATCTTGGCTTAAAGCTTTGCGCGAGTCGTCTTGATCGTGTTGCAATAAGTACTGACCTATAAAAAACAGCAACGCCGCTTTCTCAAAATACCCTTCACGAAATGCCAAATACGAATAATCCGCCAGCAATTCAAACAGCGACAAGCTAAAACCAATCCGTTTGGCTAAAGATTCGGCTTGTGCCAAATAACGCCTTGCTTCGGTAAATACCCCGCGTCTGATTGCATTTGCACCAAGGTGTTCTAAAATTACTGCCGCATGGATTTTGTTCTGAGTGGCTTGAAAATGTAGCAATGTCTCGAGTAACCAAGTTCGTTCGGTTTCATAATCGTGGCGTTTACCAAAAACCAGTGCATGTTCACCCATCGTGGTTGCCATGCCGTGCTGGTCACCAAATTGCTGGAACAACAAGAAACTCTGGGTAAAAGCCTCTTCTGCTTCGTCCCATGAACCCAAAGCATAATGGCTACAACCAAGATCAAAATATGCCAATGGTTCTAGCCAAGTTACATGGTACTGTTGCGTGACCAACAAGGATTCTTGGCTATATTGAAGCGCATTTTGATGATCGAGTTGCTCTTTAGAAGAGATATACAATAGTCGCAAGGCTCGAGCCATCAGCACATAATCTTTGACTTCTTGTGCCAAAAGCAAGCCTTTTTGGGCATGGCTGCTCATCTTGGCGACCTGCATCTTTAAGTAACAGCAATACCCTTGAGACCAAAAACAATGCCCGCGCAAAGCTGGCTGGTCAGCTAACCTCGGATCGGTTAATAATTGGGCAAACCAAACCAATTGTTCTTCGATATAACCACGCTGGGAAAAAAATCGAATCATATTTTTTAGCATTTGGGTCAACCTGATTGGTTGATTTGTTAAACCCCAAGCAATGGCTAAACGAATATGTTCAAATTCATCTTGTGCGGCTAAATACGTCTCGTATTCTGTAGGAACACCAGTGTTGTCCCAAACTTTTTGGGCAATATCAAAACTCCACTCGAACAACTGTGCAAGGGTTTGATTTTTTTCTTCGTCCAGAAGATAAAACTGAGCATACTGACGAATCACTTCGTGCAGAAATAAGCGCTGGCTTCGTTTGGAAATCAGGCTTTTGTTGATCAAACCATGCAGCAAGCCCTGCGTCGCCCCAGTCAAAAACGTGGCTAAGGAAGGTTCAAAGCCGTCAGTCAAAACACTCAATTGTGCCAAAACACGCTGCTCGGTTTGGGTCAGTAAATTCCAAGAAGTTAAAAAAATAGCCTCTAAACTGCGATGTCGAATTGGTAAATCCAAAGCTGGTTGAACTGCCAAAACCTCTAGATTACGCTCGAGTTCAAGCACAATCTGCGCCAAACCGTAGACCCGCAGTAATCCCGCCGCCAGCAAAATTCCAAGTGGTGAACCCGAAACGGCTTTATGAATGCGCCCTATAAACTCGAGGTCGGTGCTGCGCCACGAAAAATGCAGGTCGTTGCGCTTAGCTTGACGTTCAAATAACAAAGTCGTTTCTTGTGATTCAAAAGGAAACAAATCATCTAGGGCAGGAAAACCCGTCACCTCGAGCAGTTGCTCATAACTCAAATTCAGGGCTTCACGGCTGGTGACAAGAATATGCAAAGCCCCAACTTGACCCAGTAAATCAGCCACGATTGGCGCAGCCGCAATGATATGTTCAAAATTATCCAAGACCAACAGCAAATCTTTTTGTCCAAGAATATGCTTAATCTGCGTCATCACTTCTGTTCCAGCCGTCACCCCAAGTGCCTCAACAATCGCGGGCAGCAATTCCTCGGATTTAGAAACCGAGACCAAAGACACAAACACCACACCACCCAAGAATTTTGAACGCAAGGCGATTTCAAGAGCTAAACGGGTCTTACCAATTCCACCAACGCCAAGCAATGTGACCAAACGCTGCTCAGTGGCAAATAGATACTCAATTTGCTCGAGTTCGGCTTGTCTGCCAATCAGCGAATCTGAAACCACTGGAATCACCCGAAATGGCTCATATTGATTCTGCTCTGCCCAAGCCAGTAGACGCTTAATCTGATCATCTGGTTTTTCGGACAAAGTGCTTAAAGCAGCTTCGTGCAAACCGTAAATTTGTTTGCTAAAGACCAAATCTGCTGTCCCACGCTGCAAAGCCATTTGCACCAGTTTTGACTCGAGCGGCTCGAGTTGCACAGCGGCTAAAAACACCGCTTGGGCTTGGGTATCAGGCAGTGGCTGGGTGGCAAATTCAACTGCCCGAACAAACATCTGCTGTAAACCCTGACGTTCGGTTTGCAACCAAGTCTCGAGTTCTGGTTCATCCGCCACAACCATACCCTTTAAGAATTCACCTCGGTACAGTTTGCTTGCCTCGAGCCAGTGCTGGGCTTCATAGACTTTTTTGAACTGCCGCAAATCTGAATCGCTTTGGTAGCACAACCGCGAACGCTCGATTTGCAAACCCGCACAAAAATCAAATTGCTGCGCCCGACGCAACAACTGCCGCAACCGTACCTGTGTCACTTCGAGTGGCGCTTCTGACCACAACAGCGCCATAAGGCTCTCTCTCGAGACCCAATCACCCGCCAAGACCAAAATTGCCACCAACACCGTCGAGCGCTCGAGCGGAATCGGAGCGCCTTGAAAGTCTGGTGTGCCAAATAAACGCAACATACACTGACCAAAATTATAAACCGTGAATCAGTAAATACCAAGCCCAGACAGCGAAAACCAGATTGTATTTATTGAGCATTTCAGTATTAACTTGCCTATTTTGCAAGCGGCTGTCAGCACGACTTATGGGTTTGCGATCAAAATCTGGTGCGGCATTTGCATAATTATTGGTAAACTGTCCACATGACCAAATCCCCCAATCCCGAAATTATTGTCACCGAACTCGATGATGAACTGGTGCTGCTCAATCCTCGCACCCAAGCGATGTTCACTTTGAACGGCACAGGCAAAATCATCTGGCAGCACCTTGGTAAAAATACTGCTGAAGAAATCGCGCTTAAAATCACCGAAGTCTTTGAAATTGATTTAGCAACCGCCAAAAAAGACACCTTTGATTTACTCGAGTCCTTAGAAAAATCTGGCTTGTTGGTATGACCGATGTCAAACTCGTTGGTATGACCGATGTCAGATTGAACGAATTTGATTTTAAGTTGCTTGGACGGCGTATTTCTGGCATTGCCTCGGCGGGTGCTGTTGCGCTGCTACGGCGTTTATTTGATTTTCCTAGCCATGCCGATGCACTCGAGACCACTTGGACTGTACAAGTTACACAAGTCCAAAATACCATTCCTAAACTCGAGAATTCCTACCTTGCAGCCGTGCATAACGGCAGTGTCGAAATTGCCAATCTGGAAAATAGCACGTTTGTCACGCTCGAGAATAGCGCTGTACAACTCGAGTTATTTAATTCTGGCGCTAAGCTAATTCTTTACGGCTCGAGCCAAGGCTTATATGCTTGCCTGATGGTTGGGATGATTGAAGCGATTCGGGCTTCGGGGTTGTTGCCGATGCATACTTCTATTGCCTCTAAAAACGGGGTTGGCACAGCTTTTACAGGTGAATCTGGACGTGGCAAAACCACCACTTTAATTCACAGTATCAAAGCTGGTTTTTTACCAATTTGCGAAGATTTTGCATGGCTCGAGCCGAGCAGCTTGGAGGTTTTTGGTTGCGACAGGGGCTTGCGTTGCTTGCCCGATACTTTAGAGCGGGTCAAGCGCTTTTTTCCAGATGTCCAGCCAATTGCCTTTGAAGTAGATAAGCACCTTGTTCCGTTTGAACAGCTTGCACCAAGGGCTTGGCATTGCCGCTTAGAACGCCTTTGGACCCTCGAGCGGGACTTAACAAAGCCTACTCGTCTCGAGGTTCTGCCAGCCGCTCAGTGTGTCATGGCATTGTACGGTGCAACGGGTGTACCACTGACTGCCCAAACCAGAGCGCTCAGCAGTTTGCACATGGCAAGCCTAGCCAAACGCCTCGAGATTGCGCGTTTGCACATTGGGAATACGGCGTTGCCATTTTAAGCTAAAAATGTAGGGGTTTTGACACTCGAGGTGGCGAAAGCCTCGAGTTTAAGTCTTAACCTATCGCCCAACCCGAAATCTGTTTTTTCTCGAGGTCAAACCGCACCCCAATTTTAACCACGGCTCGAGTCAAACCATCGGCATAACCAGTCATATCTATTTGTTTTAAGGCACTTTTTGCGCTGCCTTTGATCTTGAATTCAAAAATAATACTGTGCGTATTGGTCTCAAGTAGCGTGTCTATTCGTCCGTTAGCCGTTTGTATTTGGCTTTGGGTTCTATACCCTGTGCTAATCAGCATTAAATGCACCAGACTGTGAATATAATCTTCTTTTCTTGGGAATATCTCGTAAGGAATACTAGTTAGGACTTTATTGATGGTGGCAAAAAAAGTTTTCCAATCCAAATTGGTAATAGCACGTTGTAACTCGAGACTAAAACCACCAATGTAACTTGGGACTTGGTGGCTATAAACCTGCATTAAACTACTCGAGAATGCACGACGCACTTCTTCGTTAGGGTAGGACAGGGTGTAACGTATGCCAAGCTGGTCTGATTCGATGTGCTGAATGGTTAAATAACCTGTTTGGAACATTAGACCAAGTGGGTCTAGCATTTCGACATCGGTGGCGACCAAAGCCGAATCTGGTAATTGTATATGCTCAAAAACAAAAGGATTGATTTGTGCTGATTTGATTAGCTCAACTAAAAAAGTGGGTGTGCCAGTTTCGTACCAGTAGGACTTAAAAACCGGATTCTCGAGAAAAAGCAGAAAACTAAATGGGCAGTAGACTCTGTTGATGGCATCCCATGAATACCCGTTGTACCAAAAGCGCACAAGGTCGAGCAGCGCTTCAACACTGATTTGTTTTTCGGCAGCAATTGCCTCTAGTCTGTCACCGAAAGCATAAATTATTTCTGTTACGGTATAACCGCATATCAAGGCGTATTTTGGGTTTAGGCTGATGTCGGATAAGTTATTCAGGTCAGAGAACAAACTGAGCTTACCGATTTTACTTACACCCGTTAAAAAAACCGTGTACAGATAAGAGTCCATTGGTTTGAGGACACCGTAAACACTTTTTAGCACGGCTTGGTGTTCGGCGCGTTTTTCTGGCTCGAGTAACGTGTCAGTGATGGGTTTATCATACTCATCTATTAGCACTGCAACTTTAGCGGTTTTGGATAACTCAAGAATCAGTTCTCTAAAAGCATCTCGAGCATTGGTGCTTTTTAAGTCGTAGTTGTACTCTGTGGCTTGAATCCTGAGCCAATCCACAATGCCTTGGTCAAGTGGTTTGGAAGTAAAATTGATATTACTAAAATCAAGGCGAATCATTGGGCGTGAAGTAAAATCAAAATTATTCTCGAGCCACAAACCGCTAAACAAATCTTTACGCCCCATAAAGGCTGCTTTTAGAGTTGACATTAACAGCGATTTACCAAAACGCCTTGGACGCGCAAAGAAGAACCGTCCGCCCTCGAGTAGTGGCATCATGTACATGGTTTTATCCACGTATAAGTAACCTTCTTCGCGTAAGTTCGTAAAATCTTGAATGCCAATGGGTAAACGCATGGGTTTAGTCTACTGCAATTCGGCTCGAGCTAAAAAATATGGGAATAAACCACCCGAGCGCCAGCTAAACCGCTAACGCTCGAGCAGAATTTATGTTTAGTAGTAGGTGTTGCCTAGCACATCGAAACGCAGTATGAAAGCATCTTGGCTGCCAGCACTTGTATTCCCTGCGAATGCGACACTTGAACCTGCCTGTCCTGTGACATGCGAATTGCCACTCGAGTCAAGGGCAATACCATAGCCAATATCATTTCCAGTTGTCCCAAATTGTTTTACCCAAACCTGAGTACCACTCGAGTCGTACTTGGCAATAAAGATGTCTTCACCACCAGCAGTTGTATTTCCTGCCAATGCGCCAGTTGTATATCCTGTGACATGCGAATTGCCACTCGAGTCAACGGCAATACCATAGCCAATATCAATTGTACTTGTCCCAAATTGTTTTACCCAAACCTGAGTACCACTCGAGTCGTACTTGGCAATAAAGATGTCATCACCACCAGCAGTTGTATTTCCTGCCAATGCGCCAATTGTATATCCTGTGACATGCGAATTGCCACTCGAGTCAACGGCAATACCATAGCCAAAATCAATTGTACTTGTACCAAATTGTTTAACCCAAAGCTGAGTGCCACTCGAGTCATATTTGGCAATAAAGATGTCCTGACTGCCAGCACTGGTATTCTCTGCGAATGTGTCACTTGTACGCCCTGTGACATACGAATTGCCACTCGAGTCAACCGCAATACCATAGCCAATATCACCTCCAGTTGTCCCAATTTGCCAAGCCCGTTCACCCAGCATTCGTTTCAAATTGGTTTTACTCCCAGCCGTTCGCACACCCGGTACTAGCACACTACTTGCTACATTGGTCACGGTATTTCTGGCAATGTTGGTACTTGGAATTGTAAAACCAGTTCCTCGAGTAGCAGCACTACTTGTTCCCCGTCGTTCTTCGTAGCTTTCGGTCATGCGTTTGACCCCAGCCCCAAATGGTTCGTCAAATGCCAAGAAAGTCATGGTAAATCTTCTTGGGCTACCACTGCTTGGTTCGTTGTTATTCGGTAGTTTCACAGCAATTGTGACTGTTCCAGCATTTGTTCCAACGCCAAGACTGCGACTGGTAGAGCTACTACGGGCAATAAATCCATATGGAAACAAGTATTGACCCGCTTGCAGTTCTGGTACGGGCGTTACGGCAGCCGCCGCACTCTCGAGACTGGTTAATTCGGATTCATTCAAATACTGTAAATCGGCTATTGAGTCGTTGGTGGTAAAACTTGGGCTAAGGCTGCTGGGCATATTCACGGGTTGCACTGCTCGAGCAAAAAACTCGAGTTGCGTAGGGGTTAAAGGTACACCATTAAAATCCACAATGTTTTTTAAGGCAGTGTCGGCGGCATTACCCGTTTTGTATTGTGCCACCAAAGTTAAATCCTCAAAAGTCTGAGCGTTTGGTGCAACAGTTAGATTATTGACTTGAAAGGTCGCACTTAAATAATTCACATTGCGGGTTACATCTGCCAAGTAACCAATGGTGCTTGGCGCAGTAAAACTGACTTGGCTTGGGGTTAAAGAACCTTGGGGCAAAACTCGAGAATTGCTGACTTTAGCGGTTTTGGCTTCTAAATCAAAAGTCACTTCAAATGCACCAATCGGTTTGGGTTGGATTGGTGTGGTTTGCTGACATGCCATAAACGCAAGTGCCAGCATGGGTATGGTCAAAAAAAAGCGTTTCATTGTGCCTCCGTAGGATTCTCGAGAAAATCGGTCATGGGGTCTAAGGTGCTTGTACCAATCGGTAAACTGATACCAATAAGGCTGCTGTAGTGGTATTCCTCGAGTTTCGGTGGTTCATAAGGTTGTTTTTTCATGAAATCCCCTTTTGGTTGTTTAACGCCAGACCTACCCGATGATTTTTGGTATTTGAGCGTTGCAGTCATTATAACCAGTCAAGCGTCGCACAAATGTCGCGTGGGTGTTTTATCAGGTTCAATCCAAAGTACCCGCCCATTTTTGTCGTATAATTACAGGCATGAACCGCGCCCTGCCAGTTCAAACCGTCTCGAGTTTTGAAGCGTACCTCGAGTTTGAAGAACACAGCCAAGAACGACATGAGTTTGTCTATGGTAACTTGTTTGTCATGGCTGGTGGCACAGATAGACACGATTATGTCGCAGGTGGAATTTACTCCCGTCTGTTTCTCGAGGCGTTCAAATCGAGGTCATTTCAAGTTTACAAAGGTGATGTTAAAATCCGTACCCCAGAAGAAGTTGGGTATTACCCTGATGTATTTGTTCTGACCGACATGAGCTTAGATACCCCTCGAGTGAAACGCCTTCCGAGTGTGATTTTTGAAGTGCTGTCCGATTCCACCCAAAATATTGACCGTGGCGAGAAACTCAGGAATTACCGCGCTATCCCAAGTTTAGAGCAGTATTTTTTGTTTTCGCAATCCGAAGCGCTTGGCGAAGTGTACTCGAGACAACCTAACGGCACTTGGCAGCACGAATTTTTAGATGCTAATTCGCTGCTGCAAGTACCAAGCATTGGTTTTGTATTGCCTTTAGCTGTGCTGTACGAAAACCTGCCAGAGGAATGAGGATATTTACTCAATCACTTCGGCTTGTTCTAAATCGTGGCTTTCTGCGCCCATCACCTGCTCGAGTTTTAAGCCTCTGGCGCGTTCAATTCGCGCTAATCTTTTTTGAAATTGCCCGAAGGCATAACTGATAAACGTTTCGGCTTCTAATCCAAAGGGCAGTTCGCTGTACTGGTCAAAAATATCATTGATTACGCCAATGGCGGGAATGATCAGTTCCTGCATTTGGTTTTCGATTACTTCCCAAACTGGGTCGCCGTGTTCGGCAACCAGACGACTCAGCAAATGCACCCCATAAGCAATGTGCCTAGATTCGTCTTGCTTAAATAAGCGCATGGCACGCTGCATCCCTGGTAAAATTTGGTGACGCTCGAGCATTTGCCCATACGCATGATAACCCGTTTCTGCCAGTACCCCTTCGACAATCATGTTGTAAGTCACGCTGGCGTTGGCTTGGGCAATTGGGCTTTTGTCGGTCTCGAGGGCATGTAGGGCTTTAGGTAGGGCTTGGTAGAAAACCAGTTTGTAATTCTCGGAATGGTATTTTTCTAGGTCTGGATGTTCTCCGACCACACTGCCCCAGAAGCGGTCAAAAGTCTCGACATGTTTGGCTTCTTCCCATAAAAAACTGGTTAAAAACATCTCCTCCTCGAGTCGTCCTTCTTTGGCAATCACTTGAATCAGTGGCAGTAAATCCAGCGTGACACTCTCTTCGCCAGCTTGAAAAAGGGCGGCGAGGTGCATTAACACTTGGCGTTCAAGGTCGGTTAAGCCAAGCCACTGTTTAGCATCTTCGCTAAAATCAATTTCGGCTGGATTCCAAATCCCAAATTTCTTGGCTTTGCGCCATAACCGCATTGCAAAAGAATCATGGTTTAAGCCTCGTTTGGCGGTCAAAAAACCAGTGCGCTGATGGTCGGCGGTTAAGCTCATATTTCTTCTGTCCAGAGTCCAGTCGCTAGAAACTCGAGAATCGTGGTACTGGACAGGTCAACCCCAGCACCGATGTTCTTGCGGATATTGCTGTACTGCAAAGCATAATTTTTGGCATTCTCGAGCCACTGGGTTTTTTTACTGGCAATTTCGGCGGCAGAGTAGCCTTCGGTGAACGGTTTAGGGTTAGTACGGGCTTGGTTCAGGCGTTTCTCGAGTTTTTGTTTGGCTTGGTTGTAGCGTGTGCTAATGGCTGCACTTTTGACTGCCCCAGATTTAGAGGTCAGTAAACCAATTAACTTAGAAAAATGCTCTTCGATGCTCGGTTGGAATCGCGCTCTGCCATGTGGGTACATTGTGCCGCCGCCAGCCGCCGAGTACGCCAGTTCGGTTTCGGCATTAAAAAATTCGTTGTAATTTTTGTATAAGTTACTCAGTTTGGCTTTGAGGGCTGGAAGTTTTGCGACTCGAGCATCGTTTTCTTTTTGTTTGCAAGCTGCCCAATACATCGCGGCTTGGTCGTAACCCGCTTCGCTTTGGTCATTATTTTTTACGGTGTAGTTTTCCATAAAAGCATCTGGCTGCATTTTTAAGGTGATGCCACAATTGGGTTGATACTTATCTTGGGCAAGGCTTAAACCAAGAATAAGGGTTGTTGCAGCCATCAAAAAAGCCAGTCTTATTTTCATAGATTTTAGTATACCTTGCAGACCAAGATTGTGCCGCTAAAAAACCTCGAGAGACTGTTCTCGAGGTTTATGGGTTTGGCAATTGATCAGGTTGAGCGTTTAGCGACTGAATTACCGATTTTTATAGATGAGTTATGCTATGAAACCGTGCCTGAAACAGACTTTTTGGATTTGGAGTTTTAGGAAAAGAGAACTGTTCAAATACTTGACTCGAGTTATTGCCCCCAAGGGTGGTCTGTGACAGCAAAAACACTGATTGCGATTTTTTGATTTTGAACAGTGTTTATCAGCGCGGAATCGGCTGTAATGAGTGGACAATCTAATTCTTGAGCCACAGCTAAAAATTCGGCATCACCTGTGCTTTTGGTACGATTCATGGCTTGCTGTACACGGTACACAAATTCGATATTTGGAATATGGCGTTGCCAATTTGCTGCTAAAATTTCTCGAGCCAAAGTCAAACCGTCTTCAAAAGTAAACACGCCTTTGCTGATACCGTCGCGGTAAATGGCATTACGGACTTCGGAATCAAATAACTCTGGAACGTGAAGCACTGCATTTTCGAGTTTTGCTTGGGCTAAAAATTGTTGAGCAGCTTTTGCATTAACTTGTGAAACAGCATCAAGCGCCGAGATAGGAATTACGGACAGCAATACAACATTAGCATCAATGACAAAATGCTGAATTTCTACTGACTGATTCATTCGTCGCGTAAGGAACGAATGGCTTCTACGGGATTGAATATTCCGGGTTTGAGTACCTTGATGGTACTGCGCGGCAAACCACGAAAAGATTCTGGAGATTTTGGCGGTTTTTGTTCTTTGGGTTGAGGTACAGTATTGACTTTGCTCATACAAGTAGTTTAGCGCAAATTTTTGAGAATAAACGTAAAACATACTTCTTCGATTGTGTTTTTGGTTCTTAGTCATGACCATATGATGCTAAAAAAAACCGCCGTAGTCAAGCAGTTTTTAATGTACAGAACGGCATTATTTAATATGCAATTTTCTGATTTCTGATTTCCAATTTTTTGATTCTAATTTTTTTATCTGTCTTTTTGAATTACAAAACTACGGTTTCAAATTACATAATTGCAATTTCAAGTTACATAAATATGATAAGATAAACGTGCGGCATTATGAAAAAACGAGACATTATTGAAAATAAAATTTTAGATTTATTAAAACGAAATCCTGAGCCTGTGAAGAGGCTTGACTTGCTTTGTTCCATTTATGGATTTCGACAAGCAGGAGGTAGTATCTTAGTTTGGAGTATCAAAGAGCGTAAATTGCTGCAAAATGAACAGTTTGACAAGGCAGCCGAGCTTTTAGAGGCTGTTTTAACTGTATGTAATGAAACAATAATACTGAAAAACCAAAATGAACTAGAAGCGCAAAAGCGCTTTAATCTCATTCACCCACCTATTAAACCTAGTCTTTTTGACAGCCTTATGGCGGTTAGCTCACAGGCAGATAAAGACTCGATGGTAGGCACAAAACATCGTTGGTATCAATTAAACGAAGATATTAAACCATTTATCGAAAAATGGCTTTCGCGTGACTGGATGCGTCATAATACTGAACGTGAATATGCGGATTCACCACAAATGGAAAAGGAAAGAAAAAATGCTCATACGGGGCTTTCTCGAGCTATTGAAAGTTTGCAGGCTGCACAAAAAATCAAAATTGAAGGAAGTCGTAAAGAAATTCTGATTTCGCTTCTCGAGCCTTCCTAACTCTTTGAACAATAAAAAAGCGGATACGAAATCCGCTTTTTCTTGTCTCGAGTTTCCTAAACGCTTTTTTCGATTGGCACACCAACCACATTGCCCCATTCTGTCCAGCTTCCGTCGTAATTACGCACTTTGTCGTAACCAAGAAGGTACTTAAGAATAAACCAAGTGTGGCTCGAGCGTTCGGCAATACGGCAGTAGGCAATGATGTCTTTTTCGGCAGTTACGCCTTTGTTGCCGTACATGCTGGTCAGTTCTTCATGACTCTTGAATGTGCCGTCTGGATTGACAGTTTGCGCCCAAGGTTGAGAAATCGCCCCGGGGATGTGACCGCCACGCAATGCGCCTTCTTGTGGGTAATCTGCCATGTGGGTCAGCTTGCCACTGAATTCGTCAGCACTGCGGACATCTACCAGTGCGCCGCGTCCAGCATTGACCTCGAGCAGGTGCTTTAAGACATCGGGCATAAAAGCGCGAATGCTGGCATCACGGTAGGCGACAGTGTACTTAGAAGCAGCATGACTTGGGGTTTCTTTCTCGAGCGGTTTGCCTTCGGCGACCCATTTGGCACGTCCGCCGTTCATTAAAACAGCCTTGCTGTGTCCGTTGTACTTAAAGAACCAAAACGCATAGGCTGCCCACCAGTTATTCTTATCGCCATAAAAAACCACGGTCGTATCGTTGGTGATGCCAAACTGCGAAACCAGTTTTTCAAAGCCGGCTGCGTCTATAAAATCGCGGATGTCTTCGCGTTGCAAATTGGTGTGCCAGTCTATTTTGACGCTGCCCGGGACATGTCCTTGTTCGTAAAGCAAAAAGTCCTCGGAGACTTCGACAATACGAATGTTGGCATCTTTGTGATGCTCTAAAACCCAATCGGTGCTGACCAAAACTTCTGGATGAATGTAACTCATATTTTCTCCTTAAAACCTTGACTAGATTTAGCTTGAATAGTTTACAATTTTTATCAATCTTCTCGAAGTAAGCCGAACTACCAAGAACCATTGACATAAATATGTCTAGCGATTAGGATAATACCATGAGAACCACGGTTCGACTCAATGACCAATTGCTGGCTGATGCAAAAAAGTTTGCACTGTCACATAATCAGACCTTGACTGATTTGATTGAAAACTCCTTGCGCCACATGATTCACGCTAAACCTAAAGAAGTAAAAGAATTGCCGACTTGGGATTTGGGAAAACCTTTACTTGACTTAGATTTTTCAGACACTTCAGCAATCCAAGACTTTCTTGACCAAGGCACAGATGTTCATTCTCGACGTTAATGTTTTGATCTATGCGTTTTCAAGCTCGAGTTTGGATCATTTACTGTACCGCACTTGGCTAAAAACTGCTTTATCAACCTCCGAAGTTCGAGCGCCAAGTGTGGTTATCAGTGGGTTCTTGCGAATTGCCAGCAATCCAAAACTTTTCTCGAATGCAGACACAGCCATGGCACTCGCCTTTATAGATGGACTCGAGACGCAAGCAAATTTTGCCGTACTTCATGGTTCAGCCCAGCAATGGCAAATTTTTAAGAATTTATGCCAAACCATGCAACCAACCGGCAACGATTTCTCGGATTTGTTCATTGCTGCTTTTGCGCTTGAATACAATGCAACACTGGTCAGTGCCGATAACGGATTTGCTCGTTTTAAGAACCTCAAATGGTTCAAACCCACTTGAAAATGGTTCAAACCCACTTGAAATTTTTAATCCGTGCGGTACTTTGAGGTCAGTTCACGTAAACGCCCCGCTAACTCGGCAAGGCTTTGGGCGGAATCCCTTGTATGACGGGTCGAAATCAGGTTTTCTTCGGTGGCAGTAGATATATTACTCATGGCAGAAGATATTTGCTCCATGCCAATGCTGTGCTGCCGCACCGAAGCCGAAATTAACTGGGCATTGTAGGCGGCATTTTGAATTGCGCCTTGTAGCTCGTCAATCACACTCGAGACTCTAGCAATACTGTCCACCCCAGCGTCGGCGACTTTAATGCCTTGTTCGGTGGTCATGACGGCGCTGTTGGTGGCACGTTGAATTTCGCCTAAAATGGATTTGACTTGGCTGGTTGCACCTTTAGATTGCTCTGCCAGTAACCTGATTTCTTGGGCGACCACCGCAAAACCTTTACCCTGTTCGCCGGCACGGGAGGCTTCAATCGCCGCATTTAAGGCAAGCAGATTGCTCTGGTCGGCAATGTCATTGACCGTGGCGATAATCTCTCCGATTTGCTGGGTTTGTTCAGATAAGGCTAAAATATTCTCGGCAATTTGTTGGACTCGAGCGCGAATCTCGGACATGCCTTCAATGGCAGCTTTAGCAGCATCTGCTCCTGCACTAGCGACACGATTAACACTTTGGCTTTGTTCGTTGATTGTCTGGGCTAAGTCCACCGCTTGTTCGGAGGTGGTTTTTACTTCGTCCACGGTAGCTGTGGTTTCCGAGACAGCCGCCATTTGACTGCTGACACTGCTGGTTTGTTGTCCACTCGAGGCAAGAATCTGGCTCGAGGCACTGGCTAAGGCAACCGAACCAGATTGCACCGTTGCCATCAAGTCACGCAGATTGCTTCGCATTCCCGTGAAGGCTTTACCCAGCACATCATCTTCGGACTGCATCGCAACCTCTTTGGTTAGGTCACCATCAGAAATATGGTTTGCCACGCCTGCCATATCGCGCTGATATTGGCGCATATCGCGAAACGATTGTGCCAACTGCCCAAGTTCGTCTTTGTTGTACTGCCCAACCCTTTGCTCTAAATTACCACGGGCTAATCCCGAAGCCGCTTTAGCAAGGCGCTGCACCCCATTGGAGATATACCAAGAAGGCAAGTACATCGCAGCAACACTAAGCAGCACACCAACAATACTTAAAATAATTAAAGCCCGAACTGTACCATCTCGTTCTTGGTTGACTTCGGCTAAAGATTGACTGGCAAGGGTTTGCCAACCCAATTCTTTTAAGACCCCCCTGGACTTAAACCAACCTTCAATCCCCAACCCTTGTCCTTGTGGTAAACCATAATCCACGCCTTTGCCAAAACCAATGTCTATATTGGCTTCAATCTGAAAAGCCGAGTCGGTAATTTCGCGCTTAAACACATCCTCTTTACGCGAAGATTCGATAATCTGATTGTTTTTAACAATCACAAAACGCAGGGTTTCGGCTTTGTCTTTGGCGGCTCGAGCTTCGACTTCTTTGAGGAGTTTCTGGATTTCCAACCAATTATAACGGGTACTCCAAATGCCCACAACGCTGTCGGTGTCATCAAAAATAAAACCCGAGAAACCGATGGTTAAGGCTAAATCTTGTCCATAAACTTTTTCGACTAATTTATCCACCGCCAAGTCGTTAATCACCGCCGCTGATGTATCAGGTGAAGCCGTAAATGACTCGCCTTGCAAAGTCTGAAACCATGCTTCTTCGGAGACACTCGAGCCAATCGCGGTTTTGGCAACCCCTGCTTTACCACTCGCGTCTAAACCAGAAGCCGCGATGACTTTGCCTTCTAAGTCCACCACCATCATCATGCGGTAAATCGGCGCATAGGCTTTGGTGACGGTGTTCATCCAAACCTGAATATCTTTGGCATTCATCGAACGGGCTTCAGGTGAAGCGGCAAAGACTTGGACTTCATTAAAACGCTCGCCCAACGACCTATCTAAACGATCCATGACGCTAAAGGCGGCATCTTTTAAGCGCACCCCAGCATTGCGTTCAATCACTGCCCCAGATTGGTTATAGAACACCCAAATCATCGTTACCATAAACGGAATTAGCACCAAAGCACTAAACAGTCCAAGTTTGACAAAGATTTTTTGATCGAGCATCCAACCAAAAATAAAGCGCAAGAAACTGGCAACTCGAGTTACAAATGGATTAGCGGTTTCGGGGTTCATAAGTCTAGGGGTAATTATGCACCAAAACACGGTTCTTGTGTAGGAGGTGAAAAAAGGCGAAAGGCGAAGGGGTTTTACCTTTGCCTTTCGCCCTTTGCCTTCTTTGCCTTTGCCCCTCAGAGCTTGTAGTCCTTGAATTGCTCACGCAAAGCTCGCTTAAGGAATTTACCAACCGTGGTTTTAGGGATTTCCGCCACAACTTCGTAAGCATCGGGCAGCATCCACTTGGCAAAACCATGCTCGAGCAGGTAGGCATCTAGGGATGGTTTATCAAGGCTCGAGCCTTGACGCAGCACAATCACGCCAAGCGGACGTTCATCCCATTTGGCATGCGGCACAGCAACCACGGCAGCTTCTTTAATACTTGGGTGTCCCATCAGCGTATTCTCGAGGTCAACACTGGAAATCCATTCACCGCCAGATTTAATCAGGTCTTTGGCGCGGTCTTGAATCATCATGTAACCTTCTGGGTTAATTGTGGCAATGTCGCCTGTGTCAAACCAACCGTTTTGTTGGGTGGCGGCTGTTCCAGCTTCGTCTTTGTAATAACTGCCTGTCACCCAAGGACCACGTACCAATAAGCGCCCAATGGTTTTTCCATCGTTGGGCAAAGCGTTATCGTGTTCATCGGCTATTTTTATTTGCACCAATGCCGTCGGACGACCCGTCAATGCCATCTGATCGTACTTGGCGGCTTTCTCGAGATGGGCATGTTCGGGTTTTAAGGTGTTCATTGTACCAAGTGGCGTGGTTTCGGTCATGCCCCAAGCGTGAATCACCCGTAGCCCATGGCGTTCGCCAAAAGCCTCAATCATACCGCGTGGGGCAGCACTACCACCCACGGTTAAAGACCCAAGGTGTTCAAGTTGATAGGGTGTTTCGGCGTTTTTGGCACGGTCTAATTCCTCGAGTAAACCCATCCAGATGGTTGGAACACCGGCGGTATGGGTAATTTTTTCGGTCTCGAGAACTTTGGCTAAGAATTTTGGATCAGTAAATAGACTGGTAAATACCAAATTTGCACCGACTGTCGGACATAAATAGGGGTAGCCCCAAGCATTGACATGAAACATTGGCACAATTGGCAGCACTGAATCTTTTTCGGTTAAACCCATCAGTTCACCCATTGCCGAAGTTATGCAGTGCAGCACAATCGCACGGTGCGAATACAAGACCCCTTTTGGATTTCCTGTTGTGCCACTGGTGTAACACATTCCCGAGGCTTGACGTTCATCTATGGCTGGGTAGTCAAACTGCTTGGCTTTACCAGCAATAAACGCCTCATAATCTACGCAACCCGGCGGTAAGGCTGGGACTGCCCCCATAATCACCACCAATTTAATGTTTGGGCATTTTGGCAAAATACTCGGTAAGCGCGGCGCTAAAAAATTATCAACAAATAAAATCGTATCTTCGGCATGGTTAATAATGTACGCCACTTGGTCATCGGGCAGCCGAATGTTAATCATATGGCAAACTGCACCGATGCTCGGCACAGCAAAGTACAACTCGAGGTGGCGAAAACTATTGGTTGCAAAGGTTGCCACGCGGTCGCCAGACTGCACCCCAGCCTCGGACAGGGCGTGCATCAATTGATGAGCGCGGTCATACATCTGCCCATATGTTTCCTCGAGCCGCCCCGGAATCGGCAATTTGGTTTCGGGGTCAATGCCGACTGGCAGATAAGAAATAATTTTTTGGTTGGCAAATAAATCCTTGGCACGTTCAAGCAAAAAAGGAATTGACAGTGGAACATCCATCATGGTGGATTGCAACATAAATACCTCCTAAAGGGTTTGACAAATTCTAACGCAAAAGGCGGCTTGATGTTGGCTTTACTCGGTCACTTCTTCGGGTTCATAGCCCAAATCAAGCAGTAAATCCATGTATAACGCCACTGCATTCTCGCGGATAGACTCGAGACTGGTATCGGTTTTGGCAGCAATTTTCAGGCATTCCGCCAGTAACTCTGGGTGAATTTCCCAACGTTCAAAAGTTTCTTCATCCACACTTTCAGAATCGGTGTGTTCAGAAACTTCGGTCAGGGCAATCCGTGCCGCCTCATGTTCAGCATCTTTTTTACTGCGCCCATAACCTTTGTAATCTGCGCCATTCCACTGCACCGCACTTATGAACCCTTCGTTTGGGCGGTTTGGGTCGAGCAATTCGGTCTTAAACTCGAGCGGGGAATTCTTGGCTTGTGCCAATTCGTTTAGTTCGGCTTTCGGGGTACGACTCATAAACCTTATTCTACGCGAATCTTCAGCCAAAAAACGGGTTAGAATTGCCGAATGGAAGAACACATTGAACGGCAAATCCAGATTTTACTGGTGGACGACCACCCGATTGTCCGCAAAGGCACAAAAGAAATGCTCGAGCCGCACGCCGATTTTTTGGTGATTGGCGAAGCCGCCGACGGACGAGAAGCCCTTGCTTTTGTCAATGCCACCCGCCCAGACGTGATTTTAATGGATGTTTCGATGCCCGGCATGAACGGTATTGAAGCCACCAAGCAAATTAAACAGCACCATCCCAGTGTCGCTGTGCTGGTTTTAACCAGTTTTGACGACGATGCTTATGTCTTTGCCCTGCTCGAGGCGGGTGCGGCTGGTTATATCCTCAAAAATGCTCGAGAAGAAGAATTGATTAACGCCATTCGAGCCGTCTTTCACGGCGAAAGTGCCTTACACCCTAGCATTGCCAAAAAAGTCCTAAACAGATTCTCGCAACAACCAACAGTTGCCTTTGACGGCGAAGGACTCTCGCCAAGAGAACTCGAAGTGCTACGCGCCGCCGCCAGTGGCAGCACCAACAAAGAAATCGCTAAAGTCCTCGACATTTCACCACGCACCGTCCAAGTGCATCTGGCAAATGTCTTTAGTAAACTCGGTGTCGGCTCGAGAACCGAAGCGGTGCTGTTCGGCATTAAACGCGGTTGGATAGACCCAAGTACAGTAGGGTAAAAAGTAGAAAGCGACCCAGCCCGTGAGGTGCATCTTTAGGGTCAAGAAGGGTAAAAGTAAAACCCTTTAACCCTTTGACCCTTTAACCCTAGCCCTTAAGAGGTTTTATGATTGTAGATTTGCGTTCTGATACCGTCACCACCCCAACCCTCGAGATGCGCCAAGCGATGTTTGATGCCCCAGTTGGCGATGATGTGTACGGGGAAGACCCAACGGTTAATGCCTTGCAAGATTTTGTGGCGGATATGCTGGGGTTTGAAGCGGCGCTGTTTACCAGCAGTGGGGTGCAAGCCAACCAGATTGCAATTGCGGCACACACCCAACGTGGGCAGGAAGTGATTTGTAGCGAAGGCGCTCATATTTACGAGTACGAACTGGGGATGATGGCAGCTTTTGCTGGAGTTGTGCCGCGTTTTGTGAGTGCGCCAAAGGGTGTTCCAGACCCAAGCGATATTCGCCGTGCGATTCGCCGCAGTGTGCATCAAAGCCCAACTGGTTTAATTGCCCTCGAGAATACCCATAATCGGGCTGGTGGCACGATTTTACCACTCGAGATGATTAAAGAGACGCGCAGAATCGCACTCGAAGAAAACATTCCACTGCATTTAGATGGGGCGAGGCTCTGGAATGCGCTGGCGGCTTTACAAATCGAGCCTCGAGAAGTCACTCAGCATTTTGATAGCGCTGCTGTATGTCTGTCCAAGGGTTTAGGTGCGCCAGTCGGCAGCCTTGTGGCGGGTTCAAAAGCCTTTATCAAAGAATGCCACCGTTACCGCAAAATGCTCGGGGGTGGGATGCGCCAAGCGGGTAGTCTGGCTGCCGCCGGAATGTATGCCCTGACCCATCACCGCAGCTTACTCGAGAAAACCCACAGCCAAGCCAAGCACCTCGGGCAGAGTCTTGCGGCACGCGGGTTTACCATAGACCTTGACCGAGTGCAAACCAATATGGTCTACATCACCTTTGATAATGCCCCAGCCAGACTCGAGGCATGGGCAAACCAAGGGGTAAGAGCCGGCATGATGAGTGAAAATTTGGTGCGCCTCGTGACGCATTTTCAGATTAGTGACGAAATGATTGAATATGCACTACAAGCCATTGGTTCAGCCTGAGCCAGAATCAAGAAAGCAAATATGTGGGCAATCGTGGCTATTATTGTTTGCCGATTTTGTGGGGCTTGCCAGAAGCCCAATAGTTATGTATACTCCTCGCCGCCAGAGATGGTTTACCCAATTTGAGGTATAAAATTTCCCAGTTACATCGGTTCGGGGACTAGCGCAGTCTGGTAGCGCATTTGGTTTGGGACCAAAGGGTCGGGGGTTCAAATCCCTCGTCCCCGACCACAAAGAAGAAACCTGTCAAAAGCAGGTTTTTTTCTTTTTAGAGTTTTGACCCCATCTAAAGGCGTTAAAGTACCTCGTGGCTCTGAATACTTCTTTAACCCCGTTGGTGGCTGTTGCAACCTACACTGTGATGATTAGCATTGGTGCAATGAACGCCAGTTACGGCGCGGTACTGCCTTTTTTAGAACAGCAATTTGTGGTGGGTAGTGCCGAAATTGGGTTTTTAAGCACCGCCCAAACCATCGGTGGGGTACTGGGGAATTTTAGTACCGCTTGGCTCGAGAAACGTTTTAGCGCAGGGCAACAGATGCTTTTAGGAGGCGCAAGTTTTGCTCTTGGAGCGCTTGGTTTTGCGGCTTCCTTACATTTTTCCTTGGGTTTTATGGTGGCGCTGCTCGGGCTTTTTATCATGGGACTAGGCTTGGGATTATTTCAAGTCAATTATGCCAATATCTTCTCGAGGGGTTTTGGTGAACGCTCTGGGGCAGTGATGTCGGTCATGAGTACCGCCTTTGCGGTAGGAAGCATCGCGGGTCCTTTATTGGCAGTGCAATTGGCGGCAGCCTATGCGTGGTTGCCAATGGTTTTTGGGGTGCTGACGCTTGGTTTTTCGGTGTTGTTGCGTCCAGCCAAAAATGCCGACCAGCCGCCCGATTTGGTGGCTCGAGGTGGTCTAAGCCCCGAAACATGGTTATTTGCTGCTATGATTGCTTTATATGTGGTGGCTGAACAAGGCGCAGGATTTTGGGGCGTGACCCATTTGGTTTCAATCGGTTGGGATGCCAAAGCTGCCGCCGTGGTTTTCTCGAGTTTTTGGCTGGTCTTGCTGGTTGGGCGTTTGCTTGGCGCGGCTTTAGCAGTGCGCTTCTCGAGTGAACTGATTTTGGTACTGGGTTTACTCGGTTCAACCCTGGCTTTTTTAGCCGCCAATTTTGCACCTCTTGCAGCCCCAGCTTATTTGCTGGCAGGTTTATTTTTTGCCCCAGTCTTCCCAATTGGTTTAACCTGGTTAGCCAAACGCAACCCCTCGAGTATGGCAACCACTTTGTACTTGGTGGCGGGCAGTATCGGGGCGGCGATTGGTACGCCCTTGGTGGGCGGCTTAAAAACCGTCTTTGGTGATGCTGCCATTCCAGCCACCCTGACGGTGGCTTGTGCTTTGTCGTTGGTTTTAGCGCTGATGTTGCGTGCAAAGCAAACGGTGTTGCGTGCGTAGCAAACACCCACTCCTTAAAACCGTAGAATCAAAGCATGAAACGTTTTATTGAAACCGCAGAACTCCCAGAACAGGCGCTGCTGCTTGACACTCGAGCCAAAAAAGATTATTTGGCTGGGCATATGCCAAATGCCCGTCATGGCGAATTCCTAGAAAAATTTATCATTCGTAACCCTGAACAACTCGAATTTTTTAACCTGAGTTTAGAAACATGGATTCAAGGCTTAGGCTTAAGTGGCACAGAACAACTTGTGGTCTATGATGCTGGGCGCGACACCAGAGCCGCACGAGCAGCTTGGGCGCTCGAGTACGCGGGTTTTGGTGTGCAAATGCTGCGCCAAGGGGTTCAAGGCAGGCTCGAGACGACGCTGCCAGACCTTATAATACCCAGTCAGTTCAAACTAAAACCAAATAAAGCCCTGCTCGCCACCGCCGAAGATATTCTTGAAAGTAAGGCACTGATTATAGATGCTCGGGACTCACTCGAGTTTGCTGGACAAAAAATCCCACCGGGTGCAACCCGAGGCGGACATATTCCCAATTCCATAAACTTAGATTGGCAAGAATTGGTGAATGAACACGGGATAAAATCTGTTGCCGAAATAGACGCGGTTCTAGGAGGCATTCCCAAAGAGCGCCAAATCATCGTGCATTGTCAATCTGGCGCTCGCTCGAGTGTGCTGTTTCAGGCGCTGCGTGAACGTGGTTATCAGGTGGCAAATTACCTTGGCAGTATGAACGAATGGTTGAATGACCCGAACTTACCCGTGGAGTAATTTACCTGAAATTCAATCCAGTGCAAAAATCACATGGCGTATAAGAATTCCAAAAATAACCTGTCCTGAAAATTCAAACAGCTGTCCTTGGGGGATACCACTATTTGTAAGCGCTTACGGTTGTCAAGGTGTACTATTAAAGTTATGGAAAAACAACATGGCTCACCAGACAACCACTACCAAGCAACGCTCGAGTACATCCAATCATTTTGGACCAAAATCATTCGCAACACCCCCGACGACAAAGGCACACTGATTGGACTGCCTAAACCTTATTTTGTACCTAGCGAAGACCCAATTTTTATTGAAATGTTCTACTGGGACAGCTATTTTATTGCGCTTGGTTTGGTAGGCACAGAGCATCAGCATCACATCTTAGAGATGTGCGAAAACTTTGTTCATATCTACAAACGTTTTGGCATTATTCCCAACGGCAGTCGCTTTTATTTTTTAAGTCGCAGTCAACCACCATTTTTACTCGAGATGGTCAAACTGGCATGGACATTTAAGCAACACCACCCTGATGCTATCCCTTGGCTCGAGAACATTTTAGAAGTTGCCGAAGACGAACATCAAAATGTTTGGTTAGCCAGTCGGCATCCACATCACCGCAATGTCTACCAAGGGTTATCCAGATACTTTGACATCAATTATTTGGATGCCTTAGCCAGTTGTGAAAGCGGTTGGGACCACAGCACACGCTGTTCGGACAAGTGGCTCGAGCATCTGCCCGTGGACTTAAATTCAATTCTCTATGCCCGTGAACAAGACATGGCGATGTTTTTTGAGTTACTTGGAAATACTGAACGCGCCACCTATTGGACAAATCAAGCCAAAACTCGAGCTGGAACAGTCAATAAACTGATGTGGGACGAAAGCCAAGGCTTTTTCTTTGATTACAATTATAAACTTGAATCCATCAATCCGCACCCAAGTCTGGCAGGGTTTTACCCACTTTGGGCTGGACTTGCCACACCAGAACAAGCCGCTCGAGTGGTCAAGGATTGGCTACCACGTTTTGAACGCATTGGCGGCTTGCTGACCACGCTCGAGACCAAAGAAGGGCATCAGTGGGCAGCCCCGAATGGTTGGTCGCCTTTGCAATGGCTGGTGGTGGCTGGACTTGAGCGTTATGGTTTTAGACTCGAGGCACAACGAATTATGCGGGCATGGTGCGACAACAACGCCAGTGTGTTTAACAAAACGGGCGCACTTTGGGAAAAATACAATGTTGAAAACATCGGCGCGGAATCCGAAGGCGGGCTGTATGGTGCGCTCAAAGGCTTTGGCTGGACAAATGGGGTTTTCTGGGATTTTGCCAAACGGCTCGAGTAAAACACGCCTATAAAATGTTTAAGGACTAGAGCCTCCGAAAAGTCTAGATTCATGGGCAGACCCTTGTATCACCAACCAGAAAAGCAGGGCGAACATGGGGGTTCGCCCCTTTTTGTAGGGACAGGCGACCATGCCCGAAGGTGCGCGTTTATGGTCAAGACACCCCTGTGTCTGTCCTGTGATGATGATGATATGGCATTCTTTCGGAGGCTCTATTTAAGGACTGTTTTTTTGAGAATACGTTAGAATCTTGTATCATTGGTTGTTTAACAAGACAAAGAGTATTCTTTTGAGGTCGTTCATGAGTCAATTATTTTTCGAGAAACCCATTCTAAATTCCCCTTATACCTACCCTCATCAGCATTGGGAACTTGATACCACAGGACAACCAACGCAAAATGTACTCGATTACCGTAGGCGTGCCGAATTTATTACACCTATTCCTAAGCCAAAAAAACAAAAAGGTCATCAGCAAGAAGAATTGGTTTTCTCTAAAGTTGGGCAGGGTATCTCGAGCAACGGTCAGCAGTACGACCATACTCAGGTGATTAACGCTGTTCGTGAACAAGTGGATGCGTGGCGTTTGCTGCCCAATCCAAGCGATTGGCGTGTGACTCCTGAAACAGCTAGGTTATTAACGCATTGGCGACATCATCAGTTTTTAGGTGTGCGACCATTTTTTTGTCAGCTCGAGGCGGTCGAAACAGCCATTTGGCTGACCGAAGTTGCACCTAAAGTCAAGGCAGGGGCAGGGTTTCTCGAGCATTTACGAATTACGAACTTGGATGCTAACCCTGATTTGTTACGGCTTGCCTTAAAACTTGCAACAGGTGCAGGTAAAACTACCGTGATGGCAATGCTGATTGCATGGCAAACCATAAATGCGGTGCGCCATAAAAATTCTAAAATGTTCAGTCGCGGGTTTTTGGTGGTTGCACCGGGCTTAACCATTAAAGACCGTTTACGGGTACTGCAACCCAACGACCCAGAAAGTTATTTTAAGAATCGTGAACTTGTGCCGACTGACATGATGTTAGACCTTGAAAAAGCCAAAATTGTGATTACCAACTACCATGCTTTTAAGTTACGTGAACGCATGGAACTGAGTAAAGGTGGGCGTTTACTATTACAAGGACGCGGTAACGCAGCCCTCGAGACCCTAGAAAGCCAAGGGCAAATGTTGCAACGGGTGATGCCTGAACTGATGGGCATGAAACACATTTTGGTCATTAACGACGAAGCCCATCATTGTTACCGTGAAAAACCAAGCAGCCAAGAAGACCTTAGCAGCGAAGAAAAAGACGAAGCCAAAGAAAATAACGAAGCGGCTCGGCTTTGGATTTCTGGTTTAGAAGCTGTGCAAAGAAAACTGGGTATCTCGAGGGTCATGGATTTATCTGCCACACCATTTTTCTTACGTGGTTCTGGGTACGCCGAAGGGACATTATTTCCGTGGGTGATGTCCGATTTTTCTTTAATGGATGCGATTGAATGTGGCATTGTCAAATTACCTCGAGTACCGGTAGCCGATAACATCAATAATCCTGGGGCAGAAATGCCAATGTACCGCGACCTCTGGACGCATATTCGCGGCAAAATGCCTAAAAAAGGACGTGGTAAAGCCGAGAAACTAGACCCGCTTGATTTGCCGCAGCCTTTGCAAACTGCCCTTGAAGCACTATATGGGCATTACAAAAAAACTTTTGAACTCTGGCAGCAACACGATATTCTTGTGCCACCATGTTTTATTATTGTTTGCAACAACACCAGTACCTCTAAACTGGTTTACGATTATGTTTCTGGGTTTTACCGGCAAAACGAAGATGGTACAAGTATTCTCGAGAATGGGCGTTTAGCACTTTTTCGTAATTACGATGAGTACGGCAACCCCTTGGGCAGACCGAATACCCTTTTAATAGACAGCCAACAACTCGAGAGCGGCGAAGCGTTGGACGATAAATTTCGCAACCTCGCCAAAGAAGAAATTGAGTTGTTCAAACGCCATAAAATCGAACGCTCAGGCAATCCGCACTTAGCCGAAACACTCACTGACCAAGAATTACTACGCGAAGTCATGAACACGGTTGGTAAACCAAATACGCTTGGTGAATCTATTCGTTGTGTCGTCTCGGTGTCCATGCTGACCGAAGGTTGGGATGCCAATACCGTCACCCATGTACTCGGTGTTCGGGCTTTTGGCACACAGTTACTCTGCGAACAAGTGATTGGAAGAGCGCTTAGACGGCAAAGTTACGACCTGAACGAAGATGGTTTATTCAACACCGAATACGCCGATGTCCTCGGGATTCCCTTTGATTTTACCGCCAAACCCGTGATTAGCACCCCGCAACCACCTCGGCAAACCACCCATGTGAAAGCCATGCGTCCAGAGCGTGATGCCCTCGAGATTCGTTTCCCAAAAGTTCAGGGCTACCACACCAAATTACCCGAGGAACGCCTGACAGCCTTGTTTACCGAAGATTCAACCCTTGAACTAACCCCAGATTTGGTCGGTCCAACCCAAACCCAAAATGCTGGAATTATTGGGCAAGCCGTTAATCTGACGGTTGAACACCTTGGCGATATGCGCGATTCCTCGGTGTTATTCCGATTAACCAAGGATTTACTCGAGGGGCATTTTCGGGACGAAGATGGTTTTGTGCAACTGCATTTATTTGGGCAACTGAAACGCATTTGTAAAACGTGGCTCGAGCAACACCTGATTTGCAAAGGCGATACCCGCCCCGCCCAATTGCAGCACAAGCAGCTTTCTAACTTAGCGTGCCAAAGAATTTTAAGCGCCATTACCAGAGCTAACCTCGAGACCGAACCGAAATCCATTCAGGTTGTGCTGGATTCGTACAACCCGATTGGCTCGAGTATCCATGTCAATTTTAATACCACCAAGTCTAGTCGTTGGACCACCGATTCACGAAAGTCGCACTTAAATTATGTGATTCTGGACAGCGATTGGGAAGCCGAACTGTGCCGCGTGGTCGAACAGCACCCGAATGTACGCGCCTATGTTAAAAATCAGAATTTGGGCTTAGAAGTACCGTACCAGTACGGCTCGAACAGCCGAAAATACTTACCGGATTTTATTGTGCAACTCGAGGACGGACATGGCGAACACGACTGGCTAAACTTGATTGTCGAAATAAAAGGTTTTAGAGGCGAAGATGCCAAAAACAAAAAGGAATTCATCGAAACCTACTGGATACCCGGTGTGAACAACCAAAAAACCTTTGGCAGATGGGCATTTTTAGAATTACATGATGTCTACGCAATGCAAGACGAATTCGCCCAAGCCTTTACAGACCAACTGGACACACTGGCAAAAGGAACTGTATGAGCAAGAAAAACCCCAGCACTCCGCTTCGTATAGAAACCCTAACCCACACCGAAGACAAACGCAAAAACCTACCAACCGCCGAAGCCCAAGCCCTGATGCGCGAAGAAGAAATTCATCCAATACGCACCGCTTATGCACGGCGCAACCAAGACCTAGACCCACAACTGATTTGGCGAGGCAAGGATTTACTCGACTGGTCAGATTTAATTGTCCAAGTGCCACCACTGTACTTACAAGAAAAAATTCATCCCAAGGTTTTAATAGACGACCTCAAACGCCAAAGTGCAACTTCGGCTCGAGAAACCGCTTTGCAAACAGATTTATTTGCAGATTTTAATGGTTTACCTTCCGAAGCTGCCAAAACCGAATTTTACCAGCACGACACCAACTGGTCTAACCGCATGATACTAGGCGACAGTTTACAAGTCATGGCGAGCCTAGCCGAACGCGAAGGCTTAAAAAACCAAGTCCAGTGCATTTATTTTGACCCACCGTATGGCATTAAATTTAACAGCAATTTTCAATGGCAATAGTCTGGAACGTTTTTTAAATTTAAGAAATTAAAAGTGGAAGCCCTACTGTAAGCTGTGAGTGTCTAAACCAACGCTCCAAAAAGGCTTCCATGACTATCTTAAACCAAATTCTGACCTTAGCGGGTATTCGCAAAA
>JANNVX010000076.1:0-2148 GCA_031414595.1 Deinococcales bacterium
TGGTCACAGGGCGGACACGGGGGTCCGCCCTACCTGACGTATTTTTATGGATTTTGTAGGGACAGACCCCTGTGTCTGTCCTGCTAGGAAACAATGTTTCATCATTTCCAAATAGGGAAGTTATTTACGGACAAATCCTTAATACGTGAAATTCTGAGGGAAAATGGCAAGGAGGACTAACAAACGGGTTCTATAGTGTTGTCTCGAGTTTGACTTCAAGTCTGACTGTATCATCGGTTTTTAACCACAAGAATTCTGGTCGTTCGAGCTTATGTGTGTCCAGCGAAATCACGAAGGTACTCTCGGCACTGAGGCGCTTGGTGTTGCCGTCGTAATAAATCTCGAGTGGAATCTCGAGGTCTTTGGTTATTCCGCCCAATTCGAGTTTGACTTTTGCCTTAAAATTTCGGCTTTCACCACTAATTAAAGTGCGTTTCTCACCACTGATGCCGCTGCTTTTTAGGGTGATGACTGGAAAGCGCGAGACCTTAAAGACATTGTTACGGGCGTTATCGTCGCGGATGCCATTGCCACTGTTAAATTTAGTTGGGCGGACAGTGACACTAAATTCGGTCTCGAGTGGGCGTTTCAGGTCAAATTCCCAGTTGAGGGTTTCGATTGGGGCTTTACCATTCCATTTATCTTGTCCAGCACTGGCAAAATAAGTCACGCTCGAGTTTGCCTCGAGCTTCTGGGTGCTTTGGGCAAAACCAATTGTGGCAAGCGATAAGCTGAGCAACAAGAATCGTTTCATAGGCGTACTCTAGGCGTTAAGCAGGCAAGAGTCTGTACGAAAATCAGCTAAGACGAGGTAGTACGCCATACGATGTAGGCAATACCAGACTTGTGATGTAAGCAAAATCACATGAAACTTGAGTGTCTTTGTGTTAGATTATGCAACATGAATCAAGAATTTTCTGCCATGATTGAACAACTCAAAGCCGAACACGCCGAGAATCTGGCGCAAATGCCTTTGCCGATGGGGGCAGAAGCCTTCTTGAAGAAAAAAATTCTCGAGCAGGATTCAGAGACGATTACTTTTATGCTTAAGCTGGCTTGGGTCTTTGGGGCGCAAGCTGGGCAGCAAGCCGTAGCACAAGCCCAGATGCTCGAGAATCAGCCGCGCCATAGACGAGTCGAAGCCTAGAGAGCTATGGGCTTTGAGGAAATTCAGGCTGTTGGTACAATCTTTTTAAGTATTTACCCTTAGAATTTTGTCAATGCAGCACATTCTTGTTTTGGGCGATCAGCTTAATTTGGCTCGTTTTGATGGTTTCGAGCCGACACAAACCAGAATCATCATGATTGAAAGTATGGCACGCAGCCGAGCGGTTAAATGCCATAAGCAACGTTTACTGATGATTTACAGTGCCATGCGTCATTTTAGGGTGGCGCTCGAGACTCGAGGGTACACGGTCACTTATGGGCAATTTCCGAGTTTTGAAGCTGGTTTAGCCGCTTATCTCGAGCAGTTCCCCAAGGCAACAATTGAAGTCATGCAGCCAGCCGATTATGGCGTAGCAAACAGTCTAGCGGCGGCTATCTCGAGCTTGGATGGGGTCTTAAAAATTGTTCCGAATATTTTGTGGCTTTCCAGTAAAGCCGATTGGGATTTGTACGCCAAGGGCAAGAAAACCTACCGAATGGAATTTTTTTACCGCCAATTGCGCCGTCAAACCAATTGGTTGATGGATGGGACAGAACCACTTGGTGGACAATGGAATTTTGACAGCGACAACCGCCTTGTGCCACCTAAAAACCATGTTTTCCCTAAAAAACTCGAGTTTGTAGCAGATGCGATTACACTTGAAGCCAAAACTTTTGTCGAGCAAGAATTTACCGACCATTTTGGCAGTGTAGAAAACTTTAATTGGGCAGTCACTCGAGAACAAGCGCTGGTTGCTTTGCAGCATTTTCTCGAGTTTCGGCTTTATTATTTTGGGGCATACGAAGATGCGATGGTAGATAACGAAACACAGCTTTATCACAGTTTGTTGTCGCCAGCTACTAACTACTGGACAGAAGTATGACCACATCGTCTATCACAAGTCCATCTGAACAACCAACGAACAAGATTTGCCGTAAACAATCCAAGCCTCGCCGAAACAAACTCCACTGGGCATACCCATGATTCTTGATTTCACTCGG
>JANNVX010000077.1:0-34949 GCA_031414595.1 Deinococcales bacterium
GGTCACAGGGCGGACACGGGGGTCCGCCCCTACCTGACGTATTTTTATGGATTTTGTAGGGACAGACCCCTGTGTCTGTCCTGCTAGAAACAATGTTTCATCATTTCCAAATAGGGAAGTTATTTACGGACAAATCCTTAGCTGTGTATCAGTGGACTTTGAGATGCACTCGAGCATGACTTAACATACGCTCAAGCAACTCAGGAATTATCATTTTTTCACCTGAAAAACAGTTAGACTACAGAGGCTGTATAGTAGGGGGGACTATGAACCAATCAAATAAGGCTCGAGCCGAGTACCAAACACCGTGTCTCGAGGCACAAGCCAACTACACACTCACCACAGGAATTTCGCTGCCAGTTGGCACAAGTATCCCAGATAGTTTTGAGATGACCGATGTTTTGGGAGAAGAACTATGAAGCCCTTTTTGACCATTGGCGCAATTGCTTTGCTGGGTTTAGCCGCCTGTAACCAAGCCACACCACAAGCCAGCAGCAGCAAAGTGTTAGGTACACTCGAGCTAACCATTGGTGGCAAATCCGGCGAGAGCAAAGCCGTACTGCGCCCACTTGTCAGCACACCAGAGGCGGATACATCCATCACCATTGGTGCAGTGACTAACGTGTATGGTGTAGATGCCAATTTTAGGTATGTGACTGCACAATTTTCGATTACCGCCAATCAAGCCTTTAATAACTTAACGCTCTATGCGTACAATAAAACAGGTAATTTGGGTGGTACAGCCCTTAAAGGTTTAACCAATTTTACTGGTGGTGCGGTGGCTGGTACAGCCCAGAATTTGCTGCCAATTCATGCCCGTACCAATCTTGGCGCAATCAATACCGCAGTGGCTGATTTTCAAGCCTTCTCGAGCGCCGATATTGCCCCAGTCCAAGCCTTTGTACCGGGTGAAACAGTTTTACAGTACGGCTTTGTGGCGCGTAAAGATGCCACCACCCGAGCCTTTGCCAATGGCGAAACAGGTTCGATTACAGTGGCTTACAAAATTCCAATTGGTTCACAAAACGATGATACTTATAAATTTACCGCAACCTTTGTAGTGGCAAACGAAACAGTTAGCCGTGTGACAAGGGATATAGACGAAACCACAACCCAAGCTGATGCTCGAGCCACTGCACTTAGCGCAACTCAAGTGGCATTATTAGGGACAGACTCTGATACTACTTCGGCACCCGGTGCAACCACAGTTCGTATTAATTCTGCAACCATTGGTGCGGCAGTTAATATGTACGAAGAAAACTTTGATTTACTTAACACAGGTCTACCAGCCAACTGGAGTTTGTACACTGGTGCAACAGCGAGCGCCCTTGGAACAGTTGTAACTGCTGCCCCTGCTATTACAAATTGGGCAAGTACAACTGGTGCTTTCAAAAACTTTTCTTCTAATTCATGTGGAAGTGCAGGTGAATCTGGGTGTGCTAACCGCGCCCTTGGTGTTCGTCAAACTGGTAGTTTTGGCGACCCTGGCGCTTCCTTTGTTTACACTTTGGCAAATACCACCAAATTTGGAAACTACACAGTCGAATTCCAAGCCCAAATGTTAAGTGTTCAAACGCGTTCAACCATTTGGACTCTGGATTATCGAATAGGTACTGGGTTATTTACCACGCTTGGCACATATGCTGACCCAGGAATATTTGGTTCGACACCTACCACTGGAACTCTAGGTGTAAATGCTAACAATCAGGCTCAGGCAGTCGAATTCCGCATCTCAGCCCTGACAAGTTCCACTGGTACTGGCAGCAGAGATAGTTTCGGAATAGACGATTTTAAGGTCAAAGCAACCCCTATTATCCCGTAGCAAAACATAATCTCAAAACCCCCGCACTCCTCAAGAGGCGGGGTTTCTTTGGCTCGAGCTTAAGCGCTGTTGTGTCTGTACTTGACCAAGCCTAAAGAATTTATTACGGTATTTCGATTTCGATTTGTTTGGGGAATCCCTTTGCAAATACCGAAGCCTCGAGTTCGCCGCCTGTATCATAAAATTTAACTACACCGTTCAAATCGCATGTCCAAACTTCAATTGCGCCGCGTTCAAAGTACAGTTTGCGTTTACCAGTTATTTCTTTAGTGCTGTTGTTTGGTGATAAAATTTCTACGCAGAGTTCTGGGGCTTGGCTTAACTCGAGTTCATCACGGTGTAACTTAAAGAATTCATAGCTTGACCATGCGACATCAGGTACTTTTACGCCTTTGCGTGTCCAAATGGCGGTTTCGCTGCTGACCATGCCTTTGGAAAGATATTGCTTCATCATTTCACCCATACGAATCTGATAAATGCCGTGAAGATACTTGGTTGGACTCATAACCACCTGCCCATATTCGTTGGTTTCAATTTTGAACGGTAAATTACTTAAATCTTGATGGTTGACTACTTCTTGCCATGTCATTGTCTCACCTCTTGATTGTCATTGTAGCAAAACCATAGACTCGAGCCATGATGCACCCTTTGATTCTTTCTGGTGAGGTTGCTAAACGTGCTTTAACTCGGTCTTCTGGTCAGCCCGAAGTCACCCCTATTATGCTCGGGCTATGGATACAACCCACGCAATGCCCGCGCCTCGAGGACTCGAGTACATGCCACAATAAAAGTTGCGGTTCGCATCGTCACATTTTTATCTTGGGCGACATCCCAAATGCCCTTGAAGGCTTCCACCATGATTTTTTCTAAACGTTTGTTGATTTCGTCTTCTGTCCAAAAGAAACTGCTAAAATCCTGCACCCATTCAAAGTATGAAACCGTTACACCACCAGCATTTGCTAACACGTCCGGCACAACAATAATGCCGCGTTCACGCAGGACATCATCGGCGGCTGGAGTGGTCGGTCCGTTTGCGCCTTCGACCACAATACGGGTTTTAATTAAGTGGGCGTTCTCGAGGGTGATTTGTTTTTCTAAAGCGGCAGGGATTAAAAATTCGGTTTCGACGCTCCAGAAATCGTTTTTGGCTATGGTTGTGGCTTTTGGATAGGCGGTCACATCTGGGTTTTGTTTCATAAACTCGAGCAGGTCATGTGGATTTATACCGTCGCCATTAAAAATCGTGCCAGACACATCCTGAATCGCTACAACTTTTGCCCCGTGGTCATGAAAAATTCTTGCCGAGGCATTACCGACATTCCCAAAACCCTGCACCGTGACTCGAGAACCCGCAATTTCTAAACCAATACGATTGGCGGCTTCGCGTCCCGCCACAAAGACACCGCGCCCAGTCGCATCGCGTCGTCCGAGGCTGCCACCAAGGGCAATTGGTTTACCGGTGACCACCCCTGTGGCGGTGCGTCCTTGGTTCATGCTGTAGGTGTCCATCATCCATGCCATCGTCAGTTCGTTGGTGTTGACATCGGGGGCTGGAATGTCTTTGTCTGGTCCAATAATAAAATTGATTTCCGAGGTGTAGCGCCGAGTCATCTTCTCGAGTTCACCACGCGATAGTTTGCGTGGGTCTACCCGAATTCCGCCTTTAGCGCCGCCGTAAGGCAGGTTTACCGCCGCGTTTTTAACCGTCATCCAAGCGCTTAATGCCATCACTTCCGAAAGCGTTACATCTTGGTGATAGCGCACCCCTCCCTTACCGGGTCCACGAGAAGAATTATGCTGTACACGGTAGCCTTCAAAATGGGCAATGCTGCCATCGTCCAGTTGAATTGGCACATCCACAATCAAAATACGTTTTGGTCGCTTTAAGGTCTCGACCCAGTAGGCAAGTTTCCCAAGGTAAGGAGTCACACGGTCTACTTGCTCGAGGTAAATTTCCCAAGGTCCTAGGTTATCATGATTTAAGTAAGAAGGAACTTCATGTTGGTGCATAGTTTTATCTCCTGTGAAGGGGAAGGCAAAGGGCGAAAGGCGAAAGGCAAAAGATTTTTTCCTCTTTCCTCTACGGGTATAAGCCACGTAAGTTGGTGCTTTCGTTGATTCGGCTGACTGCCAGAATAAATGCGGCTTGACGCAAATTGACATTGCGCTCGAGTTTTACAGTATAAACACTGTCTAAGGCGTGTTGAATGTGTTGTTCTAGGTTGCTGCGAATCTCGTCTTCTGTCCAGTAGAGGTTGTTAAAATCTTGTACCCATTCATAATAAGAAACGGTTACACCACCCGAATTGGCTAAGTAATCGGGGATAATCACCCGTCCCTCGCGCTCGAGAATGGTATCGGCTTGTCTGGTGATGGCATGATTTGCGCCTTCGGCAATAATTTGGGCTTCGACTTTGGCGGCGTTACCAGCGTGAATTGCGCCTTCACGCACGGCTGGAACTAAAATATCTACGGGCAGAGTTAAAAGCGATTCATGGTCTATGCGTTTTGCGCCATTAAACCCAATGATTGTGCCGTGCTGATTTTTGTACTCGAGCAGGGCTGGAATATCAAAACCATCATGGGCATAAATCGCGCCACTCGAGTCAGAGACCGCCACAATTCGCACACCGCGTTCAAATAGCCCGAGGGCAGCATAACGCCCGACCATGCCAAAACCTTGGATGGCAGCACTGGCTTTCTCTAAGTTAATGTTTTCGCGCTTGGCAACCCCAAAAATGCTGTAGGCAATGCCGCGCCCAGCCGCTTCGACCCTGCCAACACTGCCGCCAAGGGCTACGGGTTTACCGGTTACCACACCAGTCACGGTGCTGCCTTTGTTTTGGCTAAAGGTGTCCATAATCCATGCCATCACTTGTTCGTTTGTACCAGTGTCTGGGGCGGGAATGTCTTTGTCGGGTCCGATTAAGTCCACCAGTTCGGAAGTGTAGCGCCTCGTCATGCGTTCAATTTCAGGTTTTGAGAGGGTTTTTGGGTCTACGTCTATACCACCTTTTGCACCACCGAACGGGAGGTTCATGACCGCACACTTAATGGTCATGGCGGCGGCTAAACCACGTACTTCATCTAAGTTTAAGCCCGCCCGGTAACGGATTCCACCCTTCGAGGGTCCGCGTGAAATGCTGTGTTGAACTCGGTAGCCCGTAAAAAAACGCACCGAACCATCGTCCATACGAGCAGGTACAGAGACCGTGACCATACGTTTAGGATGACGCAGATACTCGAGGGTTTCTGAACTGGCTCTAAAGTAGTTTTGGGTGGTTTCGATTTGATCAATAAAGGCGTGCCAGAGGTTTAAGTCCTCGGTTTGGGGTTCATTGCGAGCTTGTGGCTCGTGTTGGTTCATGTGTCCTCCGTGGGGCGTAACAAATCCTCAAAACTGCCTCGAGGTTCTTAAGTTGTGCTTCGGTGGAGGATTATACACCCCTTGCAAACGTTTGTTTGGTTAATGCCAGATGAGACCGCCTAGTCAATCGAGCTATGGGCGTTTCAGCCAACCGAGGTACTTGGGCTACGCGGGGCTTTTAAGCGCCCCAACAAATCCATGGCTGCCACAGGTTTGGAAAAATAATAACCTTGCGAACGATCCACCGCTAAATCCCGCAACGCCAAAAATTGCTCCCTTGTCTCCACGCCTTCCGCCACGACGCTCATTCCAACATGCCGCGCCAGCAAAACAATCAGTTTAACCAAAGACCAACCCGAATCACCCGGCTCGAGGTGCGAAACAAAACTGCGGTCAATTTTTAAGGAGTTGACTGGCAGTTTTTGTAAATACGCTAGGCTCGAGTAGCCCGTTCCAAAGTCATCTATGGCGGTTTGAATTCCTTGGGCTTGTAAACGCTGTAAACGCTCGGCAGCAAGGGCTGTATCGTTCATCAAAGCACTTTCGGTGACTTCTAGTTCAAGCGCTTTTGGGTCAAAATTGGTTTCTCGCAGCACCTTTGATACCGTATCCGAAAAATCTGCCCGCATTAACTGCTGCACATCTATGTTGACTGCCAAAGCCACATTTAAGCCGTCGCGTCGCCATTGACCGACTTCTTGGCAGGCTTTGCGTAAAATCCATTCACCCATTGGCACAATCAAACCAGACTCGAGCGCCACTGGTAAAAACCGCCCCGGTGCAACCAAACCTTCTTGCGGGTGCTGCCAATAGAGCAACGCCTCGACCACAATCACTTGTTGGGCAGCATTGACTTGCGGCTGATAGCGCACCACAAATTCGTTGCGTTCAAGCGCACGGCGCAAGGACACTTCGGTGTTTAAGCGTTCTTTGGCAAGGCTGTTCATGGCAGGGTCAAAACGTCTAAAATTACTTTTACCACTGCGTTTGACCCCATTCATGGCGGTGTCGGCATTTCGCAGTAGAATCGTGGCACTTGTGCCGTCGTCTGGATAAATGGCTGCCCCAATACTGGCGGATAAAAAAAGTTCCACCCCACGAAGCGAAAGCGGATACGACAGGGCTTTGAGCATTTCTTTTGCCAAGGCTTCGGCTTCCGAGACTTGCTCTAAATGATGCACCACCAAAGTAAACTCGTCGCCACCCGGACGCGCCAACATATCCCGAGACGGCAAAATAGTACGCCAACGGTCAGTCACAGTTCGCAGCACCTCATCGCCGACCTCATGTCCAAGGGTGTCGTTGATTCGCCTAAAACCATCTAAATCTATTTGTAGCACCGCCAATTTCCAGCCGCGTTGCAACGCCACTTTTAAGGCACCCTCAAGGTGACGCTCGACCCCGTAACGATTCGGTAATTTGGTCAGGGTATCGGTGCTGGCTTGGTCATCTAAGCGGTCAATTAGGGTACTTCGTTCAATCACCAAGGTGGCTAAACGTGCCACATTTTCAAAATGCTCGAGTTGACTGGGGGTTGGCGCACTGCTGCGTGAAAAATGCAGTTCAAGCGCCCCAATCACCGCGCCATCGGCAGAAGAAATCGGGACTGCCCAAGAACTCGCCACCCCACTCATCAGCATTGCCCTGTCCATATTGATCCAACGCGGGTCGTCTTGAATCGCTTCAACCACGGCTGGCACAGCCTCGAGAATCGCATAAGAAGCCGTCCCATGCCCTAAACCAATCGGTACACCATCCAGCAGCGAACGCACCAGTGGTCGCCAATTGGGAGCGACTTGTAAAACCAAACGCTCGGCTTTACGCATAAAAACACCCGCCGTTGACCCGGCAAAAATCTTCTCGAGTAAGCCCGTTAAAGTTTGCAGCGTTTCGTTGAGGGGCGCACCACGCAGCGCCAACTCAAGAACCCGATTGCGGTAGGCTTCCAGAAGTTCGTTGCTTTTGCGTTCAGTAATATCGCGCCGCCACGAAACACGATTGGTAATCACCCCCAATTCGTTGCGAATCGGCACAATCGAAAGTTGCACCCAAAGCGGTGTGCCGTCTTTTTTATATTCAATCGTTTCTAAATCCACCGATTTACCAAGTCGCAAATCGGCTTTGGCACGGTGGTACAAATCGGTGTCGCCATAAGCCCCGCGCAGTAAACCAGCCGTCTGCCCAAGCGACTCTTGGGGCGAAAAGCCCATCAGATTAGAAAAAGCCGCATTGACAAAAATAATTTTTGAATTCTGTTCGTTGCCATCGTCTGGGACAGCGATTTCACTGATTAAAACACTCTCATCGGCGTTCAGCACAGCACTTTCAAAGAGTTGTAAGCGCTGATCAAACTCTGAAAGTGTGGCTTTATCCTCGGCTCGAGCTTGGGTCTGTTTTTTAGATTGCTGGCGCAAAAAACCGTTTTCTAAGGTCGAAGCCACCAACACCGATAAACGCTCGAGTTGAACCACTTGGGCTGGGGTCAGTTGCACCGCTTGGCGGTACATCAGCATCAAAACCCCTGCCACGGTATTTTCTAAAATCACTGGCACTGCCGCCACCACCGAAACGACTTGTTGAATCGTGCGTTCTGACCAATGCAGGTATTGTTGTACCACCAAAGGTTCGGCACTTGCCCAGACCCGCCCAGGAACATCCACCCCTTTATCAAAACTGGTGGCAATCTCTAAAGCCATACCTTCTGCCAGCACACGCTGCATCGAAGTTCCAGCCACCACATAAAGCGCCACACCATCGGGTATAAAAACTGTTGAACACAATGCCATGATTGTTTGTAAAGCATCACGGTCAGAAGAAAGCGGCTTTGAAACTTGCATGGTTTCTATTATGCCTTAAACTTTTGCAAATTGTGGTACAATTTGGCTTTACGTATTAAGCCTTTTCCTAAAACCAAACTTTGGATTGGTCACAACCATACACTAAAGGGAGTATTGTCACCACATGGCTCGCATTAACCCAAATTCAACTGACCAACTCCCTAATTCCTCTAAGGTCTGGCGGGCTGAGCCGCAACTCAATAATTTTTTATTGGGGGCTTGGAGTGCAGCCTCGGCGCGTCAATCGTGGACAAGTTTTGTGGTTACTCCAGACCAACGGGTGAAAATTACGGCTGGCAGTAAAATCATGAGCGGCATGATTGAAAGCCATGCCAGTGGCAAGCTATTACTGACCTTATACGCTGGGGCTGGCGAAAGCACCGCTCAACTTGAAGGCACATGGCACATTAGCGGGCAAGAACTTCGACTCGAGTTCAAAGCCACCGATATGATTTTTAATCAAACCAAAGCCACGAATCATTAGCCACTGGTGTCCCAGACGGGTTTCTCGAGTTCTATTGCATCGTCTCGAGAGCAGAAGCCCGCATCGCCTCGAGTGCCGCTTCTAAACCAGTCGTTTTTAAGCCGCTCCCTTGGGCTAAATCTGGTTTTCCGCCACCTTTACCATCAATAAACGGTAAGCCAAGCGCTAAAATATCCCGCGCTTGGGTTTTGGTATTACGCCCACAAATCACCGCTAAAAGTGCTTTTGAACCATCCACTGCCCCCAAAATGGCAATCAGGTTTTCACGCAAAATACAGGCTTTGGTAAGTTCTGGCAATAGCGTCGCATCATCTAGCAGATATACCACCACACCACGCAGAAAACTCGAGGCAATGCGGGCTGCCAATTGAGTCCGCAATTGTGAAATTTCTAGTTTGCAAGCCCCGAGTTCATTCAAGGCTGCCACAGTGCGTTCAGGGACGGAATCCAAGCCACTCGAGAAACGCAAACCCAAAGAAGCCACAAAATCGTGTTTGAGACGGTAATCCTCGAGCAAGCGTGTTCCGCAATTAAAATAAATTCTGGTTGCGCTGCCTTTAATCCGTTCAATTTTCAGGATTTTAAGAAGTCCGACTTCGGAGCTTTTACTGGTGTGTGTTCCACCACAAGCGGTGTAATCAAAATCGCCAATCTGCACCACCCGAATCAGACCCTGCACTTTTGACGTGCGGCGCAACGGAACGGTATGAATTTCCGAGTCTGGTACTTCATATGTACTAATTGGCAGCGCCGCCATAATCGCGTCATTGACCATTTGCTCGGCTTGCATTGCCATTTCCCAAGTTGTGACCTCGGTCAAATCCAAAGTACAAACCGAGTGTTCCATATTGACCGCTAGAACATGGAAACCAAGACGAAAAAAAGCCTGTCCAAGCAAATGCTCGCCCGTGTGCTGCTGCATCGCGTCAAAACGCCGCACCCAATCAAGCTGACCATGTACCTCTGTGCCAAGACTTAAATCGGTATCCAAATGATGCCAAATTTTTCCTTCCTCGAGACTGGGTTTTTGTACAGGTACACCATTAAGTGCGCCAAGGTCATAAACTTGTCCACCGCCACCGGGATAAAATGCGGTTTGAGACAGACAAACTGCGCCTTCTCGAGCCTCAACAACGACAGCCTCAAACGAAGATAAATAAGCATCAGAACGAAATAATTGAACAGTCATCAAACACCCTCACTCGAGAATTACAAATCCAATAACAAGAAATAGAGCAGAAAACGGATTACTCAGGTTGGACGAGGCATGCCTCGCCCCTACGGTAAAGCGATCTTTAATCATCGTACTTTCACTCGAGAATACAACGCGCTGGAGCGCCATCTGCACCCTCTAAGTTCAGTGGCAAACAGACCAAACGATACCGCCCAGCTTGAACACCATCCAAGGCTAAACTCTCGAGAATACAGACCCCACTTTTAGCCAATGCCGCATGACCGGGTAAATCGGTGCTGGTTAGGGTATCGGCGCTTGGTGCGTCTGTACCGATTAAATCAATTCCGTGTTGCGCCAAAAACGGCGGTAAACTTGGGCTGACCACTGCCCACTCGAGCGGAAAAGACTGCCACGCATTTGGCTGCCCGGTATAAAATAAAACCTTGGTCACACCCGTTAAATCTAAGTTCCCGAGTAGAGCGGATGTGAGTTCAGTTGCCCCAACCGCATCCACCACCAGACACGCCCCGACCCACGTTTTGAGCGGAATTTCGTGGAGTTTAAGACCACTGTCTAAGTAATGCCAAGGGGCATCCACATGTGTCCCCGTATGGGTACTCATGCTTATTGCCCCAACATTGACTGGCGCACCCTCGGCAATTTTGACCGGCACGGTGTACGAAACTGGGGTATCACCAATCCAATTTGGACTAGAATTTGAGATTCGGCGTGTAATATCAATCATAAGACCGCCTCGAGCAGCACCCAATCCGCCATTTGTTCACGCCGTAAGAGCTTAAAACCATGCTCGAGTAACACATTTAGCACCAAGTTTTCACGCCCACTCGAGGTATCCCACGTGATTTGTTCGGCTGCATCAGCTTGCTCAGTTCCCGCTAAAATGCCCGTTAAAATTAAACGCCCATCCTTTGCCAAAGCTGATTTATACTGCGACATAAGCATCGCGTGAAGCTCGGCAAATAAATTTGCCACAACCACATCAAACGGCGCAAATGGCAACATATCCTCGAGAACCCCAGCTTGGAAATCTATCTGTACATGGTTTTGAGTCGCATTCTCGAGCGCCACTTTGAGGGTACTGGCATCATTGTCCACACCAAAGGCTTCTGCCCCAAGTTTGGCTGCCACGATTGCTAGAATTCCTGTACCAGCCCCGACATCCAAGACTTTTTTACCCTCGAGATTAAGACCCTGCAAGGCTAAAATTGCCATATGGGTTGTCTGATGCTGCCCCGTGCCGAATGCCAAACCGGGTTCAAGCAACAACTGCACCTTGGCATGACCAGCAGGCTCGAGCCACGGCGGGGTAATGGTTACATCGCCAATACTGACTGGCAGTACACTGGCACGGTAGGCGGCGATCCAGTCGGTATCATCGGCTTTGGTCCATGTGCCAGCAAAAGGCAAAGGAATTTGAGTCTCAAAAAAAGCCAGCACCGAACCATCATCTTCGGTTAAACCCTGACAGCCAGCCTCCCAGAGGTCTGGGGTGACGGCATCTAAATTCTCGAGCGTTCCAAGTAAACGGTATATGTACACCTTTGCATTCTAAGGGTCTTACAGTAAAACAAAAAAGGGCGAACACAAAGTTCGCCCTTACAGATGCCCAACTGCTTTAGCGGCGCATGTACCCAACTGCTTTAGCGGCGTAAGCCCAAGCGTTCAATCAGTTTCTTATAGGCTTCTGGACTATTCTCGCGCATATAACGCGATAAACGATTACGTTGACCAACAAGAAGTTGCAAACCACGTTGACCGTGCTTGTCTTTTTTATTGCCATTTAAGTGGCTCGACAAGTTGTTAATGCGGTGGGTCAGAACAGCAATTTGAACTTGGGTGCTGCCTGTGTCGCCCTCGAAGGTGGCGTAATCCTTAATCACTTTGGTTTTTTCGGGTGGTAAAAATGACATGTGTAATACCTCTTTTTTTTTAAGTCCGGCAAGCTTGAGCCACGCCAAAGGTGCGTACCCTTACTCCCGCGAGGGAAGACGGTATCACACCTGACTCGAGAAGACAAGGGCAGTTTTGGGTGAGTCATGGCTCGAGTCTATGGTTTTGCTACAATGACAAGTGGTTCGAGCAGCACGTTCTTGCCAATAGTATTACAGGTCTAATTCAAAATTCGTTTATTGCTCGGCTCGAGATTGGGCAAATTCTGCGAAATAAACCCCGGCGGTTCGTACAACATAAAAAGCGGCAGTTCAGCTTGAAAAATCGCGCCATCAGCCGCAATAAAAGTGTAATAGCCACGCATTGAACCCGGCGGGTTTTGAATTGGAACAATGCTGTGATAGCGATATGTCTGCCCAACAGCAATGATTGGTTGTTCGCCAACCACGCCTTCGCCTTCTATTTCTTGTTCAAAGCCTTGGGCATCCCTAATAAAAAAGTGTCGTCGCAATAACTGAGCGCTTTGTATTCCACAATTGTGCATCGTAATAAAGTACACATAAACCAAACGGGTTTCGGTTGAATGGGCAGGGGAATACACCACCTCCACCGAAATATCCACAAGATGCTGACCTTCCATAGACTGAGCTTAGAACAAAAAGAGGCAGCAAGGCAAGGCGAAAGTTTAACGCTCAGAGCTTTTTACCCCAACATGAATCGCAGCCAGTCCAGCCGTGAGGACGGTGTAGCGGGTTTCAAAACCAACTTCCTGCATCAGGGCAGCTAAGATTCCTGGTTTTGGAAAAGCAATCACGCTTTCGGGTAGGTACTTATAGGCTTCTGGTTTGCCTGAAATGACTCCACCAATGAATGGCAAAATATGCTTAAAGTACAAGGTATAGGCTTGACCGAGCAGATTCTCTGGAGGTGGTGGAAACTCGAGAATCACACAACGCCCACCAACCCTTAACACGCGGTGAAATTCTGTAAGTCCCTGCCTAAAATCGGCAAAATTGCGAAAACCAAAAGAACAGGAAACCGCTTCAAAACTCGAGTCGGCATACGGCAGGGCGAGGGCATCACCTTGTTCAAATGGAATCTCGAGGTTTAAGGCTTTGGCTTTGACTCGAGCAATTTCAAGCATTTTTGGGGCAAAATCCGAACCTGTCACTTTTGCATTTGGGGCAAGTTTTTGAATCGCTATCGCAAAGTCGCCTGTTCCAGTGGCAATATCGAGGATACTTTTTGGATTATTCCCCAGAACTTCTTTGGCGGCTGCCACCCTCCAGCCCTTGTCCACACCCATCGAAAGCACTCGGTTTAGGAGGTCGTAGCGCGAGGCAATCGAATCAAACATGGCTTGGACAGCTTTGCCTTTATCTGGGTTTTCGCCAACTTGCGGAGCGCTTTTCATAGGCATAAGGTAACACTGCTTGGTGGCTTTAGTTGTCCCATTTATTTTTGTAGTTTTTTAGCCGCTTCAAACCATTCACGTTCCTGATTTCTGTATTGCGGTGCAGCCCGTTTTTGGTTTCGCTCGAGTTCACGCAGTACGGTTTGGGCTTCCTCGGTCTTATTTTGGGCAAGCAGTACACTGGCAAGACGATAACGCGGTTCTTCGCCACGCACCCCAAGCGCCGCACGGTATAGGTTTTCGGCTTCGGTGTAGGCTTGGCGTTGTTCTAAAATTCGACCCAGTAAAACTCGAGCCACCCCACGAAGTTCTTCTGGGGCGTTGGGCAAGAGTTCTACGAGTAAATCTTCGGCTTGTAGGGGTTTATTTAGCCCAAATTTGATGCTGGCTAAGTCAAAGGTCATATGGGCATCATTGCGGTAGACCCCTTGGCGGGTCTGCTCGAGTAAGCCCTCGGCTTTTTCAAACTGACCAGATTCTCGGTAGGCTACAGCTAGAGCAATTCGGTTTTGGGCGGTGTCCACATCTTCGAGTTGTTTTTCGAGGTCACGAACCCGCATTGAAACGGGTTTAAGGGTCTCAAAAGCCGCCCCGAAATTGGCTCGACGCAATTCTGGTAGGACATAGGCAAAAAAATAAAACAATGACCCAAGGTAGGGAATAAACAAGATGATAAAAAACCAGTAAAAATCGGCTCGGCGCGATAAGGCATGAATCAAGCAAATAATGGTGATAATCGAAGAAATCCAACCCCAAGGACTCGAGAGAAAAAAGTTTTGCAACCAACCCATCTGTGCAGTTTACGATATACTTGGGCAATGATGGCAGGAGTGCATTTTATTCCCAGTGAAGCCGCCGAGTATAAACTCAGGTTGCTGACTCGAGAAGATGCGCCTTGGAAAATTTCCGACCTTTGGGAGATGCACGGCACACTTCTACTCGAGATTGGCTTAGAAGCCCCACTGAACTTATCGTGCAGTAACCCGATTCGTTTTGGACTCGAGCCACTGACCGAACTTGCGATGTGGGTAGCCACTGGGCGCACCCCGTTTTTTTCGAGGGTACTTGGCACAAGCAGCCTTGGTACGAGCAACCATTTGTATCACCGTTGGCGTGGTCAGTACGATGCGGTGCTGCTGCTTGGCGAGCGCGACAGTACCATTGGAATTCAAAAACTCGAGAATGAATATAAAATTACGGTCTTAGAAACCGATGACCAAACCAGTTTGGAGGATCAAAGCGTGATGGTTTCTCGAGAAGCCCTGCTTTTACTGCCACAAGTTTTTTGGGATGACTTAAACGCCTTAGTACAACTGCTTGGGGTCAGGCTCGAGGGTAAAGAACAACAAAAATGGGAGAAATTGCGCCCTTCGTAAGCCGCATCACAGCTTAATAATTCTAAATAGCGCACAATAAACCCATGAAAGCCATTTGGAACGGTGTTGTGATTGCAGAGTCCTCGAGTACAGTCGTGGTGGAAGGCAACCATTACTTTCCCATAGAAAGCGTCAAGCCTGAATTCTTGCGACCCTCGAGTACCCACACGACCTGTCCGTGGAAAGGGATAGCCAGTTATCACACCCTCGAGGTCGGCGGTAAGACCAATCCTGATGCGGCGTGGTACTACCCAAGCCCCAAAGATGCCGCCAAGCAAATTACAGGACGGCTGGCTTTTTGGAAGGGTGTGCAAGTCTCGAGTTAAAGAAGAACACCCCGCCAGTTTTTGCGGGGTACTTTTAGATTAGGCTTACTTTGGTAAGACAGCTAATCGTAAGTCAACCAGTACCCGATAATTGGCATCGGCTGCGACACAACGGGTAAAGGCATCCCGAGCGGCTGTGACATCCGAGCTTGTGCCAAAAGCCTGATAGGTTTGAAAGTAAATGCTACCAAGTACAAAGTAGCCTCGAGCATAGGTTTTATCTAAGGCAATGGCTTTATTGGCAGCTTCGATGGCTAAGTCGTAGCGTTGCCTGCCAAGTTCTGCCACGGCTAAAAATGCGTAAACCACAGCGTTATTCGGCGCAAGTTTAACAAGGTCAATAAAGGCATCTCGAGCCTCGTCGGGGTTAGCGGTTTGCAGTAAGGCAATCGCTCGGTACAAAAGGGCGTGAATATCAGTTGGCGCAAGTTTAACTGCACGGTTTAGCGCCGTTAATGCCTCGAGTGGATTTTGTGAATCAATTAAACCTTGTCCAAGTCGGAATTGGTAGAGGGCTTCACCCGTTAGTTTTGGCACACCTAAACGACGCACATCGGGGACTTCGGTCAGCGAAGCCTTGACTAGATTGTTGGTATTGTTTAATTTAATGGCGGCATCTAAGGTTTTGCTTGCATCATCGGCACGGTATTCGCGTAACGCCGTAATACCAGTCAAGTACAGCACATCAAAATCGGTTTGCGGCAATTTAGCTAGAATTGCTTTTGCCCGCTCGAGTCTGCCTGTTTGAATGTACATCCGCGCCACCAGTTTTTGATCTAAGTTGCTTGGGTAAACCAGTTTAAGGGTACTTTCGGCTTCGTCAAATTTACCTTGTTTAGAAAGCGTGGCTGCCAGTACAAGGTTAGCCCGTTGGAATTTTGGGTCACGTCCAAGACCTTCGCGGTAAGCTGCAACTGCCCCTACATAATCGCCAATCCGTTCAAGCAAATTACCTCGAGCCAAAGCAAGAATCGCACTGCTCGAGTAACGGCTTTCGCCACCAGCAATCAATTGGTTCGCCGCATCGGTATCAAATAAACGACTTGCTAAGCTGTAGACCGTATCTGGCACATCAGGATAGGTTTTAATCACTTCTTGTAAATAACTGACCGCGCCTTCACGGTCTAATTCCATCAAGGTATCCAAAACACGGTTGTGCAAACCAACATCATCAGGCATTCTGGCAACGAGGGCAGTTAATACACTGATTGCCCGTTCAGTATTGCCGTACTGCTCGAGAATATCGGCGGCAGTCACGGCTGCCTCTAAGTAACGCGGGTTATACTGCAAGGCGAGTTGCAGGGAGTCAAGGGCGCGTTGTACCACGGCTTGGGTGACTGGTGTACTTGAACGCATGATGTAACGCCCATTTAAGTAATGAATTTCTGGTTTGGCTGGATTGAGTTTAATTGCCGCTTCGATGGCAATTTTGGCTTCTGGGTTTTTACGGGCTGCCACCAATGCCACCACATGAGCCGCTTGCACAAAAGGGTCGCTTGGGGCTGCTTTGGCGGCTGTATTCATCAGTGCTAAGCCCTCATCGTTTTTATTTGCGCCAATAAAGACCAATGCCCGACCCGCCAACGCCCAAGGATTCTGACCCGCTTTCTCGAGAATCGCGCCGTTGCCTTCCGAACCGGGTGCTGCACTGGCTGTGACCACATCGGCGGCGGGCAAACTGCGTTCTACAGCCGCCAGTTGTTGTGTATCGGTGCTGTTTGGTTTTAAGCCAAGGGCAGTAATTAAACTTGCGTTGGAATTTTTGACCAAGGCTGCAAAATCTGCCCCTCGAGCCACGGCGCTCTTGGTTTCTGTACCGCGTTTTAGGCTGTAGGTAATGGTGTACGCTCCTGCCGTCCCCTCGAGTTTACCGCTTACAAGGGTTTCTAAGGAAAAAACTTTATCGAGCGTGGCTAAAAAAGCTGGGCGTTGGCGTACCGCACTAAATAAATCCAGTGGAGCGGGCAGAATTGCCCCGTCTATGGTTTCTAAGCTGCGAGCCACAGCCGTGGGGACAGCCAATGCCAGCACAGAATCGGATGTCTCGAGCGGGTACATGCCAATGCGTTGCCCATTGGCACTACCTGCCAAAGCAAGCGCAGCCAGAGCAGCGACGGTTAAGAATCGTGATTTCACGCCCGTCATCTTAAAGTCTGGCATCTGAGAGATGTAAGAACACGATGAACTTTAGAACCTACGAAAGGTCTTTAATTTTAGAAGTTTTTTATTGAATACGTGAATGGAAAAACAGGGCGAACACAGGGGTTCGCCCCTACCTCACGTATTGTTTATGCCATGCCTGTAGGGACAGGCGACCATGCCCGAAGGTGCGCGTATATGGTCAAGACACCCCTGTGTCTGTCCTGTAACTAACGACGAAATGGCTTTCCTTTAGAGGCTCTAATGAACTTTAGATTTTTCCAGACACAAAAACCGCAATCAGGCTCGAGATAACCACCAGCCAGAATCCATCCCACCAATGATGATTGCCAAAAGCTGTAACTCGAGTTGGAAAGCGGTATGCCCTTAAGAGTAATAAGTAGGCAATGGTTGCCGAAACCAAAAACCATAAAAAAAAGTCTGGACGACCATCAAAATCAAAAAATAACTCAAGCATAAAAACGGCGCTAAATACAGCCAGCAATGTAATAAAAACCCGCCGCAGCACACTGACTGGTTTTTTTAGACCACGCCAAAAACCAAGCGGTAACTCGAGCAGTCCCGTGTATCCCCAAGAAGAAAGCATGGCTAAAGTGACTTGAAAAATTCCAACTACCACAGTCTCGAGAAAAGCAACTTCTGGAATCCAGCCAAGGATTAGCCACAGCCCGACCAGTAAAAACCCAAACGCCAGAAAAGCCAGAAAGTCTGGGTTATACGCCCAGAAATCGGGTTGTAAGACTGGTTTGGGATTGGATACAGTTTTTACCGAGGCATTGCGCTGCAAGGCTAACTTGGCAAAAGCGGCAGCATCGGCGGGACGGTCTGCCATCTGCAACGATAAACCCTGTTCAATGGCTTCACGCAACCCAACACTAAAATTAGCTTTTAAGGGGGTTAAAACTGCGCCATTCATTCGTTCAACCGCCGTTGGTGGCATTACCCCAGTCAGGGCATGGTAGAGCGTGGCTGACAGGGCATAAACATCGGTGGCAGTTCCGACTCGAGCTTCGGTGCTGTACTGCTCGAGTGGCGCGTACCCGGGCGTAACCATTCGCGTATGGCGCATGGTGCGACCATCCTTAAAAGTTCTGGCACTGCCAAAATCAATCAGCACGGTACGACCAGTAAGGGTTAAGAACACATTGGCGGGTTTAATATCACGGTGCAATAAACCTGCCTGATGGACTGTTTTAAGGGCATCACAAAGCTGTTCGGTAATTTTACGGACTTCTCCGGCTTTGAGTTTCCCAAGTTTAAGAATCCGTGCCTCGAGGGTTTGACCTTCTAAAAGTTCCATCACCAAATAGGTTGTGCTGTTGGCTTCAAAGGTCTCAAAGACATCCACAATCCCCGTGTGGTTTTGTCCACGCATAAACTGCTTTAGAATCCGCAATTCCTCGAGAAACTTAATTTGTAAATCCACAAATTCAGATGCCGAAATGGTACTTGGAGGAGTCACCCGCCCTTGGACTCGGCTCGAGCCTTCAGGAAAAAATTCTTTAATCGCCACCTCTTGCTGCCCCGACTTTGCTCGGTACGTGATGCCAAACCCACCCTGACCAAGCATCTCTAAAATCTCATACCCTTTTAATGGCGTACCACTGGGCAAGTAGACACTGACCAAATGAGCGCCACAAGTCGGGCAATTGGTATCTGATGGCTCGAGGTTTGAGCCACACAAAAAGCAGACGCTCATAGGGCTAGTTTATACGATACAGGCGGTCTCGAGGGTTGGGGTGATTAAGCCATACGCGAGGCAATTCGGTTTGGTGGGTCAGCGTATTCGGGTTTTTCTGGCTCGAGTCTGGTTTTTAAGAACTCGAGGGCTAAGCGGTAGCCTTGTGCGCCTAAACCAATAATGCTACCCATACAAACAGGGGCAATCACACTGCTGTGCCTAAATTCTTCTCTGGCATGAACATTACTTAAATGAACTTCAAGAACTGGCAGTGACTGTCCTGCAATCGCATCGCGCAGGGCATAACTGTAATGTGTCCATGCCCCCGGATTAAGAATAATGGCTTTATACCCAAGTTCAGTCGCCGTTTGTAGCCACTCGAGCAGCGCCCCTTCAAAATTACTTTGCTGGCAAACGACCGTAAAACCAAGTTCAGCACCCCATGTTTTAATCTGTGTTTCAAGTTCACTTAGGGTTTCTGCACCGTATACTTCGGGTTGTCTTGTGCCAAGCCGATTGAGATTTGCGCCATTCAAAACTAAAATCATGAGAAACTGTACCACTCGGGAGCAATTCTCGAGTAGAATAAAACCACAAGCCAATAGGTGGCATTCTTTTTTTGAGGTGAAAATCGTGACATTGCGCGAAGCCCTAGATATACTTGAATTAAATCCCAATAGTTTAGATCGTCAAGTGCTGGAAAGCACCCTAAGAAAAAACTTAGAGAGTATTGAATTACGCAACGTCATGCGCTTACTCGAGGCATACCGCAAAGCCAATGCTTTTATCAACCCAACCCTTGCCACGCATGGTGATGTCCGCGTGACCATGATTGACGAACCCGTCCCAGATGGTCCACCGCTTAACCAGCGCCCTGCCGCAAAGCGTTTAGCCGATGAATCAAAGCAAAAATTAAAACGCGATTTTGTTCCTGGCGCAACTTTTGACGAGTCGATTCTTAAAGCCCCAAGAACCAGCAGTCCCCCAACCCTATCGGATGCTTCTATCTATGCGACACAAGAAATCATGCCGAGCGAATTACCCGCCCCGATTGTCCAAGGGCGAAAACCCAAGAATAATGTCTTAATCACCCCAGAAGACCATGCCCCACAAACCAAAGGCGTGAGTATTCTCTGGGCTGGATTAACGGCTGCGGCAGGAATTGCTGCCGCCTATTTTCTGGTTTTCCCAGCCCTTGCCACCTACTTTCCATCAAACTCTGGAATACGAGCAACTGTCCCGCCAGCCATTACCAAACCAGTCAACACCACAAAACCAGTCATCTCGAGTAACACCACAAACCCCACGAACACCACCACAAAACCAGTCATCTCGAGTAACACTACAAAACCAGTCATCTCGAGCAACACCACAGCCACGCAAGCCGCAAAACTACAAGCTCAGAAGCTCGAGGCTCAAAAGTTGGCAGCACAAAAACTCGAGGCTCAAAAAACAGCAGCACAAAAACTTGAAGCACAGAAGTTAGCAACACAGAAGCTCGAGAATCAAAGACTAGCAGCACAAAAACTCGAGGCGCAAAAATTAGCCGCACAGAAGTTAGCAACACAAAAGCTCGAAGCTCAAAAGACAGCCGCACAAAAACTCGAAGCACAAAAACTGGCAGCACAAAAGCTCGAGGCGCAAAAATTAGCTGCTCAGAAACTCGAGAATCAAAAAACAGCCGCGCAGAAGTTAGCCGCACAAAAACTGGCTACTCAAAAGTTGGCAGCCCAGAAACTATCCGCACAACAAGCCCAAGCCGCAAAACCCAGTACCTCAACATTTACTCCAAATAATGCAACTGCACAACAAAACGCCCAACTTCAAGTCCAAGCCGCCCAACGACGTGCTGCCCAACAACGTGCCGCAATTCGTGCCGAAGCCAATCGGCGTTACTTAGCACAACAACGACTAGAAGCCCAGCGCTTAGCCGTCAGACGCGCCGAACAACAAGCCGCAGCCAGACGTGAAGCTGAGCAAGCCGCCATCAGACGTGCCGAACAACAAGCCATCGCCAGACGTGAAGCCCAACAAGCATCAGCACGAAGGGCAAGCCAACAAGCTGCCGCCAAACGCGCCAGTGTTTCGGTACGCAGTCTCAATCAAGGTAGTTTTAGTGCTTGGGACAGATCGGGTGCAGTTTTACGCTACTCGAGTTGGGCAGCTATTCCAGATTCAGTACGGGCGTTACCCACAGCCCAATTTAGGGCGCAAGTCTATGTGGCATCTTCGCCAGCCAACTTGCCCGGCTTACCACGATAGGTTGAGATTATGACGCTGCGCGAAGCCATGAAATTACTGGAACTGAATGAACGAACCCTTGACATCAGTATGCTTGACAGTGCTGCGCGGCTGCGTATGGACAGTTCAGAGTCTTCGCTGGAACGCGACCAGATTTTAGAAGCATACCGTCGGGTACGAATTTTTCTTGACCCCAGTGCCGATGAACGGTTTACCTTACGTGGCTCGAATGTCTTGGCAGCACTGTCGGAAACTCGAGAAGAAAAAGCAGTTATACGGCAAACTCATTTTGATCAAGACCATGAAGTGGTGATGGTAGACGATGATGCTTTCGTACTCGATGCTTCAGCACAGCCATCATCCCTAGAATCAGTGGCTTTTGATGCCGACGACACAACTTTTGATTTAGAACTGGATTTTGGGTTAGCCGAACTGCCAAATTTGCCTGAACCTATGGGCTTGGCAGAGTCATCTGTGAGCCTAGAACCTTTGGGGCTATCCGAACCTTTGGGATTCTCTGAACCTTTGGGATTCTCTGAGCCTTTGGCTGTTTCCCAACTCCCAGTGCAATCCGAACCAGATATTCGTACAACGGCGGAATTGCCTTTATTGTCCATGTCCGAATTTGGTTTGGAATCAACACCAGCCGCCAACCAAATCCAACCCGCCGAAGTCAGCTTAGATTGGTCACAACCAGTATCTCTACTCGAGTCAACCCAAGCAGAAGTCCATTCGGAATTCGACGATTCTTTACTGAAAGCCGTCCCACCACCCAAAGATGAAACAGCTTTAACAATTATAGATGAATCGCCCCATGATGACTTACCACTAAACAGAGATGTTTTGCCAAAACCAGAAAAAAAGGTTGTTCCAGCACCAAATAACATACCTAAAACAACAGCACCAGCACCAGCCAGACCCAAACCAGCCAGTAGCCCAACAACCCAAAAGAATCCAACTTCAAACCCTGAACGCCGTGTTTCTCGAGCCGCCCAAGTATCTGGGGTCAGTAAAGCCTATACCCCAGCCAAGAAAAAAACCAGTAATCGCCCGCCAGTCTGGGCATGGCTGATTGCTTTAGCGATGCTGATTAGCACTGGGATTTTTGCCGCACCAATCTTAATTAAACAATTTGCAACAGCCCAACCAAAAAAACCAGCGCCTAGCCTGAGTGTCACCGATGTACCACAAGCACCTATTGCTAAACCAATTGTTAAACCCGTGGCTAAACCAGTTGTTAAGCCCGTGGCTAAACCAATCGTTAAGCCCGTGGTCAAACCAGTGGCTAAGCCCGTGGTCAAACCAGTTATTAAGCCAGCAGCCATTAAACCAGTCACTACACCAACACCACAGGTCAGCGTCAGCAAACCAGCCGTTATTGCGGTAGTGACACCAAGACCAGTGGTCAAACCACCTAAACCAGTGGTTGCACCTAAAAAACCAGTTGTACGTGATTCAAATAGTGCTGCCAATTTACCACCAATCTCAGCCGCTCCAAAACTAAAGCCCGTGGTTAATAAGCCAAAACCAGTCGTGACCAAACCCAAACCAGCCGTAAACAAGCCAGTGGTCAGCAAACCCAAACCAATAGCAGTGGTCATTCCAACCCCAACTCCAGTTACACCACCTGTTGCTACTACCCCAGCCATGAAAATCGAACCACCCGCAGAAGTGGTAGACCCAAATAACCTGACCAGAGAACAAATCGGACGGCGTTTTTTGAACGAAAAATACTATGCCGATTGGTTATCGAGAAAAGCCCAACTCAAATACCCAAGTTGGGACGAGATTCCAATTGCCACACAAGTCTTGGCTTACGCCGATTTTCGCAGTGTGGTGTTAATTTCGTTACCGTGATTTTGTCAAAAAAACGGCTCTTAAAAGCGGCGACCAAAAGACCGCATCTAATAAAAATACAAATGCCCCAAAACGCAATTTGAAGACAGCCGCCATCAGTAAAATCAGGAATTGAAAAGCAAATGTGCCAAAAACCGCAAAAACCAACAGTGCATTGGGATTGCGGTACGAGACCGTTAGGTGTGTACTGAAACGGTGCAGCCCAAACGAAAGCGCAAATACAATGATTGGCTCGAGTAAAACCAAAGGCTCAAGCTCAAGTAGAAGGCGTAATAGTAACCAAATCGGTGTAACCAGCAAAGCAATTTGTAAGGAAGAACGCAGGCTCGATTCAAAAAACCACATGGGTGTATTTTACGAGGTTGCTCGTGGGAAAATCCCAGTCTCGAGGTAGCTGCGTAAACGTTGTTCGCTAGTCTCGAGGTAGGCTTGCGCTCGGGCTTGAAGGTCAGCTGTTTCGTTGGTTAAAAGGTCATTTGCCAGCAACAATTGCCGCCCAGCGATGATTGCTTCGAGTTCGGCTTGTTGGTAGTTGGGCAGATTCCCGTGACCAAAAAGCAGCGCATTCTCGAGGGCAGCACTATTTTTTAGACGGCGCAAATAAAAAATACTAATCCCAAAATCTTGTAAAGGTACACCTATGGCGCTGTCATCAAAGTCAAAAACTGAAAGCTGCCCCCTAAACCATTTTATATTCCAAAAATGCAAATCGGCATGGAGCGGCTGGGCTTTGAAACGCTGATACAGTGTTTCGTGAACGGCTTTAACTTGCTGATGAGCAATTTTGAAGACTTCGAGCCGAGCGGCTGGCATGGGTGTATCAAAAATCACGACTTTAGAATCTATGAAGACATCCAAGGCATTTTGAAATTGGCAACCCTTGGGAATTTTCCAAGTCGCAGCATGCTGATGCAAGGTCTTTAGGGCTGCACCTGTGGCTTGGAGTTGCACAGGTGTGGCACTCGAGCCAAGGTCTTTACCTGCCAACCACGAAAACAGCACCGCCACGGTATTGCGCCCTAATGTTTTTGAATAAAAACTCGAGATTAACCCGCCATCTTTACGTGCTATCGGATGTGGCAAAATTAAATCGGTTTCTTTAGATAGTGCCTCGAGCCAAGCAATTTCGGCGCTTAGGGCTGGCATTGGACGGCGTGAATTAACATTGATTCGCAGTGCAAATTTTTGTCCACCTGCGGTGTCTACTCGAAATGTGGTGTTAAAACCATGATTGATACAACGCAACCGAGCCACAACAAGTGGGTACTGCTCGAGAATTTTTAAGGCATCAGCGCGAAGTCGCAGAATTTGCGCCCGTCTGGAAAGTTCGGCAAAAGTCATGCTACCAAGTCTACAAAACTGTCTCGAGTAAACGCATATGCAGTTTGGCGGATGCAAGCACTAGGTAAAAAAATTTAGACTACACCCATGCAAATCCGTGATTTTATAATGACTGACTTAAGCCAAGTGGTGCAGATTCAAAATGCTGTCGTGCCACTCCAAGCCCAGAGTAAGAACGAACTCGAGCATGACCTGACCAAACTCGAGGAGAATGTCCGCCCAGTCTTTATTGTTGCCCAAGAATATGGCACAGTGATTGGGGCAGCCAATCACCACCGTTTTGCGGGAGCGTACCACCCCAATAAATTTGGCATTGAACTCTGGGTACAACCCCAGTCTCAGGGGCGCGGCATTGGCAGCGCCCTTTATGCGGCATTGCTCGAGAAACTTGCGCCACTCGAGCCAATGTCCATCAATACCCAAGTGCGCGAATCCGATGCTCGAGCCATGCGTTTTGCCCAGTCTCGAGGCTACAATGAAATCAAACGCGATTTTGAGAGTTTACTCGACATTGGTAATTTTTTAACTGCGCCATACCAAGCCAAAATCTTGAATCTCGAGTCAAGCGGGGTGCAACTGGTCACTTGGCAAGAAGCTGATAGTTTAGAGCGCCGCCAAGAATTCCATGAGGTCTTTGAAACGGTGCGCTTAGATGTGCCACGGGCTGAACCAGCCACCCGAATCACATTTGAATTCTTTAATGAAAACATTCTTTCGGACGGCGAAACGCTCCAAGAAGCCTCGTTTTATGCGCTCGAGAACAACAAAATCATTGGCTTTACAGGTTGCTTTAGAGGTGCAAGAGAAGGCTGGGTAGACCAATGGCTAACCGCTACGACAAGGGAAGCGAGGGGACGCGGCATTGCCACTGCTCTAAAAATTAAGCAAATCGAAGTGGCGCAAAAACTTGGTTTTAACACCATTCGTACCGACAACGACACGCGCAACACGGCAATGCTGGCGATTAACAACAAACTTGGTTTTGTTCGCCAACCCGCCGTACTGGTCATGAAAAAAGAATTTTAACTTTTGCCTTTGCCTTTTGCCTTTCGCCTTCCCTTTGGAGACCTATGTTTGAGATTAAACCCTTCACCCCAAACGATTACCAAGCTGTAGCCAACCTCGAGAACTCGGTTTTTACTGATGAATTCTTTACGGCTCAGAGTATTACAGACGACGATGAGCGCCGTCCTGCACACATTAAGCACCAGCGTTTTATGGTTTGGAATGAGCAGCAGCCAGTAGCCTACGCCGAGTATTTCCAAGATGTTGGGCAGTATCATCCGCAGCGCTTTCGGTTTTGGGGTGTTGTCAAACCAGAATTTCAACGCCGTGGTATTGGCGCAGAACTTTTTGAAACACTAAACAGCGCAACAATAGAATTTAATCCAATTGGCATTGTCAGCAGTAACCGCGAAGATAAGTTTGGCTTAGACTTCTTAAAGGCTCGAGGGTTCACTGAAAAAATGCGAACTTGGGAAAACCGAATTGATGTCGCAAGTTTTAAGGCTGCACCATACCTGCACTTACACTCAGAACTCGAGCAGCAAGGCATAGAATTACTTACGCTTGAGCAAATCCTAAGCCAAGAAAATGCTGCCCAAAACTATTATCAACTCCATACCGAAGTTGGACATGATGTACCACGAGCCTATCCCGCGACTGAACGTGGCTTTGAAGACTTTGCGGTTTGGAATCTCGAGAATCCAAAGGTACTGCCCGAAGGTACATTTATTGCTGTGCAGAACAACAAATTAATTGGTTTATCGCAACTTTTTAAGTCAGATGGTAATTACCTAACCATTGGTTTGACGGGTGTGCGCCGCGAAGCAAGGGGCAAACACATTGCTTTAGCCCTTAAAGTGGCGTGTCTCGAGTGGGCAAAGAATAATGGCTACCCAGAAATTCGCACTTGGAACGACAGCAATAACATTCCAATTTTAGCTTTGAACAGCAAACTTGGTTTTAGGCAATGCCCAGCTTGGATTGAATGTGTCAAAGAATTACAAGGAGAAACCCCATGAATGGTTTAACGATTAAACATAAGCTCGGTAGTGGTCATGCGTTTAACACCGCCGAAAGTATCTTAGCCAATCTCGAGCCAAATGTGGCAGTACACATCCCCGAAAATGCGCTGCATAGCATCGCTGGTCATGTGGCGCACATGGCGTGGTGGCAACGTCAAGTGCTGCAAGACATTGCCTTGGGCAAACGCCAACGCCAAAGCAGTGATGAATTCCCAAATACGGTCACGCTCGAGGAATGGAACTTTGTTAAACAAGACTTTCTTGATGGTCTCGAGGACTTAAAAAAATGCTGCGATGACCCTGTTTTACTCGAGACAAAATATATTCATACCTCAGAAACCATTGCCGAGGCACTGCTTGATTTTGCGATTCATAATGCTTATCACCTTGGGCAGATTGTGTTGCTGCGGCGTTTGCAAGGCGCTTGGAATTCGTAAAAATCCACCTTGAGTTCGCTCGTACTCGAGAATTGAAGTACCAAAAGCACCATATACCCTTGAAATGCGTACATCGGATACGGGTATCCGATGTACGGGTTTGCTTTTTTGCTTTCGCCTTTCGCCTTTCGTCTTTTGCCCTTCGTTCCTGCTAGACTTTGACAAAGCCCCATTTGTCTGGTATAAAATAAGAAGGAGTGATTACGTTGTTAGCAGAAATAATCAGCGTTGGAACAGAACTACTGATGGGTGAAATCACCGATTCCAATGCGGCATTCATCGCATCGGAACTCAAAAACCGTGGCGTTTTTATCCACTGGAAAACCACGGTCGGCGATAACTTAGGGCGTTTACAAGAAGCCATTACTCGGGCTTTAAGCCGTTCTGATTTGGTTATTTTAGGCGGAGGACTGGGACCGACCGACGACGACTTGACTCGAGAAGGTATTTTAGCCACCATCGGCGAAGAGGCGGTGATAGACGAGGAATACTTGGCTAAACTTCGTGCTTGGTTTGAGGCAAGGGGACGCAGTTTCCCAGAACAAAACATCAAACAAGCATGGATTTCTAAAAGTGCTGCCGCCATACCTAATCCAGTCGGTACAGCCCCGGGATGGTTTGTGCGTGTTCCCAACAGTCAAAAAATTATTGTGGCGATGCCCGGACCGCCACGCGAAATGAAACGCATGTGGACAGAACAGGTGCTGCCGCGTCTCGAGTTACCGCAAAGTGGTTTTTACTTTAAGACCTTTCGTACCGTTGGGATTGGCGAAAGCCATTTAGCAGAACGCCTAGGCGAACTTGCCAAGCAGCAAAACCCAAGCATTGGTACATATGCTCGGCGTGACGGGGTGCATGTGCGGGTGGCTGCTAGTGGCAGTACACTCGAGGCAGCCCAAGAACTGGCGCAGTCTAGCCAACACGCCGTCCAAGAAAAACTAACTGGCTTTATTTACGGCACAGATGACCAGAGCCTCCCAGAAATTATTCTCGAGCAACTGCGGCAAAAAAAACAAACCTTGGCGGTTATCGAAAGTATCTCTGGCGGTATTATTAGCGATGAACTTTCTAATCCCAAAGGTTCAAGCGATGTTTTTCAAGGTGGGGCGGTGGTCTACTCGAGTGCGGCAAAAATAAAACTTGGAGTCAACCCAGAAATTATTAAACAGCACGGCGCAATCAGTCAAACCACGACCACAGAACTGGCTAAAATTGCTTTGTCAAACTTTGGCGCAGACTGGGGACTGGCTTGTACAGGCGCAGCCGACAATACTTACGGTGATTCAATGCCAGCCGGAACACTGTTTGTTGCCATTGCCACACCAAATGGTGAGCTTTTAGAACATCAACTGATTGTCGCAGGAGACCGCCGCACCATGAAAGAACGGGCGGCTTTTACGGCACTCGGCACACTTTGGAGGGAAATGATAAAGCACAACTCAGACCACAGATAAGAAACCCAAGCCTCTATGAGTACCACCACAGCCAAGCGCCCGAAAAGGAAAAACCATGTCATCCAAACCTGCAAAAAAAGAAGCCGCCCCAGACACCTCCGATATGTCCGCCGCACAACTGGCTGTCCATAAGAAAAAAGCCTTAGACAGCGCCATGAGCCAAATCGAAAAGGCATTTGGTAAAAACGCGATTATGCGCCTTGATGCCTCAAGTAAACTCCAAGTTGAAGTGATTCCGACGGGCAGCATGAGTTTAGACCTTGCGCTTGGCGTGGGCGGCGTACCACAAGGGCGGATTATCGAAATTTATGGTCCTGAATCGGGCGGAAAAACCACCCTGACCCTAACGATTGCCGCACAATGCCAAAAAATGGGTGGGACGGTGGCTTTTATAGATGCCGAACACGCCCTAGACCCAGTGTACGCCAAAGCCCTTGGAGTCAACACCGACGAACTGCTGGTTTCACAACCCGATACTGGTGAACAAGCCCTCGAGATTGCCGAGTTATTGGTACGTTCCGGCGCAGTAGATATGATTGTGGTTGATTCGGTAGCGGCGCTTGTGCCAAGGGCTGAAATTGAAGGCGAAATGGGCGATAGTTTACCGGGGCTTCAAGCCCGTTTAATGAGCCAAGCACTGCGTAAATTGACCGCAATTTTACATAAATCCAACACCACGATGATTTTTATTAACCAAACCCGTGAAAAAATTGGCGTGATGTACGGCAACCCAGAAACCACCACAGGTGGCAAAGCCCTAAAATTCTATGCCAGTGTCCGCTTGGATATTCGCCGTATCGGACAACCGATTAAAGTCGGCAACGATGCCGTTGGCAACAATGTCAAAATCAAAGTCGTGAAGAACAAAGTTGCGCCGCCATTCAAAGAAGTCGAAATTCAAATTTACTTCGGTAAAGGCATAGACCAACTCAACGACCTTGTGAACCTGTCCTCGAGCCTAGAAATTCTCGAGAAGGCTGGAAGTTGGTTTAGTTACAACGGTGAGCGCATCGGGCAAGGCAAAGAAAAAGTGGTCGAGTACATCAAAGCCCGTCCAGCCTTAGAAGAAGAACTGCGTTCAAAGGTCTTTGATGCGATTCGTTCAGGCAAAGGTGATGCTTTGGTCAGCGTAGCCAGCCCATCTGAGGATTAAAAAATACTAACCCATGAAAAAGGCGAGCCTATGGCTCGCCTTTTTCATGGGTTAGACTCGAGCCATGAAAGGAACACATTTGGTTCGGGTCAGTAAAAGCAGTGGTGGTTTTCCGATTCCGTTAGCTGGGGTGAAAGTTGAAACCCTGCGGCTCGAGTTGCCACAAGACATTTTGAGTGATCAGGAAGTGTTGTATCTTTGTCTCGAGTCCGAAGTAGTGATTGACATGGGCTTGGATTTCGCCCATTTGCGTCCACTCGAGGCGTTTACGGTACGAGGAGCGCATAAACTTTCGCCAGTCAACAGCAGTAAGTCGGCGTTGGTTGGGGTTTGTATTTTATTGCGAATAGCCAAAGTTTGATGAATAGCATCCTGCTGGAAGCGTTTAACTTGACATTCTTGTTCGGCTTGCACAGCATTGTAGCCAGATTTTGTTTAGGGTACTTGCCGAATCACAAGGTCTTTGTTAGTATCTTCGCGGAGGCAAAAAATGAGTTTGCGTGTCGCACGGGCATATGACCGAAACAGGTATCATCCGCCGGAGGTTTCCGGAAAGATAGCCACTTCGATTGTCGAACCGCTCGAGCGAGAATACAAAGGGTCGCAGCATATCTTAGAAGTTGGGGTTGGCACGGGCAGAATTGCCATGCCGATTGTGGCTCGCGGAATGCAGTACACTGGCGTAGACATTGACCCCGAGATGATGAGTGCTTTTCGTGGCAAATACGCTGGGGTCTCGAGACGGGTGACTTTGGTCACAGCCGACGCTCAAGAATTGCCTTTTGCTGATAATAGTTTCCAAGCTGTCATTGCTGTCCATATCTGGCATTTAGTGCCGGATTTAACCACTGCCTTAGACGAAGCCGTGCGGGTTTTAAGCCCAAACGGTTTTCTTTTTGAAGGTTGGGATTCGCCTGATGCCAGCAGTGCCGAATTTGAAATTCAGGACGAATGGTGCAAAGCCCTCGAGAAACTCGGACATCCGATTCAACGCGGTGGACACCGAGCCGCCTTAAACACCAGTCAGCGTTACCTCGAAGAACGTGGTTTTACCCCCAACGAAGTGGTCATTTCGAGGTGGGAAGTCTCGCATTCGCCGCTAGAAGTGGTTGAAGCGCTCGAAGATGGGCTGTATAGCTTTACCAAGAATGTACCGCTCGAGCTTCGTTTTGAAGCTGGGCGAGCCATTAAACCATTTCTTGAATCGCGCTACAAAGAACTCGAGACGCAGATTAAAACCCCGTGGAGTTTTCATTTACGCACCACCCGTATTCCATGAATCAATCCCTGACCGCCTTAATAGGGGTTCGGGTGGGACATTGGACAAATGTAGAAGCCCGCACTGGTTGCACAGTTATTCTTTTCCCAACCGGTGGTGTGGTGATGAGCGCCGAAGTACGTGGCGGAGCGCCCGGAACACGCGAAACCCCGTTACTCGCGCCCGACAAAGCTGTCGAAAAAGTTCATGGCTTACTTCTCACGGGCGGCAGTGCCTACGGTTTAGCGGCTGCCACGGGCGTAATGCAGTGGCTCGAGGATAACGGTGAAGGGGTGCTGACCCCCGGAGGACGAGTTCCAATTGTGCCAAGCGCGGTTATTTTTGATTTAGCAGTCGGAAACCCTCTAATCCGCCCAAATGCCGAAGATGGTCTTGCCGCTTGTCAAACCGCCTCGAGTGACCCGATTCAAAACGGTCAGATTGGGGTGGGTGCTGGAGCAATGACTGGTAAACTGCTTGGTTTTGCTCATGCCCAAGCTGGGGGTATCGGCAGTGCGCTCCTACAAGTTGGAGGCGCAACCGTCACCGCACTGGTTGTGGCAAATCCGACAGGCGACATTGTTGACTCGAGCGGTACTGTGATGGCTGGGACAACCAAACCCGATGGTACACGCCTGACCGACCCCGAACGGCTCGAGATTCTAGCAATGGGTCAAAATAAGTTCATGCAACACACCAACACGACCTTAATTGCCGTTGGTACAAATGCCAAACTTTCTAAACTCGAGTGCAGTATCCTCGCCCAAGCTGCCCAGATGGGCTTAGCCAGAGGAACTCGCCCTTCACACACGCCGCACGATGGTGATACAAGTTTTGTGTTCAGCACCAATGAAGTGGAAAGCCCACCGCTTATTGCTTTGGTTGCAGCCGTGCAGAGCGTGGTGCATATGGCATTATTAAACGCGGTTACTCGAGAATAAACTCGAGTGGAAAAACCCCAGTGAACAATCTGCTCCACGCTAAACTCGAGCCGTGCCAGACCAGGTTAGTGTTCTCTAAGCGTGGTGCAAAATGCGTGGCGAATAATTCAAATGCTAAAGGTTTGATGCGCTTTTCTATTTCGGCTTCAGCAACCCCCTTTAATTCTCCTAAGTCAAATGGACTTGGGTTATTCATGGCTTCACGCACTTCGGAACGCACAAGCGACTGGTACAAATAATCATCCACCAGTCTCGAGAAATTGGCTTCGGAAAGGGCTGTTTTATTGCTGCAATGAAGCGCACAAATACCCGAGGCAATCGCACTGCCAAGCGTATTGCCGGCGGTGTTCCAAGCCGCAAAACCAGCCAGTTTTGTAACATCGGCTCGAGCCAGAAGCTGCTTGATAAAACGTGGTTCTGCGCCGTTGGCATAGGCAACATCTGCCACCGTCACGGCTCGAGAATGATTTAGGTCATCACAAATATCATCTATAAAGGCTGATAAGTGCCGATTCGCCGTGTCCACCACTTCAAAATCTGGGGCGCGGTGAGCTTGTTTAATGGCGGGGGCATTGACCGCAAAAATCAGGTCGGCGGTACTGGCACGGGCGGCTGGAACTCCACCCGCTGACCGAATATGGGCTTTGACCAGTTCGCCAAGCAGACGGTCTTCGTAAAGCATGATGCTGTTCTCGGCTTGAACACTGGGGTAACGCACAAAGACACTGGGTTTACGCCCACCAGCATCCACAATCGCTCGAGCCAAAAGCGCCGCCGCCACTTCATCCGCTCCGGGGTAAACATCGGCTTTTTCCCAAAGTTCAAGTGCATCTATTCGCGCCTCGAGCCTGCGACGGTCACGGGCGGCTAGACCATAGGGTGTAGTGTCATCAAGCGTTAAACATAAATGCTCGAGGATACCTTCAGCCAGCAATTCAAGGGCGCGTTGATGCAGGGCATGATTTCGGTCCCTTGTCCCTAGCCAATCTTCAAGGATTTCTTCTGGGATGGCTTTTTTAGCCGCTTTTAACTCATCATCATCTGCGCCACGTTCTACCCTGTCTATCCATTCGGAGACTTTGCGTAAATCTGCGCCAAAACGCCCATAGTACGATTTTTCTTCAAAAGGGTCGTTGTCGTGTGCGACACGCACAACCACACCATAGGCATAAAGTTTTATTTGGGGATTCAGGCGTTTGACTTGCCGCAGCACCTCGAGCCGAGCCAGTGCATCCTCTAGTGGGTCTGAGACACGCCGCGCTGGAATCATTCCGCCAAGGCAAAGTGTCTCGAGGGTAATAATTGCGGCATCGGCGGTTAGGGCATTCTCGAGCAGCCATGTGGCGATTTTTTGGGTATCACCGGGGGTGTTCAGGTTATTCAGCATCTCGAGTGGCGGCACACGCATCTCGAGTCCAGCCACTTTTGCCAGTTGCATAGGCAATTCAAGGGTTGGTGGGCGGGTATCGCAGGGCAGCAGTAAAACCGTTTTCATTTGAGCTTATTCAAACATAAAAGGCTCGAATAATGCAGCCACCTCGAGTTCAAAGTCTGGCAAACAAGGTACGGTCAATCTCTGCCCAATACCAAATTTTCTTGGTTTTGCTTCACCAAGTTCAAAAACCAGCACCTTTTGATCTTCAGAGTCTATTGCCCAGTAGGTTTCCACAAAATTACGTTGGTATAACTGCACTTTTTCGGTCAAGTCCCGAATTCGAGTGGATGGCGACAAAACCTCAACCACAAAATCTGGAGCGCCAACCAAACCTCGAGACGAAAGCAACTCCAATCGTTCTGAACGAATAAAAATCAGGTCTGGGACAACAATTTGATTGACCTCAATAAAAACATCGAGCGGCGCAAAATAAACTTTGCCACAAGGATGATGCCGTAAATAAGTCTGAATCTGGTAACTCAATTCATCAAGAATAGCTTGGTGTGTACTTGTTGGTGATGCCGTTTCGATCAACCTCCCATTTAATAACTCAAAACGCTGGTTACTATCTTCAGGCAGCAGTAACCAGTCCATATAAGTAAATTCTCGAGTCTCGAGCATATTAGAAGTCTACTCCAAACCGACAGCTTTGTTCAAAATGCCCCGAATCACTTCTGGGTTGGCTTTACCACCCATTTCTTTCATCACTTTACCAAATAAACTGTTGACGGCTTTGGCATTCCCAGCCGCAATTTGGCTTAGTACATCAGGGTTCTCGAGAATAATTTTCTGCACTGCCGTCTCAATTGTGCTGGTATCCGAAACTTGGAGTAAACCACGTTCGATCACCAAAGTCTCGGGGTTTGCGCCGTTGATTACCTCTGGCAAAATATCCTTAGCAATTCGTCCCGAAATCGTACCAGAATCTATCAGTTTTAAGAGGGCTGCAAGGTGTGCAGGTGTTAAACCCGTAGCGTTCAACTCGAGGGCGTGTTCGTTCAAAAACCCTGCTATATCGGCATTTAGCCAATTGGCGATTTTTTGGGCTTCGCCAGCGTACAAGGCTTTACAGGCTTCAAAAAAACTTGAGGCACTGGCATTGTAGGCAATTTGTTCGGCATCGGCTGAGCGCAAACCCAAAGCACTGTACTCGAGAATTTTCTGGTCTGGTAATTTTGGCATGGTGCTGCGAATTCGCGTAATCCAAGCCTCGTCAATCTCGAGCGGCGGCAAATCTGGTTCTGGGAAGTAACGGTAATCGGCTTCGCCTTCTTTGGTTCGCATTAAAAAAGTCCTGCCGCGCTCATCATCCCAACCCATCGTGTCTTGGGTAATTTTGCCGCCACCACGCACGATTTTTGTTTGTCGGTCAATTTCATAATCGAGGCTTCGGGCAACGCTTCTAAAACTGTTTAAGTTTTTAACCTCGACTTTTGTACCAAATTCGGTGTTTGGTAAATGCACCGAAACATTGACATCACAACGCATTTTGCCTTCTTCGGGTTTGGCATCACCAATGCCTAGGGCTTGAACAATGGCTTGAATTTTTTGCAAAAAGGCTCGAGCTTGCTCAGCATCCACAATGTCTGGTTCTGTGACCATTTCGATTAAGGCACAACCCGCACGGTTCAAATCCACCAAGCTGTAGGCAGCATCAGACGGATGAATCAGCTTTCCTGCGTCATTCTCGAGGTGAGCGCGTTTAATTCGCACGGTTTTACCCAGCACTGTGATAAAACCATCCCGAGCTATTGGACGGTCATACTGAGAAATCTGGAAATTATGCGGTGAATCTGGATAAAAATAGTTTTTACGGTGAAACTGCGTAAACCCCGAGACATCACAATTTAAGGCAAGCCCAAACATGATTGCGTTATCCACAGCCTGTCTGTTAATAGTCGGCAACACACCCGGTAAACCAAGACTAAAGGGGTCGGTAAACGAATTTGGCGCACCACCAAAATAATCAGCACTAACGCTCGAGAACATCTTAGACTGGGTGGATAACTGGATATGAACTTCTAAACCAATGGTTGCTTCGTAACTCATAAACGCAGTTTACCGTGTCTCGAGTGACCGATGTAGCCATTGTTTTGTGCAAATGGCTTAAGGATTTGTCCGTAAATAACTTCCCTATTTGGAAATGATGAAACATTGTTTCTAGCAGGACAGACACAGGGGTCTGTCCCTACAAAATCCATAAAAATACGTCAGGTAGGGGCGGACCCCCGTGTCCGCCCTGCGACCAATTGT
>JANNVX010000078.1:0-43853 GCA_031414595.1 Deinococcales bacterium
CATTTCGACTAGCTCGAGCAGTTCTTCGTCATCTACCATATCCACTTTGTTCAAGAAGACCACGATATGCGGCACACCGACTTGTTTAGCCAAGAGAATGTGTTCTCGAGTTTGTGGCATTGGACCGTCGGCAGCGCTACATACAAGAATAGCGCCGTCCATTTGGGCTGCTCCTGTAATCATGTTTTTGACATAATCAGCGTGACCGGGGCAATCTACGTGGGAGTAATGGCGAGCGGCGGTGTTGTATTCAACGTGAGCGGTGTTGATCGTGATACCACGGGCTTTTTCTTCTGGGGCTTTGTCTATTTGGCTGTAGTCTTGGGTTTCGATTGACGGATCAGCCGATGCAGCCGTGTATGTAATGGCGGCTGTCAGGGTGGTTTTACCGTGGTCAACATGTCCGATTGTACCGACGTTGACGTGTGGTTTGGTGCGTTCAAAGGTTGCTTTTGCCATATTACTTCCTCCATCTCGAGTCGTCTCAGGGTGTGCCGTTCTTGGCACGCTGCGCGTTCCTCGAGTCCCACTGTCGTGGGAGGTGTCCTATCTTTCGCTTGTCGAATTACCCTGTGCTAGAAGCTCAGAGCAATTCACCAGTGGTTTGTAACACTGGTTATTGCCGACAAATCGCGCCCAAAATTGGGCAAGGCTCGAGGAATGTAGCACAAAGACGCAGTTTTGAGAAGGGCAGATGGCTCGAGCAAGGGCAAAGATAATTTTAGACTCAGGTTTATATACGATAGACTAGAGCCAATCTGCAAAAATATGATTTCTCGAGACCTTAAATTTTTATCAGTGAAAAGCCAGAAAGCGAATCACGAAATAAGTTCCTCGAAATTCAAAACTTTTCTTAAGTATGGCAATCCATCAGGTCTGGAACGGTCATTGGATAAATAGAATCCACAAATTTCAGGACATGGACGTGAAATAATCTCAGTAGAACTTCCATTTTTTGTACTGCGCCAAATCATACGTGGTTCAGAAGAAAAAATCACATATGATTGATCTGAAAAATAAATTTGGAAAGCTGCACCATCCTCTTTGTGAACGAGGTTACTTTGGAAAATCGAGAATTGAATTTTGTTGTTCAAAAGTTCAAGTAAAAACTCTTTAAGACAAAGACCACGTTTCAAAATCCACGGGTCAAAGTAGCGTTCTGAACGAAATTCTAGGTCTTGTCCAAAGTGGTCTGAATACAAAAAATACAAGTCCCCAAACGAAAACCAGAATTCAATACTGCCATAGCGGAACGCGAATTGCTCGAGCGAGTGAGCTTGTTTTAACATCCGGGAAATTTTTAGCGAGCGGTCTTCAAAGTGGTACTCCTTGGGGAAACCAAGCAATCGAACTACTTTTTGTGCAGAGTCACCAAGTCTTATACTACCAAAACGGTGTTCAAGTAGGAGTTTTTTGAGTTCAAATTTCATGGTTTAATCCTCTGTTGTCAAGACTCGAGAATTTGATTCACACCCATCAAACCTGCACCCATTGAGGGAATCCTAAAGCCATTTGACTTACGCCAAAGCTCGAGCAATTCTTCGGGGAGTTCGGCATTCAAATGTTGCAGTAAGGCTTGAATATCTGACTCGAGGGCTGGAGGATTTTTACGAATGCCTTGGTGGTTCAGTAGCGAATCAAAAATTTGACTATTCACAGACATTATTATACTTGAATTTCCAAAATCCATGAATCAAATACACACCTAATCAAGTAGCTTAAAACGCGAAATCCAATATCTGGGATGACGCTTATGATGCACAACTGCCACAACCCAAATCATTTCTTGGCGAATCGTATAAATAACATAATAGGGAAAGCGTTCCAATGAAACTTTACGCGCACCTTGTTGACTAAATTCAGGGGCAGAATCTGGAAACTCGAGCAGTAAATCCACACGGGAAGTCAGTGCATTCTGAAATTCTGAACCTAATCCAAGCTGCTGCGTGTCGTACCATGCTTGAATTTCAATTAAATCCAAAATTGCTGATTCAAGATATTCTTCACGATAAGGCATTTTTAACACGTTCAAGCATTTCGGTTCTCGAGTAACGCTTCATTTCATTGTTTTCGGCTGCAACAATACGGCGGTCAGCCTCAGCCGCCCAAATAACCTCAAGTTCGGCTTGGCTTGGTTCATCTAAACTACTAAGGAGCTTTTGTGCGAGTGCAGCTCGAGTTTTTAGTGGCAGTTGAAGCAATGTATTTTCAAATTCAATCTGACTCATAAAAGCATTATGCTCCTTTTGCATGAAAATAGGAATCGCAAATATGGGTCTCCCCTTTCTCGAGACTCGAGTGGTGTTAGTGGCTCATTTTGCTAAGCATCCTTAATACGGTACAATCCCTGCATGAAGGCACTCGAGCCTCTAAACCAATAGCGCTCGAGTTGGTGCAGCGTTAATCTGTAAGGAGAAAATTTCCATGTTGGACATTAAATTTATTCGTGAATTCCCAGACCTCGTGCGTGATGCAATTACTAAAAAGCACCTAAACCTGAACTTAGATGATTTGTTAGCCCTTGACTCGAGTATTGCCACCAAAAAACGCGAGACCGAGGATTTCCAAGCCGAAGCCAACCGCCTTGCCAAAGAAATTTCCAAAGCCACACCCGACGCTCGCCCGAGCTTGATTGAACGCGGAAAAGTTGCAAAGAACAACTTAAACACCCTCGAGCCAGAATTGCGTCAACTCGAGGCGCAACTTAAAACCCTGATGTTCCAAGTGCCTCAGATTCCGTGGGATGGCGCTCCGATTGGCGCGGATGAAACCGCAAATCTCGAGACCCTAAAAGTCGGTACGCCGCGAGAATTTGATTTTGCGCCGCTTGACCATGTGGCACTGCTCGAGAAGAACCGTTGGGCAGAAACCGAACGAGTGGCACGGATTGCTGGAACGCGTTCATACAGTTTACGTGGCGACCTTGCGCTGCTCGAGATGAGTGTGCTGCGTTTTGCGGTAGATTTTATGGTGCAACGTGGTTTTGAACTGATTACTGTGCCGAGTTACGCCCGTGAAGAAGCCTTTTATGCCCACGGGCAATTTCCAAGTGCCAGAGACCAAGTGTTTGCAGTCGAGGGCGAAGACCGATTTTTGGCTGGCACTGCCGAAGTGCTGCTGAACAGTTTACACAGTGGCGAAATGCTCGAGGAAACCGATTTACCTAAGCTCTATGTTTCGATTTCACCGTGTTTTCGCGCCGAAGCTGGCGCGGCAGGCAAAGACACCAGAGGTTTAACTCGGGTGCATCAGTTTAATAAAGTCGAGCAGTACGTGCTTGCCCCTGCTGACAAAGCCAAATCCGATGAGTTATTTGAGACGATGCTGGGCAACAGCCGCAGCATTCTCGAAGCCTTAGAACTGCCGTATCGTCTGCTCGAGACCAGCACCGGCGACATGGGAACAGGCAAGTACCGCATGGTGGATGTCGAAAGCTGGGTGGTTTCGGAAAACCGTTACCGCGAAACCCATTCTTGTAGTGCGCTACACGATTGGCAAGCCCGTCGCGCCAATTTGCGTTACCGAGACGGCACAGGCAAACCACGGTTTTGCTTCACACTAAATAACACGGCGCTTGCCACGCCTAGAATTCTGGTGATGCTGCTCGAGAATCATCAAAATGCTGATGGGACTGTCAATATCCCGACCGTGTTGCAGCCCTATATGAACAAAAAAATTCTCGAGCCGAGTAAATAAAACCCTGCTCGAGTTTGGGCTTTAGATTCCCATGCGTTTGCGAATATCCTCGATTTTCCAGCCCGTTAGATTGGCTAGGGTTTGGGCTTGTTTTTCGAGTCGCTGGCTGAGTTCGGTTTTGTAGGCTTTGCCCGCCTCACAACTTAAGTCACCTTTGAATGGACGTTGCAGCACATAACGCCCTTGGTGGGTGCTTTGATTACTGGTTTCACGCAGCATCAGGTCGTCTTTGTGGGTCAATTTGTTGTACCGAACATGTAAGCGAGTAAAGAAAATTTGGTTTGATTGGCGCACCCAACCCGCTCCTGCCCGCTCGAGGTCTTCTAAGCTGGGCGGTGGGGCAGCGCAAGGGTCGCACCAATTTGGATTCCAAGCGTATTCAATAAAGGCTGCGCGGCTGCCTTCTCGAGTATGGGCTTTACTGAATAAGGCTTTATAAAATGTGCCAAATTGTTTTTCGACATACTCGGGAATTTCAAGGTTGCTAGGAATGGTGGTGGTGCGGTAATTGGCGGTTTCAACCCTGCCTTTGCGGGTCAGGGCGTAGACAATCACATCTTGGCTGCCTTTGGAATTCAGCATTCCAAGGCGTAGCGGCAACATAAAATCTTTACTTTCAAAACTCATTTGAATCGGGCGCAGGGTGGTAAAACCGCTCGAGTTATATTTTTCCAAGTTGACTTTTGCCACAAAAAATTTCATATTCATTTTGATATACGGGGCTAGGGCAGCACTTGCACCTTTAGGCAGTTTATAGCCGTTTTGAACCAGCCAAGTCTCGAGTCCACTGCTTTCGGTGGCACTTAAAATCAGAATCGTGTACTCACCAATTTCATAAGTCGCTTCGATGGTCACACCGAGCGCGTCGGCTACTTTGGGGGCTTCGGCTCGAGCGGCTTGATTGGTTGGGGCTGTGGTTGCAACTGGCATTGGTCTTTCAAGAATTGGATTACAAGGGTCTGCGTCAAAATACTCCACTAAACGCGGAGCGCTGTAGGCATCTAGTTTTTTAATTAAATCTGGCTCGAGAACACTGATTTCGGATTCTTTTAAGACCACAGGCACGGGTACAACCATCGCAAAGTCCTTGACACTGCCCTTAAAATCCGAGACCATGGTGATTTTATTGCGGTTGCCATCTTTGGCATAAATAATTTGCGAGGCTTGATTAAAAAGCTCTCCATCGGCTTTTGCCACATAAAAACCACAAAAAGCCAATGCCCCTCCGCTTGCCAAAGTTGCTAATGTGACCAGAACCGATGAAAACCGTTTCATAATGCACCTCCGTGCTACTGCAATTAAAGTCTACTCGAGTCACCTGAGGTTGAACTGATACGGAACGAAAACCGCTCTCGAGGCGTAGTGTAGTGTTGGAGGTAATTATATGGGATTTGGAGTTCTACTGATATTAGCGGGTTTAGCGGCAATCATTGCCAGTTTTGCACAACGACCTTTGGCACGCTTGCGTCCTGTGGGTTTAATCGGTGTGGTCTTTGGGATTTTTGTCAGCATCAGCGCGGCGGCTTTGGTCAGTGTGCCAGTCGGTATGGCAGGGGTGATTTCTAATCAGTTCAGTGGCTTAAAACCCGATGTCTTACTGGCTGGAACGCACTTTATTACGCCCGGAATTGAACGGGTGACTTATTACAATGCTCGTCTGCAAGAAATGACCCTCTCGAGACGCGGCGAAGGCGGACCTGACAAGGACGAGAGCATCAAGGCGCTCTCTCGAGAAGGATTGGAAATAAGCGCCGATATTACCGTGCAGTACCAAATTATTCCATCAAAAGCCCCAGAACTCCACAAAGAAATCGGACCAAATTACGAAGAAATTGTGATTCGCCCAATTGTACGCTCTGAAGTGCGAAACGGCATTGGATCATTCAACGCTGGCGAGTTAATCAGCACCAAGCGCAAGGAACTCGAGACGGTAATTATTAAAACCTTAGAAAAAGAATTCTTAAAATCCAATATCGAATTAAAGGCTGTGTTATTGCGTGAGCTTCGGATTCCGGACAGTGTAGCCAAAGCCATTGAGGAAAAACAAACCGCCGAGCAGCGCGTCCAAACCGAACGCAATAACCGTGATGCCGAACGAATCCGCGCCGATACAGTCTTTGTTAAAGCCAGTGGTGATGCCAAAGCCGCCGTCGCTCGAGCCGAGGGCGAAGCCAAGAGCTTACGTTTACGCGCCAGTGCCTTAAAAGAAAATCCGCAACTGATTCAACTGACGATTGCCGAAAAACTAGCGCCAACCATCCAGACGATTATGATTCCATCAAGCGGTAATTTCTTACTGAATTTAGACAGCCTGACCGCTAAAAAATAAGTTGATGCGACAGCCACTCTAATTAGGGTGGCTGTCTTGGTTATACTCGAGCCATGCCAGATGGTTTTGATTTAGCCGATTATGATTTTGAACTACCCGATTCTAGGATTGCCCAAGTCGGCGCAGACCCAAGGGACTCGAGCAAATTATTGGTGGTACACCGGAGCAAACCAGACTTTGAAGACCGAATTTTTAGTGATGTCCTCGAGTATTTAATTGCTGGCGATGTACTGATTATCAATCAAACCCAAGTGATTCCAGCCCGCCTCGAGGCACACAAACCCACTGGCGGAAAACTTGAGGTGTTGTTGCTACGGGAATTTGAGCTTGGGGTCTGGAGTGCTTTTCTAAAACCCGCCAAGCGAGTTCTGGTAGATGGAGAACTGCGCTTCGGGCATGGAATCACTGCCATTGTCGAAAAGGTTCTCGAGGACGGAGCGCGGCTATTGCGCTTTTCGACCGATATAAAACCGCATTTGGATAATTTGGGCGCGATTCCACTGCCGCCATACATTGCCGACTCTGCGTTGGCTCGAGAGCGGTATCAAACGGTTTATGCCAAAGACGCTGGTAGCGTGGCAGCACCAACGGCAGGTTTGCATTTCACCCCAGAATTACTAGGGGCAGTACAACGAAAAGGTATAAAAATTTGTCCAATCACGCTGCATGTCGGGGCGGGTACATTCAAACCTGTACTTGATAGCATACAAAATCATGTCATGCACAGCGAACCCTTTGAAATTCCAGAAAGTACCGCCCAAGCCGTCAACACCGCCAAACTCGAGCAGCGCCGCGTGATTGCCGTCGGGACAACTTCAGTTCGCGCCCTCGAGACCGCATGGGATGGTCAAACCCTGCAAGCTGGGGCTAGAGAAAGTGCTTTATTTATTCGTCCGCCTCAAACCCTAAAAGTGGTGGATGGGATGATTACCAATTTTCATTTGCCTCGCTCTACTTTGCTGATGCTGGTGGCTTCTTTTGCGGGTTTTGAAACCATGAAAACGGCTTACAAAACCGCCCTCGAGTCTGATTATCGTTTTTACAGCCTAGGGGACGCGATGCTGATTTTATAAAAGCAGGAGCAAGAGAAAAACAGCTTTGTTCCTGCTTCCCAAGCCATTGCCCTATGCCGTTTGGCGCATGAATTTAGACTCGAGTCTGATGTACAATAAATCACTCGAGCTTGATGCCGTCTGCGCTCGAGAATTTATGGGCGCTTGGTTGCCCAAGCAATGGGGTAGAATCATGCCGAAGTTAAAGCGTCAGCACACCTTCGAGGAATTATTCGAGGAACAAGAACCAGACATAGTACCTGATGAATCAGCACCGTCACGTACTCGCGGTATTAATCTCAATGCGCCGACGGTGCTTGTCTTAAATGCCTCCTATGAGCCGTTGCATGTTTGTAGTATCAAACGTGCGATTACACTACTTATGTCTGATATTGCGCTTCGTATTGAGGATAAAGAAGATGCGTTTTTGCATTCCCCAAGTACCCAAATCCCCGTACCTAGCGTGATTCGCTTGATTAAGTATGTCAAGCGCCCACCACGTTTTCACATTGCTTTTAATCGCCGCAATGTCTTTCGCCGTGATAATCATGCTTGTCAGTTTTGCGGTAAGGGCGGCAGTGATTTAACGCTTGACCATGTGATTCCACGCTCGAGGGGCGGACGCAACTCTTGGGAAAATATTGTCACCGCTTGCCGTGAATGCAACTCTAAAAAGCGTGACCGCACGCCACATGAAGCCAAAATGAAACTGATTCGTGAGCCGTTCGCGCCTAAGTTTGTCTTCTCGACAGCTTACGGACAAGCCCCTAAACTCGATGCTGCTTGGGAAAAATACATTGGCAGTTAATTCAGTAAGGCATGACGCAAACGATCAAATTCTACGGGGACTTCGCCAAGATGTTCGACAAAACGGCGGCTGGCGCGAAGCAGTTCGCGTTTAGCTGCCAGTTCACCCTCGAGCGACAACGTAGTGTTAATCACAAATTCGTAAATTGCGGTGTTGAACGGTTCAATCTCGAGTAAACGATGGGCTAAAGTTAAGCATTTTTGATGCTCACCACCGTCGTACCAGCGTTGCAAGGTCTCGAGTCCAATTTTAATGATGCTCCATGCCAAGGCTTCACGCTCCTCAACTGCCCACTGTGAACTGGCAGTTGGTAAGAATTCACCAGTGTAGGTGTTGATCGCACTGGTGATTCTATTATCATCATCGCTGTTGACCAATTGCTGAATAATTTGTGCATCCCAGTATAAATCAGTATTGCATTGCACAGCGTAGGTTTTTGCATTTGGATTATATTCAATCCAAATTGCATCGGTGACGCTTTTTAAGGTCTGACGGGTTTTATGAAAGTAATTGGCGGCTTGGCGTGGAATTGAATCTGGGAATAATGTACCTAAGAACTTATCAAGACTACTGTGTGGATTTTTCAGTAGGTAAGCCAGTATTTCCACTGTACGACTCATTCGCAAATTAAGAGGTTTGCCGTCAACGACTAATTGGATTTTACCCAGTGTTAGAATTTGAACTTGTAAAGCTGCTTTTGGTGCTTGAATTTTTGTAGGCATCAAGGCTTTGCGCCACGCATCTGGCGCTTTTAGTACCAACAATTGCTGTACTCGAGGTAAGCAAATCATTTCAAGACAAGCGGCTTGGTCTTGGCTTTCAAATGCAATATTCGCAGCGACTTCCAATGCACCTAAAGCTGCTTGTGAATCTGACAACCACAAGTTGACATTGGCAATATGCAAAAAAACACCCAGCAATTCACGCGGCATATTCAGTCGCAAAAACGCTTCTTTGGCTCGAGTTAAATGCACCAAAGCGACTATGGGTTGAGTGGCACTAAAAACCTGCCCTGAACGCCATTCAAGAAAGGCTAAATCGCGTTCAGAATGTATCTTAAGATTTTTAGCTCGAGCAAGATGCAATTTGCTAATTTCAAACTCTTCTAAAGTGACATAACAAGCGGCTAAACACAACTCAGCATGAAAAACTACGTCTAAATCCTCGGTTTGGTGAGCAAGACTTGACGATAATTCAAAAGCATTTACTGCCAGTTGCCAATCTCCTTGAGCGCGGTAAACCACACCCACCACATATTCGAGATTAGCAGTCAGACTTGGAACATATTCCAGTTTTTCACGAACCAACCCAAGGTCTTGTTTAGCCCGTTCAAAATCAGCTTGGAACAAGCGGCAACGCGCCCGATTCAGCAGCACTCGAGCAGCGCGACCCTGTAAGTAATTATCTGTATTTTCAAAAGCGATTGTAAAATAGTGTTCGGCTCGAGCGTACCGCCGTACATTCATATACACTTCTGCAAGTATTTGTGCAATTCCAGCCCGAAGTCGCAAAAGGTCTTCATGGCTTGTTACAGCCGCCCAAGCCATTTTCAGTGTTGACATTGCGCCTTCTTGATCACCTAGCACAAACTGATGAATGGCTAATTCACGTAGAAGTAGAACATGGTCAAAGCAGTTTTTGGGTTGTTGTTTTGAATCCAAGGAAGTAGTTGCTATTAAAGATTCTATTTCGGCATAGGCACTTTTCCATTCACCAAGGGCGCGATAAGCCGATGCCAATTCTATACGAGCTTGCACACAGCCTCGAGCCACTGCCCGAACTAATAAATCTTTAGCTCTAAAAGGTTGATTTAGCACAAGCAATGCACAACCAGCCCACCGATCATCTACTGCGCTTGGCGCATCAATTCCTAAATACACATCCAAGGCTTTGCCCTCGTAACCATCCAAAATCAGACTGTGGAGTGGATGAGGCATCATAATTATTTGATTATACACGTGATTGACGTTTTGTCAGCATTTCGTCAGCATCTGCTCAGCACTCGGAAATTAGGCTCTTGGCACAACCCTATTAGGAGGTTTATATGCGAAAAGCAATTAAATTGGTACTGGCGCTCATGGCAATTGGTGGTTTTTTCTCGGTTGGATTTGCAGACCCACTTTCTCATTTAGGTGGCGGCTCAGGTAATGGTATTGCATCTCGACCATAATTATCTTTTACTTAACATAGCGCAAAGTTCGTTGTTTTGCCAGAAATTAAACCCAAATGCTAGAATTTACGTGTGGGGAAATTATTGCTTCTGGCACTGTGATGTAAAAGGAGACAAATGAAAGTTCCGTCATTCCGTCATTCCGTCATTCCTAGTTTAGTTGGAATTGCCATGCTCACCCTCTCGAGTTGTAACCAAGCCCCACAAGCCGAAAAATCCCATGAACCGACACTACAAATCTCTTCAACCCAAAACACCTTCCGAAAAGGCGAGCAATTCAACTTAACCCTCGAGCTTTACAGCCCCGAAGATAGCAATGTCAGTGTTATTTTAGGGGCTTCAAAAAACATTGGTTTAGACCAAGACCAAATCCAAGTCACCATTGCCGCAGGACAAACCAAAACCCTAGAGTTGCACGGCACACCAAAACGGGCTGGGTACTACAATATTACCGCCAATGCTACTGGCAGCCAATGGCATGAACCCGCCGCCGATATGCTTGGTTTTAATGTTGCCACCGATAACATCAGTGCCGCAAACGCAGGAGCTTACCCTCAAACAGCCTCTGGACTCGAGTCATTAGAGGCTCACCTCGAGAACTTACCTAAATTTACCAGTGCAGAAGAATACGCTAAACTCGAAACCGCGCAGACATTGGATGATGTTAAAAATCAGGACTATGTGCGCTTAGATTCAAGACTCGACAATGTGCGTTTTACTAAACTAGATGGTACAAAATCCGAACCATTTAACACTGTTCTAACCTATTTACCTGATACGGGTAGTGGACAACCCCGACCAGAAGACCTTGTAGCACCAACGGCGGCGGCTCGAGCAAAAGCTACGATACGTCCTCAGGGTTCAGGCTGCGGAATATCAGGAGCTTGGGCAACAGTCTCAGCAACTATTTCTTATGCTGGTAAAACAGTTTCCCTTCCCTTTACAAAAATTTCAGTTTGGGAAGAAAGTCCATGGTGGGCATCTGGGCTAGTTTCAACTGGATACACAGATGCCAATGGCAATTACAGCTTTCAGAAACCCAATTGCGATTTGGGAGCTTGGTGGGATTATAGCGGAGTAGACCTTTACTTTGCTTTAGAATCACTTGATAGCCGTGAAATTGGCGTTTGGAACATTATCAGTTTTCTGTACAGTGGAACTTATGGGGTGCGTACTGGCACTTACTGGGATACAACTGCCACATCTTTTAACATCAATTTTAATGCCGGTAATTCCGACTCTGAAAATGCCATGTGGTTATATCGTATGGTCCAAATGGCACAAGATTATAATGTTGAAGCCGGTGGAAATGGCGCAACTTACTTTCCGATTCGTATTAGCTGGCCCACACGTTTAGACCCAAGAGGGTGGTTTGCGAGTCCATATGTAACTTCTTTTGCTCCTGTTGCTAAACTCGAGATTCTTGGACCACATTGGCTATACCCATACATTGCTTGGCATGAATTTGGTCATAACATGATGTATAGAACCTCTAAGCCAGATGAATATGCGACAGCCTATGCACAAGGTCCAAATTCTGTCTATCTGCCACTATTTGCTTGGGGCAGTCATGATATAGACCTACAAGAAAATGTAGAGCTTGCTTACAACGAGGGGTTCGCCAACTATTTCTATGTCATGCTACAAGATCGTTATGATTTTAATTTTAACACCTACACTACAGACTCTAAGTTTCGGAGTTGCAATTATTATCCATCATGTAACGCATATCCCATTGGCGATCAAAATGAATCGCGTGTTTCAACATTTATGTACCGATATACTCAAGAAGTTTTGAGACCTGCGAACAACGGCATTTCGGCTAAAGCAGCTTATGGTCTAATACGTTCCAGTTTATGGAACGCTGGACAGTATAATCTGAGTTTTTCGACAGCATGGGATACGAAAATTAAAACCACGTTGCCTTCTATTTCCAACTTTCTAACAGCTACAAAAGCAATCGCTGATGCTACTTATCTCACACTTACAGGATTACCAACACCATGAAAAAGACTAATATTTTTTTATTGGGTCTTGCTTTCTTGAGTGGACTATTTGGCTGTACACCTGCAAGTAGTAATACGCAGCCCAACCTTACATCTGACAAATTGACAATCAAAGTTGGAGAATCTGCCATCATAACCCTGATTGCTCCAACTCGAACCATAACTTCAAGCCCAGACTTACCAACACAAGTAAACGATACGGGATTTTTGTACACTCCTGACCCAAATCAACCAGTCATGAACCCGAACCAAACCATAAACCTACAATCTGCTCCATACTTGCTTGATATAAACGGGGCTTTATCAGGACCAAGCCCAAGCGCATTCCCAATTAGCTCACACCTGGAAGTGATTTTGCCAATAACTGGAAGTGATAACATACCTTCTCGAGTTACGGTTGCTCGAGAAGGCGACCAGAGCAAAGCTACCTTTACCATAAAAGGAAAAAGTCTTGGTACTGTTATTCTAAAAGGTGGGTTTTTAAGTAATATAGTTGAAGTTCCAAATAATTTCAAACGCACACCATTTGTACCTGTTTATGATGGAATAGTCACTATTCAAGTTGTGCCTTAAAAATTTGTAATTTTTCGACCCCAAGAAACACTCTTGGGGTCTTTTTATTCCTCGAGTCCTTACGCTTATGTTCACAAAGGGCTTTTCTTTGGCTTGGGCTAGGTGTACACTCGTTCAGTTGTGAGGAAAATCCTTTTTTGGCTGGTGCTGATGCTGGGGCTATTTGGTTTAGCTCGAGTGTCCGCCTTCCGCTCACCGCTCGAGTTGATTAGTCTAAACTCGCCCAAGACTGTGCGTCTGCAAGCCACACGCCCAGAAGCCAGCAGTGTGGTGGTCTACTTGCGGGTACGACGAGGCGACAGCATTGGTTCGGTAGCCAATCGTTTTGGGGTGACTCCAAGGGCGATTAAATTAGCCACTGGTATGACCAAGAACACTATTTTGCCCGGTGAAATTCTTAAAGTACCACTTCTAAAAGCCGACCTCGAGCCGGCGCGGGTAGCACGTTTGCCGCCGGGTGCGTTTTGGTACACCGTCAGGCGTGGCGATACCCTGTCTACCATTCAGTCGCGCTATGATTTTACACAAATGGATTTGGTCAATGCCAATCCAGCCTTACGCAGCCTTGACCAAATTCGGCTTAATGAGCGCTTAATTATCCCCGGGTACAATTACGGGGCATATGTGATGCTCAAAGAAAATCAGGATTTAATGGGTGTAGCCGCCGACCATGGTGTCGAAATTGATGATTTAATTCGTGCCAATAATGCTGGCAATGTTGGCGCTTTGCGAGTTGGGGATTATGTGGTCTTACCGGGTGTGGATGCCGACGCGACCCTAAAACGACTCGAAGACAGGCGTGACGCAGAAGAAGCGGTGCGTATCCAAAAACGTTTTGAACTGGCTAAGGAACGGATTGCCGAAGCCCGTGCCGAAATTGCCCTACAAGCCAAGTCTCGAGCCGCCGCCCGTTTGATAGCCCAAAGCCAAGCCACCAAAGCCCGTGCGCGTCTACAGGTCGCCCAGCGCTCGAGTGCGTCGCAGGTGCGTCGTGCGACGGCTTCGTTTAGTTTTCCTAGTTTCCGAGGTGGTTATATCTGGCCGATGCGTGGCACAATTACCTCAAGCTTTGGGCGGCGTGGTTTTTGGATTGGCAGCAGTAATTTTCATACTGGTTTAGATATTGCCGCCGCTTATGGCACGCCAATTTATGCGGCTAAGGGCGGTTTGGTTCAGCAATCTGGCTATGGGTATTTTGGCTTGAATGTTTGGATTAATACTGGTGGTGGGGTGCAGAACATTTATGGTCATCTCAGCCGCACGGCTGTTTATGGTGGGCAGTATGTCGAACGTGGTCAACTGATTGGCTGGGAGGGATGCAGTGGAATTTGCACTGGTCCACATTTGCATTTTGAAATTCGGGTCAATGGTTCGCCGGTCAATCCGTTGCGTTATCTGCCGTAATCCATCCTTTGTGTTATCTGCCGTAATCCATCCTTTGCGTTATCTGCCGTAACAGTGTAGAAATTACACACTGTCCGTTCTGATTTTCTAGTAAGCTGTTTCGAAATGACGCAATTGATGCCATTAGCTATGCCAGCCAGAATTCCGCCACAGCCAGCCCCACTGGTGGTCTTAATTGATGATGACCCAAGTGTCCGCAATAGCTTAGGCACTCTGATGACCCAACGCGGTTATCGGGTTGAATTTGCCAGCAGTGGCGTAGGGGGGATTAGTTTGACTTGGAGTCTCGAGAAACGTCCATTTGCTGTAGTCATTGATGTAATGCTGCCAGACATGGATGGTTTTGAAGTGGCTTCGCGGCTTTATCAAGGGGTGCAGAGTCGTGGGGTGCATTTAATTTTAATCACCACCCCACATGGCTTAAAGGATCGCCGTAAAAATCGGCGTAATCTTAATTTTTTAACCAAACCATATCGCCCTAGTCAGTTGCTTGAAATGTTTGAGCGCCTGCTTGAACAAGACTCGGTATAGTTTCCCGTGCGGCATTGCGAATAAATTGCGTATACTGTGCTTAAGATGCTAACCGGAGCTTCATATGCCTAATGCTGTTTTTGACATTGTTTGCGATGCGCTGTCTCGGATTGTTTCACACCGAGCCGCCGAAAACATTGTCAGCGATGCGTTGCGTGGTGCTAAATTATCACCGCTCGAGGTTCGCCCCGAGCAAATGCAGGCTTTACTTAAAAGCGAGGTTTTTAGGCGTTTACAACAAATTATTCCAGTGGCTCAAGCCAAAGGTGAGATTCGTCAGATGTTAACCGCGCTTGAAACACAATTCACGGCGGCTCGAGCTTTTTCACCCGAAGTTGAAGAAGGTTGGTTAGCCTTACGTGATGAATTTCGTCGGGTCGACAATCAAACTTCGCCTCGAGCCCAGCGTTTGGCTAAAAGTATTGCCCAATTGCCAGAATCTACTGACCCCGTGCGGGTCTTAAATGATTTATGGGCAGAATTGGATTTGTTACAGTTAGAATTATCGCCAAATCCAATTGCGCCTGCACTTGAATCTCGTTACCAAGGAGATTTACTGCTCGAGAGTGGCGAGTTTGCTTCACTTAATTTTGAATTGGATCATTTTGATTCTCTGATAGCCGAATCAGCAGAAGTACCTTTAGGTCGTCCGGGTGCAGTGACTTCACCTCGAGTCCATCAAGATGTCAATTTAACGATTGTAGATGAGCCCGTTCTACATAAGCAAGCTATTCCTACAGCAGTACCGTCTGTTGTTCCAAGTTTTCAGTTGGAAAATACGCCCATTGCGGCACTTGAGCTAGATTTTGCCAGCTTGGTAGCTCCGCCCGTGGTGGTTGCACCTCTGGAAACTCCGCCCGTTCATTCAAATGGCAATTGGCTGGGGACAGCAGAATCCCAAGATGCTTTACTGACCCGATTTGCCGTAGAAGAAGGGGTGACAGGCGTATTGTTATCTAAACGCAATGGTGATGTAATTGCGGCTCGTTTGTCTCTCGGTAGCGCTAATCATTTGGCTGGAGTGGTGGCTGCAACCACGATGTTACTTGCCAAACGCCGCCATTTTCGAGTTTTTTATACCCATTTAGAAAGTGTAAGTGCTTTTATTGCCCCACTTGGTGATCAATTACTGACTGTCCTTGCCGATGCCAGTGTTAATGTCGGACGGGTCTTTACTGAGTTAGAATCTTTGAAGGAGACAGCATGACAAGGTTAAAGCTGGTGTTGGTTTGGGTTGCGTTATTTTTTGGTGCCGGTGCGAATGCGGCTGATTTATTAAGTGGTTATCAAGCCATCAATTCGGGTTTGCGTTCCGCCTCAACTTTACTTGGTTCTAATCCTCGAGCGGCAATCAATCAACTTGAATCGGCAAGGGATACCTTTAGACGAATCAGCCCAGAGATTCGGGCGCAAAAACTGATTCCTGGTGGCAATAAAGCCTTTGATCAGGCTCGCACTGCCATTTCTAGGGGCAGTCGTACCGACCTTGAAGCCCAAGGTTCACAAATTCAACGAATTTTAGAACGGGCGCTTTACGAAGAATTATTTTTTGAAATCTCAGCAAAACAAAAAACCGCTCCTTTGTACGCTGGCGTTTTAGGCAGGGCTTTTGAGTTGCCAAAAGCCCAACAAGTCGAATTAAAAAGCAGTGTCGCCAAAGGGCAATCCACTCGGGTTAGGGCGTTACTCGAGACTGGAATTGCTAATTTGATGCAGCGCAGTTTACAAAATGCCAACCGCAATAAAAATCAAATTGCTTCGTTCTCGAGTACCGTTCGGGCTGCCAGTGCCTTCTTGGTGGTTCAAGATTCTCCTCGGGTGGGTTCGTTATCGGTGGCACGTTTCTCGGAAACCCTTGGGTTACTTGCCAGTGGCGACCTTGGTGGCTACCGCAGTGGTGTGGTTGGTTTACTCTCACAAGTGACGCGTTTTGGTTCGCAAGCCCGGGCTTTACTCAACTCGAGTCGTAAGGTGGTCAGTAAGCCTGCGGCTAAACCAGTTGTTAAACCCGCTAAACCTGTCACAAAACCTGTTGTCAAACCAAAACCAGTCACAAAACCAGTGATAACAAAACCCGTTGCCATTGCTGCACCTGTTGTTGCCACAGCAGTTTTTAGTCAAATCAGCAGCGAACTTAGTAAAGCTGGTATTGCCAAACCCCAAGCCGAACGCTTAGCCCGTGATTTAAGCGAACAAGGCTATAGAAGTTTCTCGAGCGCCATAGATTCGGTTGGCTTAAAACTCTCCACTGCCTTATCGGACATTCAAAATGCCCGAATTGATTCTGGGCGCGAAGCCATTGGCAGTGCCAAAGCCGTCTTTAATCAAGCCGTGCGTCCTGTGGTGGCAGCTGGCGACCAGCGCCTTGCGACTCGAGCCAGCACTTTATTTGAAGCCACTGAAGCGGCTTATGGGCTTCGTCCTATTGATGTCACCACGCTGCTCGGCGAAGTGGATGCGATTCGCAAATGGTCTAGGGGCGAAGCAGCTTCGGGACTTCAAGAAATCGTCTCGAACGCCCAACCTTGGTGGATGGGTGGAGGGGCGTTGGGCAGTCTGGGCTTACGTGGCATTGTCTTTTTGTTGGTGGCTTTAATGTTTGCTTATCCGATTTATTTGTTGCGTTTGGCTTTTGGTGGTCGAAATCCATATTGGAATTACATCGGTATCGCCATGGTTTTGTTGTTTATCCCACCCCTGGTCGAAGGAATTGCTTGGCTCGGGTCTTTGATTGCCCAAGGGACGCAATTACCTGAACCAGTTGAAAATTTCTTAAATGGTCTAACTTCTTTTTCAGTGCTGCAAAATCCTTTGGCGCAAATGACTTGGGCATTTACTTTGCTTTTGACGGTTATTTTTGCCACCGCAGGTTTCCGTGGAATTGCGGCTCAGTTTGGGTTAATTCGCACCCGTACCCCCGTGACCGGAGAAGCGGTGAGTAACAGTTCAGCCACCAATAAAATCAGCAACCCGACCAACCCAACCAATGGCGGTACTGGACGTACCATTGTAGAATGGGATGAGGAATTCTAATGACCCCTTTATACGCTGCAATCAGTAAATACTTTGATTCAGAAAGTTCACTCAAAGCCACCAAAGCCAGTTTTGATGAAGGTTTGACCCGCCTTGGCAAAACCTCGGACACCGTTTCATCTAAAGATATTGAAAAAGTCCTGAAATCAAATGTCTATAAACAATTACAAGTGGCGCTTCCGCCAGCCAGTGCCAAAACAGCCGTGCAGAAAATCCTTGATGAGCTATCCAAACTCGAAAAACAATTTGGTAGTGATGCCCCAGCCCCGAAAGACCCGATGCTAGACCGTCAAGCCGAAGTCCTGCTTGGTCTCGAGCAGGGCTTGAAGCGTTTTTCGCTCTATTTTGATTGGGCAGAAGCCAGTAAGTTTCGTAGCCAAATCAATGTCATCAAAGAACAACAAGCCGCCTCTCGAACCGCCCCAGAATTGGTCCGCGATGCCCAGACCCAACTTAGCGCATTAGAACGCAAATTGCAGGATTTATTGGTGCGTCAAGCGCAAGAAATCGCCGAATTACACTCTGGGTTTGAAAAAGTAAAATCTATTGGTGGACCAAAAATTAAACGTTTAGAAGGACTAATTGCCCAAATCACCGAAGCCCACGAATCTCAGACATTGGCATCTGACGAGGTTGAACGCGCCCGCAAAATTGTCCTCGAGATGCGTAAGCTGATAGAGTCCAGTGTGGTGCAAGTTCCCTCAACAATTGCACCTCCAAAAACGCCTACCGTTGTACCGACCAGTGTTTCGCAAATCAATTTACCAGCCGTGGATTTAGACGATGGCGCAATTGTGATTGATGATGGCAATGCACCTCAACTTTCGGTCCGTGATTATTCAAGCGATGCCGTTGTGGAAATTGAAGGCTTAGACGACAGCCTAAACATAGACTTGGATTTCCCAGAACTCGAACTCACCCCAGAACAATCCGAACGGGTTAAAGACATTGAGTTAGCCGACGATGCGCGAGTCTTAGAAGCCCTTGGTCTTGAATTTGCCGCCTTACTCGACCTTAACCCAGCCCGTAAAGAGCAATTCTTAGAATTTCATAACCAGAATTTGGCAAGGCAGGTACAAACCCAAGCTATTCGTGAAATACGCCCGATTTTAGAAGCGGACTTTGCTGTGGTGCTGCAATTACAACAACAAAATTTAAGTGATTACAGTCTGCTGCTTGCCAAATATGCTGAGGAAGGCATAGACACCAATGAAGCCAATGTCACGGCTTCGGTCGCCATTGGAATGCTATCAGGTAAAACTTTAGCCAGCGATGAGTTGCAAAAAATCGAGGATTTGCTGCGCTCCTTTGAACGTCAACTCGAGCAACTACGTTTAGCCAAAGCCGAAGAAACTGCTCGCATTGAACGGGTACTTGTCAGGCAAGCGGCGCTGCTCGATGAACTGCGTGGCGTTTTGACCACCTTTGAGCCGCTTGGGGCTGCTGCCACCGCAAAATTATCGCAGCAACTGACCGAACTCGAGATGGCAACTCAACTGCACCAAGCTCGAGAAGACCTGACCAAATCTCTGGGTGAGGAAATCAGTCAGTTACAAAGTGCTTTAGAGACTTGGGAAGCCACACAACGCTTGGAGACAGAACGACTCGCCGAAGAACAGCGCCGAATCGAAGCAGAACGCCGTCAAGCCGAAGAAGTTCGTTTAGCAGCCGAACGGCTCGAGCAGCAACGGCTTGAACAAGAACGAATGCAGGCAATGGAACGCGCCGAAGCTATGCGTTTAGAAGCACAACAAGTTGAACGCGAACGTTTAGCAACGATTGAACGCGAGCGCCAACGTTTAGAGACCGAGCGACTGGTGGCAGAAAAACGCGAAGCTGAACGTTTTGAGGCTGAACGCCGGGCTTTGGTTGCCCGCGAAGGTGGAATGCTCCGCGCCATGCGATTGTCCTTGGCGGCGCTACCAGACTTGCCCGAATTAGCCACAGACCATGCCTCCCTAGAAGCCCAATTGAGTGTTTCATCTAAGCAACTCGAGCAGGGATTACCGATTACCACCAACTTAGAGGCTTTTAAGCAGCAATTAGAAAGTCTTGGCAGACGCGCTCGAGAAGTCTATGTGCAGCGCATTGGCGACTTGGAACGCCGCGCCAATGAACTCGGCGCACTCGAGGTGATTCAAACCCTCTCAGGCGCAAAAGAAGGCTTAGAAGTAGGAAACTTCCCAGACTTAGCCCATTTAGAAGCCGATTTACGGGCTCACCGCGAAGCCAGACTAGCTGCTCAGCGCCGTGAACTGACCGACTTAGAAAGTGGGGTCAAAGAATTTATTGGCAATCCGCAAAGTGTGAAGTTGCAAACCCAAATTGCCGAAGCCAGAGGCAGACACGAATCTGGTACGCTGATTGGTTTAGCCCCTCTTTGGGATGAACTCGAAGCCTTGCGAATCAGTGAAGAAACTGCGGTCAACGCATGGCGTTCACGTGCCGAAACAGTCATGCGTGAAGTCAACCAGTTTCGTCAGATGGGAGGCGAAACAATTCGCCAATTGTTGCGTTTAAGCACGGTTCTTGCCACCGAACCGGGGACACGCCTTGCCCCAGAAACCCGCTTAAAACTCGAGCGCACCTTAGAAGAAGCCGAGCGCTTACTGCAAGTCGCCCGCCAAGAAGCCGAAGCCGCCAATGCAGTGGCGGTGGCGCTGCGCGATACTGGACAAATAGATGACTTATTGGGCATTTTTGGTGGCGATATGAACGCCATTAAACAAGCCGCCGCCGAAGCCAAGCTAACCCCAGTCGAAACAATAAAAGTCGAACCTGTGGTCATGACCGTATCCTCGAGTGGCTCGAGCAGCAATCTTGCCACCGCTTGGATTAGCGAAGTCAGTAAAGAGCGCGGCGTTGCCCAAGCTGCCTTAATTGCCGCCAACGGCGAACTACAAGCTGGAAGTATCCACGAACCTGCCAAAATTGCAACCTTGCTACTAGAAATGGACAAATACCAACGCGAACTCGCTAAAGAACTCGAGCGTCGCCCAGCCCGTATTTGCACCGTCGAACAATCTGGTGGCACACTCCTCGCCATGTTTTTAGCAGGTGAGCAAGACACCAAGCATTTTATTACGGTGCAAATCGAAGATGTTGCGGTCATGAGCCGAATTTTTGCCAATGCCCAACGCGACTATGAAACCCTTAAAAACTGGTCACAGACCACCTAATTTAGCTACTAGCGGCTAGTTTTTAGCTTCTAGCTTTTCAGAGTTATCGAGTTTTTTCAAAGTCTTTTAGCAAATCGAATGACCCACTAGGAGGAAAGAGGAAATAAGTAGGGGTTTGCGCTTTTTTCTTTTTTATAATTTATGAACCGAGAACGCCTAAAATTAAATGTCCATGTTGGACGCGAATCAAACCTGACTCGAGCCGGAGCTTCTGAAAACGAGCCAGAATACACCACGCCCGGTAGCGAGGTTGAATTTGCCACACCTAGGGTCAAACTGATTCAAGAAGCTGACCGCGCTATTCGCCGTGACCTCGAGCCGTATCCAAAAACCTTACAAGCCTATCAACTGCTGACCCAAGATGCCGAAGCCCTTGCCAATTGGGATATGGCAAATTACATTACGGTACGCAAACTTGGCTATAACGACCACGGCAGGGTACATGCTTTTGTGACTGGGGCAGCCAGTTTAGCCCTCTTAGAACTGCTCTTAGAACATAAAGTCAAAGGCGACGTTCTCGAGTCTGGTTCGGGCGACACCGATGATACTTACTTGGTGGTGCTGCTCGGCACAATGCTGCATGATATAGGTAATCAGGTTCATAGGTCTGGTCATGAAGCCCACGGGGTTGCCCTTGCGATGCCGATTCTCGAGCGAGTCTTAGGCGCAGTTTACCCCGATATTTCGCAACGCACCAAGTTGCGGGCGTTTATTCTGCACTCAATCAATTGTCATGACTTAAACCCTACGCCACTGACCCTCGAAGCTGGCATTACGGCTGTAGCCGACGGCACAGACATTACCAAAGGACGCGGGCGTAAAGCCTTTGCGTTAGGTAAAATAGATATTCATAGTGTCTCGGCGCTGAGCATCGAACAAGTCACGATTTCTAGGGGACAAGAAAAACCGATTGAGATACGTGTCCGCATGACCAACAGCGCTGGGATTTTTCAAGTTGAAGAGACTTTGGCTAAAAAAGTGATTAACACCCCACTCAAACAATATGTGGATATTATCGCCAGTGCTATCGAAAACACCACCATGGATGAACGGGTAATTGAAAGTGTTCACCTCGAGGGTAAGGGGTTTGTCCTGACCGAAAGCACTTAGGGTTTTGTACTCACCGAAAGCACCTAAAGACATCTCAAAAAAGGAAGTAAAATATTATGATTGCTGAAGCAGGTTTTTCGTGGGATGGATTAGTTAAGATTATTGTTGCCGATATTGTTTTGTCTGGCGATAACGCCGTAGTGATTGGACTGGCTGTCGCAACCTTACCCATTGCCATGCGTCGCCGTGCAATTTTATTGGGTACGGCTGGCGCAATTATTCTAAGAATCATATTCACTTTAATTGGCACAGTTTTACTTGGTATTCCATTACTACGTGCCTTGGGCGGACTAACGCTTTTGTGGGTCGGTTGGAAATTACTAGCACAAACTGAAGAAGCCACCGATGAACCACACGAAATCCAAGGAGGCTACTGGGATGCCATCCGCACCATCGTGATTGCCGATACGGTCATGAGCCTAGACAATGCCTTAGCGGTAGCTGGTGCAGCCGATGGGAATTTTTTACTGCTGATGATTGGATTGGGGTTATCCATTCCACTCTTGATGGTTGGTTCAAACGTCGTCTCGAGTCTTTTTAACCGCTTTCCTTGGCTGGTCTATATTGGTTCTGGCTTAATCGCATGGGTGGCAGCCGATTTAATCCACGAAGATAAAATGCTTGGTTCTTGGCTACCATTTTTGCACGGCGACCTTGCCCTCTGGACACTCCGTATTTTAAGTGTGGCTGGCGTGATTTTCTTTGGATTGCGCTCCAAACGTATCAATACCCAGCGCGAACTTGCCGAAGAAGCCGCTCGAGCTTAGGGTATACTAAAAAATAATTGGCTCGAAACAGAGCCTCTTTTTCTTGACCCAAAAAGGACAACACCATGAGTGAAAAAGTACGATTAACCCAAAAAGGCTATGACAAACTCAAAGCCGAACTCGAGCATTTAAGCACCGTAGGACGCGACGAAATCAGTTCATTTATGGCTGATGTGATGGCAGAAGGCGATTTATCCGAAAACTCTGGCTACGATGATGCACGGCAAAAAATGGGAACACTCGAGACCCGAATTTTTCAACTCGAGGGGATTCTTGCCAAAGCTGAAGTTGTGGCGGAAGTTGGCAATGATAAAAAAGTGGGCTTAGGTTCAACCGTCAAAATCCGTATGAACGGGGCAGAACGAATTTTTAACATTGTTTCGACCCATGAAGCTGACCCACAAAAAGGCAAAATTTCTGATGCCTCGGATATGGGCGCAGCCTTGATGGACAACAAAGTGGGTAAAAAAGTGATGGTTAAAGGACGAGAAATCGAAATTCTCGAGATTACCCACGAGTAACGTCCTCGAAATTAGCTACGAGTAACGTCCTCGAGATTACCTGCGAATAGATACCTCACGCCCTAGACAGCTTACCCTTTGAAAAAGACCTAAAGTCAGTACAATACCAAGATGACAACTGCCACTCGAGAACCGATAACCATTGAGCAATTTGTCCATCTGCCTTTTGATGGAGCAAGCGGGCTGATTGCTGGTTCTGATATTTGTGTGCAGTGTGGTGTGTGTTTGTCGGCTTGCCCAACCTACCAGTTGACGGGCGAAGAGATTCAGAGTCCACGAGGGCGAGTAATGCTCTACCGCGCCGCCGCCGAGGGCTTAACTACCGACTTTGAAGTGGTTCTTGAAGCAGCTTATGATTGCCTTGATTGTCGGGCTTGCCAAACCGTTTGCCCAAGTGGGGTTAAACCCGGTGAGATGGCAGTTGAAACTCGAGTCGCCTTGCAAGGCGGTAAGCCACCATCTTGGCAAATAGCGGCGATTCTTGAGCCATTTAAGTACCCTTGGGCTTGGGATGTGATGAATTTTGGAGTGCGAACCTATCAGGGGTTGGGGCTACAAAAATGGGTGCGTTCAAGCAAAATTTTAGAAAAATTTGGCAATCTAGGTAAGAAATTAGCCGAACTCGAGAACATTATTCCGGCAAAAGTCGCGCCTTCAATTCGCACTACCCTCTCCCCTGTTACGCCAGCCATTGGCGAACAGCGTGGGCGGGTGGCTTTTTTCTTGGGCTGCCTGATGAATGCTTTTTTTAGTGAAGCCTCGAGTGCCACGGTTAAAGTGCTGACGATTAACGGTTTTGAAGTGGTCACACCACGCGAAACAACCTGTTGCGGTGCGCCCCATATCGAAGAAGGTGACCGAACTGGTTTTGACCAAGTGGTCAAGCGCAACCTTGATTTGTTTGATGGTTTAGAAGTGGATGCGATTATCACCGATTGTGCGGGATGCGGCGCAGAACTGAAAAAATATGCCAAAATGTTCAAAAATGACCCAGAATACGCCGCCAAAGCCGAACGCTTCTCGAGTAAAAGTTATGGAATTTCGGAATTCTTAAAAAAGCACGGTATCCGCGAACTGCCAGAAGCCAGTGCGCCCGAAATGACCGTGACCTACCAAGATGCCTGTCATTTGTGTCATGGGCAAGGTTGTAGCACCCAGCCACGCGATTTACTCAAACAGAATCCGCTTGTCGAATACCGCGAACTCGAGAAAGCCAGTGATTGCTGTGGCAGTGCTGGGATTTACAACATTACCCATCCAGATATGAGCTATAAAATTCTCGAAGAGAAAATGGAGCGGGTGCGTGAAAGTGGGGCGCAGGTGCTGAGTGTCGAAAACCCGGGCTGTTTGTTGCAACTCGAGGCTGGGACGCGCAAATACAATGTGGATGTGCAAGTGCTACATACCAGCCAGATTTTGCTGGCGGCTTATGAAAAACAAAACTCGAGCTAACCCTATTTTTTAGTCTGCTGCCCTACTGGGCAATCAGGGTCATGTGCGCCGCCCAGATAGCCAAGGCTAATCAAAAACTCACCCACTATTTCGCCACCTGTAAAGACAAAAGTTTGCTTAAAGAGCTTTCTCCACTCGATTAAATCTAAACCCCTGTGCTTCTCGAGCCAAGCGCTAAACGAACCATCTTGACGTTGTAACTCGAGGATTCGTTTGGCATTTTCGATTGCTGCTTTGACTTTGAGTTTATTGCGAATAATACCCGTGTCCGAAAGCAAACGAATTTCGTCCTCGAGGGTAAAAGCCGCCACTTGCTCGAGCTTAAAATTCGCATAAGCGACTCTAAAACCATCACGTTTTTTAAGGATGATTTCCCAAGATAACCCAGCTTGGTTTATCTCTAAAATCAGCCGCTCGAACAGCAAGTTATCATCGGTGATTAAAAAGCCGTACTCGAGGTCGTGGTAAGCCGTATGAACTGCATGAAGCTGACCTGAGCGAATGGCAGCACAATATGTTTTGGACATATTTGAGTATACGATTTTTTAGCGAACTGCATTGGCGGGCTTGACTGTGCTGCTGTTGCTCCGAGCGGCATTGGTTGGGACTCGAGGGCGGAAGGTAGGTCCAACTTCAAAGACGGCTTGCCAAGGGCGGTAAGCGGTGTAGAGGCTCTCGGACTGCCCATTGACGGTACGAACCACATTGACGTTATAACCATCCACCGCATAATCCACTTGTTTACGAACTCCCGCCGGTAATCTCGAGTTAAAAACCGTTTTGGCTGGTGGGTGTGGGGTGCGCCGCAGCACCCTGGCTTTAGATACCGCCACTTTACGCCCATCAGACACGCCGTATAATTGCACTGTCATGCTTGCACCAACCGTGGTGGCACGAACCACAATTGGACTCGGGGTATTATTTCGCATTTTCAAATCCAAGCTCGGGTAATACACAGCCGCATCCAAACCCAGAACATCGTTGTACCAAACCACTTTATAACTGTGTTGGTTACGTTCAACAATTGGCAAACCTGCTCGGTACAGGGCAGCAAAAGCCGTTGTACTGGCTTGGCAAACCCCGCCACCAACCCCTTTAACAGTACGTCCACCACTAATAATCAGTCCTTCAACAAAACCTGTCTCGGGGCTAATGTCGCCAACCGCCCCATTAAAACTAAAGTTCTCTCCGGCTGGGACAACATAGCCATCGAGTTTACGGGCAGCCACGGCAGCATTGGTCACACGCTCACGGCTCGAGCCATAATAGTTGGTGGTACTCGAGGACAGGAGTGTTAAGGTTTTTGGGTCTGGAATAGATTCGGTACTGACTTTAGGCTTGGTAATCGCCACTGGCAACTGCACTTCGGGTAAATTCGGATCAAGGATTGCCTCGGCTAAGACCTTTTTGGCTTCAATTAGATTTAAGGCATACCCGTCTTTTGAAGCCTGACGCACCAAATTTGCACCTTGGCGATTGTACCGTGCATCTTGAGGGGTTTGGTCAAAACGACTCGAGACCAAACGCAAGGTTTCAGCGATGGCTTTATCGTCTAAACGCAAGCCCGTTTTTTCAACAAAGAACAAATTAGCGACTTCGGTAATGCTCAGGGTTTTTGACAGCCCCAGACCAGTGTTTGGCGTTGGATACGCCAGTTTGATTGGGCGCAAAATACTATTGGCTTGGTTCGCTAAATCACTCAAAGAACCAGCTTGTATGGCGGCTGGAACATCGGTGATATTTAACTCGAGATTTTGAAGTAAAGGATTGGCTGCAAATGCCTTGACCGCATTTTCAAAATCCACACCCTGACCGTCTATGTCTTCACGGATGACATACTTGTTTTGAGTTAGTACCAAAGCTGCGTCTTTAGGGGACACCGCAAAAGGCGCAGCCAGACTCGAGAGCCTATTTCTAAAGGTTTTAGGGTCAACTTTAGCCGCCAATGACACACTTTTATTGCCAGTGAAGCGCTTGGCTAAATTGTCAAAAAATTCGCCATCACGTCCGATTTGCAATGCACTTTGCGCCATTCCATCAAAATCAAGTCGCCAGCCCAACTCGGCAGCCTGCACCCGCATGGTTTGGTCTCCAGCTTGCACTGCCACCACAGGCACGGATAACTTGGCAGCACGCAAGGCTTCTACAGCTTCGGGCTGGGTTAAACCGCCCACCGCAACCCCAGCAGCAGTCACGCCCGGTAAAACACGGTCGGTGTGATACAACTCAAAACCACCCCAAGCTAAGCCAAGGGCTGTCAGACCAAACAACGGCATAAATTGGCGCAGATTCAAAGGACTTTTTACGACCACATTTTTAGCAACAGACTGGCTCACAATTTATTCACTCCCGAAAAGATTAGTTAAGACTACCAAGCGGCGTATCACTAAACACTCGACTTTAGTGTAGCAAGCCAGCGCGGGACAATCGTGACAATCAGGTGAAAAACACAGGTAAAAAGGGGAACAAGGTCAAAAGGTTAAAAGTGAAAACCCTTTGACCCTAGCCTCTAAGCTCCACGCTCTAGCATTCTGGCTCGGCGTAAGGCTGTAAAAATATCGGTTGGCAGTGCCGAATCGAGCCTTGAAAGGCGCAAGCCTAGGGTTCTGGTCAACCCAGCTAAGCCCTCGAGATGGGTGTTTAAGCGCTCCAAATAACGCCGACGCGCCACATCGTCTACCTCGAGTGAGCCAGTACCTTCGGCATCCTGAATTCGCCATGCACCTGTGGGCGGGTCGGTATCTTCGGGAGATAAAATCTGCAACCACGACAAATCAAAACCTCTTGCCGTGAGTGCGGTTAAACCCGTGCGAATCCCCGAAAGTGGCTCGAGACCATCACTTACCAGTAAGACCAAACCTGGTTTCTCGAGCGCCAGCCTTGCTAAGCCAGAATGCAAATCTGGGACAGAGCGCTCAAACCAACGGTCTAAACGTGCAAATGGTTTTGCAAACGCCAAAGCGCTTTTTGCCACCTCGAGTTTAGAAGTCATCGAAGCACTGGTGTCTAGCACTGCATAAACCCGCGTGGCGCGTTCGGCGGCAAAACGCCGCACAAATAACTTGCCACTGCGGGCATAGACATTCCAATCTATAAAACGTGGTTCGTCGCCGGGTTCGTAAATCCGATGCTCTAAAAATTCGCCACCAGAACCCGCAAAATTAGAACGGCGTTCACCCGCGCCAGATGCCAGCGCTCGAGAAGCCAGACGATAACCACGCAGTTGCATCTTAAGCCTTCACAGATGCCAAGACTTTCTCGAGAATATCTTTAACCAGCACGCCCTCGAGTTCAGCTTCAAATGACAACATCATGCGGTGATTGGCAACCAGCGGTAACGCCCGAATCACATCTTCTTTAGACACAAATGGACGGGCATTAAGAAGCGCAAACGCTCGAGCCATTCCCAAAAGCGCCTGCGCTCCTCGCGGCGACAAGCCATAACGCACTCGAGCATCGGTGTGGGTGGCTTCAACCAATTGCACAATGTACTCGAGCATTGGTTGAGAGACTGGTACATCGCGCACCACCGCCCGTAAAGCCTGTAGCTGCTCGAGTTCAAGGGCTGGTTGAGGCACACTAGGTTCGCCAGCCTCGAGAATTCGTTTGAGGGTTTCAGGACTTGGGCGCTTAAATTCGAGTCGAGCCAAGAATCTATCTAGCTGCGCTTCAGGAAGCGGGTATGTGCCTTCCATCTCGAGTGGGTTTTGAGTGGCAATCACCAAGAAAGGCTTGGGGAGTTCATGTCGTTCACCTGCTATCGTGACCGCCCCTTCCTGCATGGCTTCTAAAAGTGCCGACTGAGTTTTTGGCGTGGCGCGGTTAATTTCGTCTGCCAGTAAGACTTGTGCGAAAATTGGACCACGCACGAAACGATACTCGAGCCGCCCCGAACCAGACTCAATAATTTGCGTGCCGGTAATATCGGCTGGCATTAAGTCTGGCGTAAATTGCACCCGACGGTACTCTAAATTTGCCGCCCTCGAGAAACTCGAAGCCAGAAGGGTCTTACCCAAGCCCGGCACGCCCTCGAGCAGTGCATGACCACCCGCCAGAGCCACGGCAATCAAGTTTTCCACGACTTCGGTCTGACCAATCAGAACCCGCTCTAAACTGCTTTTTAGGCGCACCGATGCACCATGAACCAAATCTACGCCATCAGCCATATAAATAGGCTAACACTCGAGAGATGAAAAAAGGGTGTCTTGGGTGTGACAATTTAACCAACCGAACGTTCCAACGCCGATTCACGCATCAGTTCGCCCAGCCTAGATAAACACCGTGCGTATTTTTTGGCATAGCCTCCAAATCTATAACTTTGCGGAAATAGTTCCTCAAGCGGTACACCAGACAGACTCAAGCGAATTTCACGGTCATAGAGTTTATCCACAAAATGCACAAAACGCAGCGCATCATCTTGTTTTTCTATTTGGCTTAAATTCTCGAGAAAGACCGTATTTAAGCCCTCGAGCAAATGATTAAAACGAATCGGGTGCAGCCGTGCCAAGTGTGCCAATAAATCTGTAAAAGTTTCATAGGCAACATTGCCCGTAGCATTCTCAAAAGCATTTTTTAACTGCAAACTTGAGCAAGGTTCAGGCGCAATCAAACCCGCTCTGTGCCGATAATCTGCTCCATCAATGCGGTGTGATTCAAAGCGGTCAGCGATGCCTTGGATTTCTCGTTTGAAATCATCGGCATTAAATCGCCCTTCGCCCAATTGCTCAGGCAAGGTGTTACTGGTCGTGACCACTCGAGTGCCACGCGGAATCAGTTCGCCTAAAAATCTCGAGACGACCAGCGTATTGCCAACATCATCGAGTTCAAATTCATCTATGCAGAGCAATTTGGCTTGAGCAAAGGCTTGTACGGCTTTTGCCATGCCAAAAGCCCCGATTGCAAAAGTTAGTTCAGCAAAACTTAAAAAAAACTTTGTGCCGTTAAATTCATGCCATGTAGCGGCGAGTAAATGGGTTTTACCGACCCCAAAGCCGCCATCCAAGTACAGACTTAGGGATTGAACTGGTTTTTTGAAAAGCCTTAGAAAACTTTTTGTGGTTTCGTTACGACTCAAAAAAGCCTCGAGCCTCGAGCGAACTGCCGCTTGGCTGGGGAACGCCACATTGGGATTGTAATTGTTAAAACGTACCTTGGCAAAACGCGCTGGCGGTACAAAACCCTCGAGCATCGCTTCGGGGCGCACTTCTTGGTTACGGCTGGTTAATTGCACGACAGGCACAAGGACAGAGCATAACAAAAAAGCACTCGAGAAATCTCGAGCGCCCTTGGTTTGATATTTTACGCTTGTGCTTGTTTTGCAGCCGTTACCAATTGTTCAAAAGCGGCTGGTTCACGCACGGCAATATCTGCCAGCATCTTGCGGTCTACTTCGATATTGGCTTTTTTCAGTCCGTTAATAAAAACACTGTAACTCATGCCGTGCAAACGCGTAGCGGCATTGATACGTTGAATCCATAAACGACGAAAATCGCGCTTTTTGTTACGACGGTCACGGTACGAGTACGTGGCGGCGTTAAGCAAGGTCTGTGAAGCGTTCTTGTAGTTTTTACTACGGCTACCCCAGAATCCTTTGGCGCGTTTGAGGATGACTTTGTGACGACGACGACGGATAATACCGGTCTTTGCGCGTGGCATTATTTGCTCCCATAAGGAATCATGCGAAGCACACGTTCCTGATCGGCATCTGCAAGCACATAGGCTTTGCCTTTGCCACGAATTTCATCGCCGCTTTTATGGTACGACAAATGACGCTTACCGGCTTTCCATGCCATTGCTTTACCTGTGCCACTGATTTTAATGCGGCTGGTTGCAACTTTTCTGGTCTTTAACTTACCCATTTTTCCTCCGCTCGAGAAGTTCGCGTAGACGCTAATTCTGGTCTTGGCGATGGACGATGCCATACTTAAGCCAACACACTCCAAGCCGAAGAAGAATAGCAGACACCGCCAAAAAGCGCAAGGGCAATTTAGAGTAGGAACACAACATCAAACGAATAAAACCAAAAGTTTGCCAGTCAAGAAAGTAAATCGTGATACTCTAAAACACGCTACTTGAGAAGTCTGAACTGCAATTTGATACGGGATTATTCGGCTCGAGCAAACAGCGATTTGATGAGCGTTGTAAAGATTGGTTTTGATGAGGTTTTAGTGCAGTTAATACGAATTTTTAAGCCCAAAACCGAAATCTCTGTATCCCCGCCAATTCAGGCATCAGGTGAGCTTCAACAGCTACCTTTGTATCAATTGGGAGCAAAGAACTTTGAACGCCTTTGCGCTCGGCTGGCGAGTGTGCAAACAGGGGTTCTCGAGGCGTTACTTTATGGTGTGAACGGGCAAGACCAGCACGGTATTGATGTCTATGCTAGGCTCAAAGATAGCAGCAACCACACGGTTTACCAAGCAAAATGTTATTCCAATCCCGATGAGGTGAATCTAGCTGAAATTGTTTATACACTCCTCTACGAAAATCCTAAGACGGCGCAGGGCAAGTCAAGAAATCCCAATGTAACCGAATTAAAAAAAACTGGAGAACCTGAAAAGAAATGGGCAAAGCAAGGTAACACTTTTGTTTTATGTGTAGCTTGTAAATGTGAGAAAACCCATTTTGAAACCGACAAACAAGTGCAACGTGAACGGCTCGAGCAGCTAGGCATTGGCTTTGAAGTTTGGGACGAAGTACGAATCACCAACGAATTACGCAAGCACCCTGAAATTGTGTACGACTTTTTTGGTTTAGAATGGGTTAGGAAATTGTTTTCAGACGAAAGTACCTATATTCGCTTCAAAGACAACTTGGATGATTTGGTAAAAATACCAGTACCACGCAGCCATACCACACCAAGCGGAGCGCTTCGCAGTGAAAACCGCAGTGTCCCGTTTCGATTCCGACGACAGGAACGCAAAAAATACATTGAATGGTTGAATAAATCAGATGACTTTGCCGTAAAAGTGTTTACGGGCAAAGGTGGTATTGGCAAAACCCGCTTATTTCTCGAGATAGCTCGAATCATGCGGTGCTTAGGTTGGACAGCAGGTTTTATAGACAAGAAAATCTCTACAGACCAACTTCATACAATTTTGAACCGCGAAACACCTTTATTCCTGATTTTTGATTATGCCGAAGGACGCAAAAATCAACTCGAGGCACTAATTTCAAGGTTAGATGGTACTACCCGAAAATACCCAGTCCGAGTTGCCTTACTTGCCCGAGACACAGGTGAATGGCTCGAAACTTTAATTGTCAATATCCCAAATGCTCGAGAGATTATTCAAAAAGACCCAATTGCAATAAAACCAATTCCAAACGACTCACAAACCAGAGAACGCAGTTACCGCGAAGCATTTTTAGCCTACTTAAAACAGTTTGATACACCAAATTATGAGCAACGAAAAAATTGGATTCCAACACCACCTGACTTAAGCCACGAAACTTTCCAGCGTGTCTTAGCAATTCACATTTCGGCACTGAACATGGTTTTAGCCGAAACAACGAACCCACCCGAGGATTTATCAACCATACTGGATATTCTACTTGAACACGAAATGCGAGCATGGGATTCAATAAGTACAGAAATTAGCCAAAACGAGTCTCGATCACGCGAACGCCTACGCCGAGTAATGACCATTGCAACGCTTTACGATGGATTCTCGAGCGAAACCCAAGCCTTAGAAATGGTTCAAAAAGCTCCACTATTTGAGCTAAGTAATGCAGACCAGCACAGAACGGTTTTGCGGCGCTTGAAAGCATTGTACCCAAAAGACAAACTTTATATTGCACCACTCGAGCCAGATATTTTAGGTGAGCGGTTGGTACAAAAGGAACTCGAGAGTCCAGAAGGGCAACAAATAATCAACTTGGTTTTTGGTGAGCCAGAACCGTCTGAGTCACCACCAATTGCAAATTTGGAAACAGCCATTGCTGTGCTTATTCGTATGGTGCAATGGAATCCAGATAGCAGTGAACAATTACTAAGAACCGTCCTAGAAAATAGAATGCAGCTTTTAGCTTTAATAGTTTTTGACAGCTTACCAGAAGCTACTGTAAAACTTAGAAAACTTGCTGTGGATTGTGGAGAGTATGCAGAAAGAATTATTGATAATCCAATCTCTCATCTTAGTTTACTTCACGATTTGGGTATTAGGTATCGCCAATCTGGACTACACTCAAAAGCACTAGAAATCAATCTGAAGACTAGAACAATTTACGAAAAACTTGCTACGGCACAACCAGAAGTATTTAAGCCTGACTTTGCTATGAGCCTTTTAAGTCTTGGAAATTGCTATGGAACACTAGGAATGAGAGAACTAGCTTTGCAGGTAACACTTGATGCAGTAAAAATTTATAAGGAACTCAGCTTTGAAAACCCAGATATTTTTGAACTTAATCTTGCCAGAAGTTTAAGTAGTCTTGGAAATAGGTTCAGCCAACTCGGAATGAAGCTGGATGCACTAAAAGTCAGTCAAGATGCAATAGATATTTTCCGTAAGTACCCCGAAACTGCCAAATCAGATTTTGCAGGTACTCTTAGTAATTTAGGGTCAAAATTTACAGACCTTGGAAAATATGAAGATGCTCGGATCGCATCCGAAGAAGCAACAAAAAAATATGAAGAGCTTGCCCAACACAAACCAGATACTTTCAATATGCTTCTTGCAATGAGTTTTACTAATCTCGGTATGAAATATAGCGACCTCGGAGAACATAACAAAGCTGAGGAAACAATTCTTAAAGCAAAGGTCATTTATAACCAACTTATAAATGAGAACCCAGATGTGTTTCTGCCAGACCATGCAATGAATTTACATAATCTGACAATTTGTTATGGAAATCTTGAAAAGTTCGACTTAGCTTTACAGGAAGTTCAAAATGCGCTTTCAATACTCAAATTGTATTTTAGTAAATATGGATCGCAGTTTACCGAAAGATATGTATCTTGCCTAATGTTGGCAATCGATCTCTACAAAATTGTAAATCAAAAGCCAAATGCCATTAAGTCTATATACTTAGCGATACAAGTTTTTGCAGAACTATTTTTCCAACACCCCAAGGTGTTTTTAGACCGTATGTTAAAATTAATTTACGACTATAACATCATCTCTATTGAACTCAATCTCGAGCCAGACCACGAACTCCTCAATCCCATTCTCGAGAAACTCGAACAATTGCAATCCGAAAATCTATAGCCCTCTGATGCTCGAGATACTTTGATTTAATGCGGTAAAGCTCAAAATAAGCCATGCCCAAAGGTCGCACCAAAGAAAAATATCTTCGAGCCAAAGTTAGAAATAGTCTCTGGCTCGAGAACCCAAATCTGGAATTCCAGAAGTCGCCATTCCAATCCAAGCTGGACGTGGTTTTGGTGTTTGTAAAGCTGTTTCTTGTTGCAGTAACTCGAGTATAACTTGTTCTGGTGTTGTTCCACGACTGACCGCCAAGACATCTAAACGTTTGGCTAATTCAGAATTAAGTTGAATCTGCAAGGTCATATTTTTAGTGTAGCACAAGCCGATTCTATTCATCCTTCAAGCAGTAAATTAGCGTATTTGACCAATAATTTCTTAGCCCCAGCCTCAAAATGAATCATTGCTTCAAGCCTATCGCCAATGCCCGTCACTGCCAGCACCTTGCCAATGCCAAATTTAGGGTGCTTGACGCGTTCCCCACCCTTTAAGCTCAGCACCGCCCCACCAGCCGCCTCGAGCTTGGCTTGAAGGGCTGGCGGGGTGCATTGTGGGTCAATTCTTGCGCCATAAGGTTCATTGAATAAATTGACTTGCGCCATCAAATCTTGGGGAATGTCACGCAAAAACCGTGATTCTTCGCTAGGCATGGTTTTCCCGTAGACTTGCCGAGATTCTGCCATCGTAATCCAAAGCCGTTCCATGGCTCTGGTAATACCAACATACAAAAGTCTACGTTCTTCTTCGATACCACCCGCTTCAACAATACTCGAGCGGTGCGGTAAAAGCCCATCTTCAAAACCAACCAAGAAAATATTCTCAAACTCGAGACCTTTGGCATTGTGCAAGGTCATCATCGTCACGCAGTCCTCGGGGGTATTTTTGTTATCGCGTTTGGTTCGCATGTCATCCACGCTGCTTAGAAGCGCACTATCATCTAAAAACTCGAGAATTGTGCCGTGGTTTTCGCCGTCCCATTCAGCCGCCGCATTGACAAGCTCGTTAATATTTTCTAAACGCGCTTCGGTTTCAAATTTATTGGTCTTGATTTCCGATTCAAGCATGGCTTTGTAACCCGTTACGTCTATGACCAGTCTAAAGAATTCTTCGGCACTGTGGGCTGAGGAATACTCGGATAACTCGAGAATCAACTTGCCAAACTCTTCGCATTTATTGCCGCCACGCTCGAGAATTTCATCCCCTTTTAAGAGCGCAGTTAAGAGCGAAGTGTTGCTGAGTTTTGCCCAAGTCTCGAGTTTTTCTAAAGTCGTGTCGCCAATGCCTCGGCGTGGGCGTTTCATGGCGCGTTTCATGGCGAGGTCATCCGAGTTATTAACTGCTGCACGCGCATACGCTAGTAAATCCTTGATTTCTTGGCGGTCATAAAAGGACATCCCACCCACAATTTTACTCGGCACACCTGAGCGCATCAGCCGTTCCTCGAGAACTCGACTTTGGGCATTGGTGCGGTACAAAATCGCTATTTTCTTGTACTCTGAGCCGCTTCCTCGCAAGGCTTCGATGCGATTGGTCACAAATTCGGCTTCGGCGCGGTGGTCTGGCGCTCGGTAAAAACGCACTGGTTCACCGGCTGGTTTGACCGCCACTAAATTCTTCTCGAGCCGTTCAGAGTTGTGTTTAATTAAGGCGTTGGCTATCTCGAGAACCCGAGCATTGCTACGGTAATTGGCTTCAAGGCGGTAAATCGCGGCATCAGGGTAATCTTTTTGAAAATCGAGGATATTTTGAATATCTGCGCCACGAAAGGCATAAATACTCTGGTCGGGGTCGCCAATCACGATTAAGTTGCGGTATTTTTCGGATAACAAGCGGGTCATTTCGTACTGGACTTTGTTGGTGTCTTGGTACTCGTCTACATGGGCAAAAACCGCCCTATTCTGGATTCGCTCGAGAACATCCTCGCGTTCCTTAAAGAGTTTTACGGTCATGACCAAAAGGTCGCCAAAGTCAATCGCATTGGCGCGGCGCATGGCGCTCTCGTAGCGCCTGTAAGATTCCACAACCACATCCTTGGGCATTCCAGACATGTACTCCTCGCCTTGCACCCCAAGGTCTTGCGGAGTCCACAGGTTCGATTTGGCACGGTCAATAATGCCGCGCAAATAACGCGGGTTGTAATCGCCAGCCCCAGAAATTCCCTCGAGAATGTTTTTGAGAATATCCAATTGGTCAGAATCATCATAAATCACAAAACCGGTTTTAAGCCCTACAAACTCGCCGTAGCTTCGCAAAATTCGTACACCCGCACTGTGAAACGTCGTGACCCAAATCTGTTCGGCGTGCTTACCGATTAAATGGTTGACCCGTTCTTTGAGTTCGCCAGCCGCTTTATTGGTAAATGTCACCGCCAAAATTTCGTTCGGGTACACCCCGTGTGCCTCCATCAAATAGGCAATGCGGCGCACCACCGTACTGGTTTTGCCCGCCCCAGCCCCCGCCACGACTAGCGCAGGTCCATGCAAGTGTTCGGCAGCCGCTCGCTGTGCGGGATTAAGGGAATCAAGTAAAGAAGAATCAGCCATAAAGCCACACAGTATAACCCGAGTTTTCTTGTATAATCGTAGACATGACAATCGTTCTGGATAAAGGTTCTTTGACTTTAATTGATCATTATCGTAGAGAACATGGAATTCGTACTCGCAAAGCAGCATTAGCAAAAATCATTGCTACTGTCATCCCAGTACCAAGCAATAATCAGTCTCTGACTGAAACGCAGGAGCATCCGCTTGATGTTAAACTGCGGGAGGCTCGAGCAAACCCGAGTAATGAGAAAATTCCTGCTCGAGTTAAACGGTCTTTTGAAGAAATGCGTTTGGCTCGAGCCAATGGCACGTTACAAACTGTTTCTCATGCAGAAATGATGGAACGTTTGCAACGGAGAAAAAAAGCCAATTCGCAGTGATTTAACTCCGTATTCAATCGAATATCATCGAAGAGCCGAAAAAGTAATAGATGCTTTGTCCAGTGAAAATACAGAACGCGTATTGTTGGCGCTGCAACACTTGGCTTTAACTGCCAATGGTGATGTTGTCGCTTTAGGCGAAAGCTACCAAGCCGAGTATCGTTTGCGAGTCGGTAATCTCAGGGTTTTTTTCGATGTTGTCTTACCTGAACGTATTATTTTTGTAGCTGACCTCGAGAAACGCGGCGAGGCGTACAAGAAAAAATCTAAGCGCTAAAATTTAACCCAACCAGCAACTCGAGTGGCTGCGTGATAACTCGCCCAAGCCGTGGCGGTCACAAGGGCTGCGTCTTCTGGGTAGTATTTGCGGTACTGGACTATGATACCTTGCTCGAGTTGATACGCCGCAAAAGCCGTCAGTAAGACCAATTTTGCTGATGCTTGATGTTCGTCTGATAGGTCTTTGACCATTTCATTGACCCATTGGCGCGATAACCCCATGTGCTGACCACGCCATTCTTTGATTTTTTGCAACGCAAAGATTTGAACTATGACTGGTAGGGCAGTATCAATGGCGGTTTGCAGCGTGTGGTGCAAATGACTGAGTGCAGCAGCGATATTTGTATTTTTCATAAACTCGAGGTGCTTGGGTAGGTCGTGTGTTTCTAAAAACTCGAGCGACAATCCGGCTTTGTTGGGTTTAGTTAAGACAAATTTTTCAAATACCCAACCCATCAGTTTTAAGTACGGTTGTTTGAATTGCCCAAAAGCAACCCAAGCCGAATCTATCAGTAAGGCGTTACTCATGCGGTTTATGTATTGCCAAAGCAGCACCGCCGCGATGTACTCGGGCATTAGTTCTGGTTTGAATGGTGGGTTTTTTAGGGCTGGGTCGTCTGGATTTTGGGTTGCTTTTGCCCATTGTGCAATACTAACGTTTATTGTCGTGTTGGCAAGGGCGGTGCTGTGGGCTTCGATGCACCACGGACACTGGTTTTGTTCGGCAATCACAAGGGCAATCGTTTCTAGGTCAACTCGAGGTACACGGCTGGCGATTTGTGTCTCGCGGAATAATGCCCAGATTCCAGCCAGCAAGTTCGGGACACTCGAGTGGATTAAAAAAGGTCCGTGTACTCCAGCGTTTTCTTGGTTCATTTGCCTATAAATGCGTTTGACTAAGCCAGTGGCTTGGGTTGGTTCGATAACGTGCAGGTTATATTTTACAAATTTTGACATGATTACTCCTTGATGCTGGCTAATTGCCAAATGGCAAAACCAGCCACGATAACAGCAATGCCAGTCACACCGATTACGCCGCTTGGGGTCAGGGCTAACCAACCTGTCATTAAAACAATCAGGCTCGAGATGACCCAGAGCGTATCAAGGATAATCGCTATTTTTGCGATTAGAATTTGCTTGCTTTGAATGCCATACCAGAGAATGCCCACAAAACCAAGTAAGGCAACAGCCACAAGTCTAAGCATCAGTTCGCTTGCGCCACTGGCACTGGCAATTGTCTTGGTAAAAAGTAAAAATGTAATGGCGGATAGACTCGAGAAGATCAGGTTGCTAAGCATGGCGGTGCGTAATTTTGGGTTCATGGGTTTAGTCCTTGCCACTCTTCAAAATGGCGAAAAATTGCGTTTCTAGCAATTGCAAAATACTGTTTATCACGGCTAAGTTGGTAGCTTAGATTGGCGCTGAGTAAAAACGCATGGAGTTCAAAAGCCATTTGTTCGGCTGGCAAACTGGTAACGAGTTGCTGTGTATCTTGGGCTTTTTTAATTCGTTCGATTAGAACAAACACAGCCCTCGAGACTAGCTGCATAAGATGGTCGCGGACAATTCCGGGTTTACCGTCTAGTTCGCTGCTGGCGGACATGAAAACGCAACCGCCGGGGAAGGTGTCTGACTCGAGGTAGTTAAGCCACTGCTCGAGTAGGTGCTGTAGTTGCTGCACGGCACTTAAATCTGGTGGTGCAGTCAGGCACGGCGAAAAAATTATCCAAGCTGTATCGAGCGTAGCAATTTGTAATTCTTCTTTTGAACCAAAATGGGCAAAAACCCCGCTTTTACTCATGCTTAGGCTTTGTGCGAGGCTATTGATGCTCAAGCCTTGCAGCCCTTCAATCGAGGCAATTTGAACCGCTTTCTCGAGGATGTGGGTGCGAGTAGATTGTTTTTTAGGAGTCTCCATTAGATAAAAATAGCACGAACGTTCGTGCTATTTTGTTGTTGGCAATACCGGACGCTTAAATCCCAACCTTATCTTAATTTGGCAGATTCTAAGCGCTCGAGTAGGGCTTCTAAGGCTTTGATATGAACTTTGTACGAACCTCGAGTACCCTCCAGCCAACCCTGTTCACGCCATGTACTCAGGGCAGTTGTGGCACTGACTCTGGTTGTACCCGCCAACGCTCCAAGTTCGTCTTGGCGCAAATCCAGATTTAATTCGTATAGATGCTCATTAATCGGTGTACCAAAACGTTTGGTTAAAAGCAGTAAGCTACCCGCTAACCGAGCTTCAGCAGGTAAGCTGGCGCGTTGTAACTCGAGTTCAAGGGTGCGGTTGCGTTCTGATAAAACCGTCGCAAATGCCAGCGCAACATTTGGGATATTTTTTGCCACACTTAAAAATTGGTCTCGAGAAATCGGGCAGGCAAGCACTTTTGGGCTTAAACAAACAGCATTACTTAAGCGCTGTACGGAATTGATTAAAAAAGATTCGCCAAAAAAATCATCTGGTCCACAAACCGCCACCACCCGTTCGTTGGGCAACATCACTTTGACATGCCCCTCGAGCAGAATAAACATCGTGTCGGCAGGGTCGCCTTGGCGGTAGATGAATTCGCCCTTGCGGTACGGACGCGGTGGGCAAATGCTACCCATCATTTTCATTTCCTCTAAACTCAGTTTCGGTCCCCAATTGGTGTTCTGCACCACCCACGCTTCAGAATGAGACAAGACTGATTTTGGAGTTTGAATCCCTAAAACTCGAGCAATTTGTTGGTATAGATTTGGTTTTTCCACAGTCATAATTAAAAATACGAGAGAAGCTGGCTTTTTGTTCATTTGTGTTAAGCGCTTGACACACCGTACACAATTTTTTTGCAAAATTATGGGTACTTCCTGGAAAACCAGAAGTGTACCCGCCTTTAGGCACAAGGAGATTCACCCATGAAAAAAGTAATGTTAGCCAGTGCTGTTATTGCCCTGACCGTCGCCGCAATTGCCCAAGCCCAAAGTAACGCTTGGAAAATCGTTGCCGATGAACGCTTTAGTGTCGCCACCGTCGAGAACAAAACCGATATTGAAAACTGGACTGGACGCACCAGCAAAATCACTGGCACAATCAACTTTGATGCTGCCACCAAAACGGGTAGTGGCACAATTATTGTGGACGGTACAAGCATTGACACGGGCGTAGCCTTACGCAACGAACACATGCGAAGCGCTGACTGGTTCAACTTTGACAAAGACGGCATGATTAAATTTGAAGCCAAGACCGTGCGTAACACTTCGGGTAACAACTACGCAGTGACCGGCGACCTGACCATGAAAGGCATCACCAAGCGTTTGACCACCACCGCCACCTTAAAAATCACCAACGCCAGCGAAGTCACCAAAAGCATGGGCTTTGCTGGAAATGTAGCTGCACTTAGCACCAAATTCAAAGTTAAACTCTCCGATTATGGCGTTAAGCACCCAGCCATTGGCGCAGGACGGGTTAATGATAGCGTAGAGATTACTCTGGCTGTTGTGGCAACGGATAAATAAGCCATGTTCTCGAGACTGCGCCCAGTTTTTTTCGGTTTAGCCATTACTGCTGTAGTTGTGCTAACCGGTAGTTTTGTGGTCTCGAGTATTGTTACCCAAAATGCAGTTCTAGCCCAACGCATCGAAATCAGGGAAGCTGGCGTAGCCGCACTTTTTGGCGCAGAGAACGAAGTCGGTAAACCAATTGGCAGTCCACAACGCCTGATTATTAGCGACCCAAAAGCCTTCCTCGAGAAAACAGGCGAAAACGGTTTGCGTTACGTGAACGATAAGTATTTGAAAGACAACAATATTTATCCGCTCCAAGCCCTAACCGTCGAGTTTTTTCGCAATGTCACCGCAATTATTGCTGGACTGGGCGCAATTATCATGTTTGGCTTATGGCGTTTAACTAAACCAAAAGCCTAAATGACCAGAATCAAGGCTCGAGTGAACAATCACTCGAGTTTTTTGGTATCTCGAGCCACAAGCTGACACCCATTTCACACAATTTTTTGTATACTTTCACAGTTTATTTACTTGGAGGATACAAAATTGAAAACACTTGAACGTTTCACCATCACCGATGCCGCCGAAATTTATGGTGTGCCAAGTTGGGCTGGTGGCTATTACCGTGTTGGCGAAACTGGTTTGCTCGAGGCAACCCCAACCCAAAATGGTGCTTCTGTGCCTTTAACGGCGATTCTCGAGGAACTTAAAAAGCGCGATGAAGCCCTACCTGTGATTATTCGTTTTCCCCAGATTCTTGAGTCTCGGGTAGCTGGGTTGAACGCGGCGTTTGCTTCAGCTATCGCCGAATATAAGTACCCCGGAACGTACCAAGGTGTTTTTCCGATTAAAGTTAATCAGCGCCGCGTCGTGGTCGAGACCATTGCCAAAGCGGGACGGCAATTTGCTCACGGCATTGAGGCGGGTTCTAAAGCCGAACTTGCTTTGTGTTTAGCCCAAGAACTTCATCCAGAGGCGCTTTTGTGTTGTAACGGCTTCAAAGACGATGGTTTTGTGCGTCTTGCGCTTTGGGGCAGAAAACTTGGTAAGAACGTCGTGATTACTCTAGAAAAATTCTCAGAACTCGAGCGGGTGCTGCGGATTGCCAAAGAAGTTGGGGTCAAACCTGTGGTCGGAGTGCGTTTTAAGCTCCATGCCAAAGGCAGTGGACAATGGGAAGAATCTGGTGGAGACGGCGCGAAATTTGGTTTGAACGCCACTGAATTGTTGGCTGTGGTCAACCGCTTAAAGGGGTTGGGTCTCGAAAGTTCTTTGCAAATGCTACATTGTCATGTTGGCAGCCAACTGACCGATATTCGCCGTATTAAAGTGGCGGTGCGTGAAGCCGCTCAGACTTACGCCGAGTTGCGTGAGCTTGGCGTGGGGATTAAGTACCTCAATGTTGGTGGCGGACTGGCTGTGGATTACGACGGCAGCAAAACCACGTTTTACTCGAGTGCCAATTATACCCTGCAAGAATATGCCCAAGATGTGGTCTACAGTGTTTTAGAAACTTGCAAAGGCGCAGAACTCGAGGAAAGCGCTTACCCAGTCATCGTCTCAGAATCTGGACGGGCTTTAACGGCGCATCATGCCGTGCTGGTACTGCCAGTGCTAGATGTGACCGGACCGACCCGATACCCAGCCGACCTTGCCCCAAGAGACCCCGACTCCCATGATTTAGTCAAAGATTTAGAGCAGATTTATGAAAATATCAGCTTAAAAAACTATTCGGAGATGTACAACGATGCCGTGGATTCCAAGACTCAAATGCACACTTTGTACGACCTTGGGTATCTGAATTTGCGTGACCGCGCTCGCAGCGAAGAACTGTTTAACCGAATTTTGCAAAAGGTCTTAAAAGTCATCGAGGAAGCCGATCCAAAATACGTGCCGGAAGAATTCGAGGATTTACCGCCGCTCTTGGCAGACAAGTACATCTGTAATTTTAGTTTATTCCAAAGCCTGCCAGACCACTGGGCAATAGATGCACTTTTTCCAATTGTGCCGCTTTCTCGGCTCGAGGAACGCCCCACCAAACTTGGTACGATTGTGGACATCACTTGCGATTCAGATGGCAAAATAGACAAGTTTATAGACCTGCGCGATGTCAAAAAAGCGATTGCGCTGCATGAATTTAATCCAGAGCAACCGTATTACCTTGGGGTCTTTTTGGTTGGCGCATACCAAGATGTCTTGGGCAGCGACCATAACCTGTTTGGCAAAGTCAACGAAGTTCATGTGACAGTCGAGGACAACGGCGAGTACGAAATAGATTTATTTGTCCGTGGTCAAAAAGCTCGGCGTTTAATCGAAGGCATGGGCTACACCGCACCACAACTCTTCTCGAGTATGCGCTCACAAGTAGACCGCAGCGTTGCCATGAAAGTGGTTGGTACAGACGAAGGCGAGAGCTTCTTAGAGCATTATGACGAAGAGCTTGTAGGGTATACCTACCTCGAGTAACGGATTACTCACCTACCTCGAGTAACGCACTTACTCACCTACCTCGAGTAACGGAGCTTCAGGCTGTGCATAACATCAAAAGCGGATTCCCTAACCAGAATCCGCTTTGTTCATACTCGAGTCCAGCACACAGCAGTTGACAGTCTCGCCAGTGGCTTGTATACTCCTCGCCGCTCGAGAGAGCAGCATTGCCTTGGACTGGTGGTGCAGCGGTTAGCATACCCGCCTGTCACGCGGGTGGTCGCGGGTTCAAATCCCGTCCGGTCCGCCACTTTTAAGCCCGAGTTCGCTCGGGCTTTTTGGAACAAAAGGTAAGCAAGGTTCTACCAAGGCGGGATAGCTCAGCTGGTAGAGCATACGACTGAAAATCGTAGTGTCGCCGGATCATGCCCGGCTCTCGCCACCAAAAAAGACCCTGTGTTTCACAGGGTCTTTTTGATTCCACTTTAGATTGGTATAGCGGCTCGAACCATTTTTTGTGCAAAAAGTTGCACAGTAGAATTTACTCGGGCTCTTTAGTAATTTTTTTACCCGCGAAGAAGTCAATCATTTTGGCTCGTTTCTCCTCGAGCCTAATATGACGGTAGACATCGGTGGTGATCGAGATTCTGGAATGGGTACACTTTCGTATCTTGACAATTACCATCCGCTAACACATTAGTGAAGCCGTATCGCTTCCATGACCTCATCCACCATTTCAGAAGCGTCACCTCGAGCGGCAGCTGTCGCCACATGCGCCTCGAGATGCCCACGCAAAACAACTTCGCCAGCCCCTTGTAATGCCCCTTGAACAGCTTTGATTTGGCGCAGAACATCCACGCAGTAGACATCGGGGTTCTCGAGCATTCTTTGGATGCTCTCGAGATGC
>JANNVX010000079.1:0-17249 GCA_031414595.1 Deinococcales bacterium
GCATCTCGAGAGCATCCAAAGAATGCTCGAGAACCCCGATGTCTACTGCGTGGATGTTCTGCGCCAAATCAAAGCTGTTCAAGGGGCATTACAAGGGGCTGGCGAAGTTGTTTTGCGTGGGCATCTCGAGGCGCATGTGGCAACAGCCGCCGCAAGGGGTGATGCTTCGGAAATGGTGGATGAAGTTATGGAAGCGATACGATTGCATTAATGTTTTTAGTTGAATGAAGTTACCCCCTTATGCGCTGGCACGGTCGCTGACATCATTCAATATCGGTGTTGAGCTTGGGCAAGCGTGTATCGTCCTAACGATTACACCGATGCTGTGGTGGTTGCGTACCCATGTTGCCAAACCCCTCACCCACCGCATTATCATAAGTGCAACTTGGGCTGTGGTTATTGTGGCTGGAGTGTGGTTCGTACAGCGTGGTAAAATCCGTTATTGAGTTGATACTTTTTTTTGGTCTGACCCTGCCTTGACAGAGACGAGATACCTTCCGATATGAAGACACTATTCTTGGTATTGCTTTGCTTTTTTACCTTGGCGCTTGCCCAAACCGCCAAGCCAGTTTCGATAGTTGCCCTAGAAAAACTTGAGGGGCGTGCTTTTGACATCGCTTTTATGTCGCAAATGCTCGAGCATCACGCGATTCTCGAGCAAATCGGGCAAACTGTCTATGCAGAGGTTAAACGCCCAATTGTGCAAGATTTGTCTTGGGATATTACTGTACAGAGCCGTACCGAAAGTAAATCGCTGCTTCAGTGGCTAAGAACTTGGTTTGACACAACTCCAGACCAAAACCAGATGTTATTGACTCGAAAAGATTTAAGTGAAACCTTAAAGTACGCCACTGGACGGGTTGTAGCTGGACACGACATGAACATGAGTGGTGATGCAGACCAAGTTTTTGTGCGCGGTCTTATCACCCTGAATCTACACGCCATGACTATGGCAAAACTTGTGGCAACAAAATCTACTAAATCCGAGTTAAAGGCTTTTGCTCAGCAAATGATAACGCAAGCCAGCCAGCAGAATAAGCAAGTTGAATCTTGGCTGGCAACTTGGAAATAAAAATCGTGTCGAGCATCACATAAAGAAATTGGTCAATCATTTTAAGGCATTGCCACATTGAGTACACCCATAGAATCACGTCCAGCTTGACCAACCCGCAGTAGGGCGGTACTGCGAACAGGCTGCTTAAAACAGACCTTAATGGATTTACTGCACACAAAAAAATCTACCTCAACCTCGAGAGGGTACTCTCCTTGAGTTGCTGTACTTGGAATTTGCAGAGGAATCTCGAGGATATTGACTTTCTCCCAGTATTCGCTTGGTAGCTCAGCCCAAGGCATTCCTGAAAATGCACTGGTACTGAACGGTTTGGCACGATTAAAAGGATTAGAAACCCGCACAGCATTTGGGGCTGTACGACTAACAGCAATATCAGCATCAAGGGCTACCCTGAAACGCAAGGTGACTGGTTTGTCTGGTACGGCATAGACGAGCGCCTGTTTAGGTTGGCTACAAGAACCAAGTGTGCTGACTAAACATACTCCAATCCATTTATGACGGTTTAACCACATAGACCACCCCACCAGAATGCTCAATCCAAGCACGTTCAAATTCAGCCCGATTATAAACAGTCACGATGTCTTTTTTGGTTTCTGTTTTTCCGGCTGGGTCATTGGTGATTGGGTCGCCATTTTTGGTGAATCCTCGTAGAAGTAAAATATGCCCATTGGAACTTGGTAATTTTGCGCCTTGCAAAGCACCCAATTTCCATTTGATTGACACCACCAATGGAATACCTTGCCGAATGTAGGCTTCGGCTTGGCTGAGGCTATCCAGTCGGGTGACATAAGCACTCAAACCTTTTGTGCCAAGGTACGCTGTGTTCAGCACCCAATTGCCACCACCGTCATAGACCTTATCCCAAACTGCCGAAACCGCTTGTGGAACGGTATCCGCCAAGTTACGCCCAAGCCGATTGCTCCAATACTCGAGCAGCATGGTGATGGTCGTTGGAGAACACCAGACTTCACCACCGTTGGGATAAATCATTTGTGAGCGAACAGGTACAACCAAATCCGTACCCCACGCTAAGCGGTTGGATGGAACTAAACGAACAGTATAGGCTTCGCGAGAAGAAAAGCTGCTTAGCACAAGGCGGTTCAATTTGGGGGATTGCTGATTTTGGCTGAGAAAACGCACCCGAATTTTCATGGCATTGGCAACCGATTTCAGTTTTAGGGTATCGGTTTCCAAGAAGCCATCAGCATCGCCTTGATTAGCGTAAGACCGACGTTCTAGGGCAGGGTCAGTAGACCATTTTGCCAGTTGGTAATAGGCTGTCCAACGCGAACCGATGCGAGCGCGTACTGATAGTTCTAGCCATGTGCCTTGAGGGGTCTGTCCATTCCATGAAACAATGGCTCGGTCAAACGGCTTTTGCTCCATCGCAGCCGTTTCAAGCACCCCAGAACCCGTTTTGTTCAGCACTACACTTAAACCTAAACCAGCTTCAAATTTTAGCCCTTGCAATCTTGCTCCTCGCAAACTGCTGGTGGTCTCGAAAATACTCTGGGCGTGGGCTGGCATCCAAAACAGGCTGCTGAACAGCACCAACAGTGCAGTGAGGCGCTTCATATTCCTCCCCAGGTTTTACCCGCATCTTGACTGGAATAGACTTGTCCTGACTCAGAAATCCCATACCACTTATCTGATTCTCGTGGACTGACCGCCAATAACACCATGTTTGCTGGAGCGGCTTGCTCAATCCACGTTGTACCTTCATCACTCGAGCGCAAAATAGAGCTATTGGGCAAACTGACTAAAATTGCGCCAGAGGCTTCAATGGCAATGGTCAACGGCTCACCATTGACTTTTATTTCATTCCAAACTGTTCCACCATTGCTCGAGCGAATTAAACCTTGATCTTGAGTCAGGGCGTACAGGACAGGTGGCGCTCCTGTTGCAGCCACGATTTTGTAGGCTCTTGTCGTGGCTAGAGTCACAAAATTCCAGTTTTTTCCACCATCGGTTGAACGGTATAACCCACCTCCTGCCAAGTTTGCGTACAACCAACCGTTGCCCGCCACCGTAAAACCATGAATATCTGTACCAGGTAGATTCCCGACACCGGGCTTTTGCCATGTCTGACCCGTATCTGGACTGACTGCAAAAAAATCATGACCTGCTAAAAACACTTTACCCGAATTCACGCCCATGCCCATAGCATCACCGCCACCAGTTGGGGTACTCCATGTCTGCCCACCATCTCGAGAGACTTGTACCCCAGCATGTTGCCCATAGTACAAGCTGTCATCTTCACCCACCGTTAAGGCATGTAAGTCACCCTGAAGTTGAGCCAATTTGCTTTTGCTGCTCGGTGCAGAACCCGTAGGTGCATCAGTTCCATTACCACCCATGTCCATGTTCGACATATCACCGCCCATGTCCATGTTTGACATGTCATTACTTGTGTTTGTTGAATTGTTGCCATTCATATTCATTCCAGGCATTACGCCCGTTGCTGGCATTCCAGACATTCGCGGTGTCAATGAGCGCCAAGCAAAAAAAGTAATTCCTATCAGCACAGCCACAAAAATAAAACCAACATAGTTAGCGGGACGTGCGATAGGTTTGTGATCCTGATCTGATTTTTTCATGAAAACTCCTAAACAAGTTGCTTTGAGATGGCTTGAATCGCTTTTAAGCCGTGTCCAAATCGTGCCATTGCTTCGCGGTTCTGCTCGAGATTGCTATAGGACAAATACCGTACTCCAAGATGTCGGACTTGAGAAAAGGCAGGGCGTAACAGTTGTTGTTGTACTTCAGCTTCGCGTTGATCAGGGGCGACCAGATACAAACTTTGAACCGCGTTTTCTGGGGCTGCCAGTGCCAAATCAAGCATTCGCACAATGCCAGAATAAATCGAGGTACTGTGTTCAACCTCGAATGCCGCAGCCACGGCTGAACCATCTCGATCAAGCCATAGTACATCGATTAAACGCACCGCTTCCGCGCCCGACTGGGCTGACAACCAAGTTGGGAGGCTGCTTAAACAACCATCGCAGAGCTTACCTGTGCCATAACTTCGGTTGCGATCATTGCTGGCAATCCAAACGTCAAACCCCAAAGCCAAGCCAAGGTCGCGTAACCAACCTTGGATTTTGCTATGCGACAGGTCTGCCTTTTGATTCACTTCAAGGGTTTTACTCGATAACCTGATTTTCTCGAGGTCTGCTTGCCAAATCGTTTGGTCTTGATTCTCGAGTGGTGGTGCTAGGTAGCGTCCACTGCCAAAGTCAAAAAGTAATCCAGCCACCGCACCGAGGTCGTTGGAGAGTAAAAGGCGTTGTTGTTGATTGATTTTCAAAATACCCTGGCGCATGGCAAGGTATTCATTCCACTTGCCAAGTTTGATTTTTGCTCCAGTGAGGGCGTTATAGCCATTGACAATTGCAGTATTGAACGGTGGCACAAGTGTTGGATGTAAAAAATACAGCAGATTTGCGGCGGCTGGACCTAAACCTTTGATTTTATGCTGGTCAAGTTGCGAAATTGCAGCGAGAACTTCGGTTTCATGATTGCAGCAGGCACAAGTATCTAAAAAATGGGCAAATGCCAATTGATTGACACGAGACTCATAGATGTCTGGAATTCGCAACTTAGGTTTCCATAAAAACGCATGGTCTGCCCCACGAAAAATTTGTCGTTGTTCAGCAATTGAATGAACCACAGTCTCAAGAGAAGAACCACGGTACTGATTACCAAATGTATCAGCTTTAATTTCGTTGACTACCGTTTCGAGTCCACGGCGAATTGAACGAAAATTCTTGATTCTTTGTTCCCATAAAAACCATGACTGATAGGTGGCAGAGACATCCGAACGCCAAACATTGATTAGGTTTTCTAAAGAAGCTTGATTGATTTTACACCCCCAGTGTTTCAAATATCTTCTGATACACTTCAAACGGTAACGCCCCACTAAAAAAATAGCCACCAATCACAAATGATGGTGTTCCTGTCACACCAAACCGTCTTGAGAGTTCGATTTCGGTATTGTATTGTTGTGTATATTTATTGCGCTGCACACAGGTTGTTAAGTCTTTGGTATTGAGGTTAAGTTTTTGGCTTAAAGTAATCAGGGTAGAAGTCAATTGCGCCACGTCAGCACCACTCCACTGAGCAGCACTTGCATGAGCTAGACCATGAAATCCCCAAAATTGCTTTTGTTCATTGGCACAGGCAGCGATATTTGCCACAGCTACGGTTTTATCACCGCCAACACTGATGGTATGACGAACAATGTAACGCACTTTACCAGTTTTAACGTACTGCTCAACTATTTTTGGAAAAGTCTGGGTGGTGTACAAATGGCAAAAGCTACACAAATAATCGGTGAACTCAACCATTGTGATTTTTGCTGTGGCTTCGCCCAACACCAGTGTTGCGCCTGTGGCTGGGTCTGCCAGCAGAGGATTGCCTACAATTTGCGATTTTTGTCCATTGATCTCGAGGTTCAACACCAAAGGTGGTCTTGAAATCAGAGTTTCAGGTGTGATTGGCACAAGTGGTTGCAAAGCACTGGTTTGGCTGCGTGGGGCTGCCAGTAACCCTCCAAAAAAGCCAACAATCAGCATCACAATGGCGATGCCCCACGGGTTGTTTCGTTTCATAGTACCTCCATTTATAACCTTGACCACAGCCAAGCTGGTGTCATTTGAATCAGATAGCTGTTTAAGAGTGTCATTGTATTGGTTGCCACCAAGACCCCCATGACAAGCATGGTTAGCCCAGCAAAACGATTGAACCAGAGATGAGCGCTGCGGTGCTTTCGCGCCCATGCTAAGACTGGTGTTGAAGCAAGGGCGGTCAGTAAAAACGGAACTGCCAGCCCCAGATTGTAGGCTGCCAATAAGCCCAAGCCCTGCCAGACATCACCTGCACTGGTTGCGAGGGTCAGAATTGTCCCAAGAATAGGTCCGATGCACGGGGTCCAACCTGTGGCAAAAGCAGCACCAATGGCAATTGGAGTTGCCACGCCATAACGCTCGAGGTTCAATCCCGCCCAACCCGACGAAAACCAAGGCAGACGCAACACTCCCAGCATTTGTAACCCAAACATCACCACCAAAACACCACCAACTTGGGTGATTAAATTGCGGTACTCGCGCAGCAATTGCCCTAAAAACCCTAGTGAAGCCCCAAGGATAAAAAAGATAGCCGAAAACCCAAGTATAAACCCCAAGGCATTGCGAAACACCGCCGCCCTCGAGTTGCCTGCCGCGACAACTGACAAGTAACTCGGCACTAAAGGCAAGACACAGGGCGAAAGAAAAGAGAATACGCCAGACAGCAGGGCTAATCCCAAGGTGACATTCATACGGTTTTACCGCCCAGCTTGGGAGTACCGCCTTTTTTCGAGTTTACTTCTTTGAAAAAAGCAGCCAATTGTAAGCCCCATAAAGACATTGCCAACAACAAGAACGGCAAGCGAAACCAGTTTTCGGGGGTTGGTTGACGGTGAAAGGTTGGTTCATATTGGATGAATAAAAAATAGGCTGTGTGCAGTACCGATAAGAACAAAATAATGTTGGCAGACTGGTGCAGGTATTTCCATGAATTGCTGCCTAAACGACGCAGTGCAATATCGCTCGAGGTCAAAGCCAAGACCACAATAAAAACGATAGCCACCAGACCAACAAGATTAGATAAACCAAAGCCAGGCTCGGTGCGGGCGCGTCGGTTGATTTCTTGGATAAATTCAAAACCCATAAAGCGCAACCAATCCCATTTCAGCCAGCCATCCAAAATGGTCAGGGTATGCACCATTGCCCAAACAGCCGACCAAATTCCAATTTCACGCCGCCAAGGATTCAATCGAACAAATCGGCTCGAGAGTTTTGCTAATGGTCCGATGGCTAAACTCAGCACCAAGAATACCAGCGAAACATCACCTGTGGCTCGCCACCAGCGATGTTCAGGCGACCAGTCACGGCGCGAAACCCAAAATAAGCCTAAAATTGCTAGACTGATGAGGAATACCAGCAAATGCTGAGTGACTGAGCGTTGCAGACTGGGTTTTCTAAGCATAAATTCTCCTTAAAACTTCAAACGTTCCACCACGAGCAAAACAAGAAAACCCAACAGCAAAAGTGGAATAATCCAATCGCCAAAGCGAACATATGGGGTTTGGGTGGTACTGAGTCCCACTTTGGCTTCAAAGGCTGCCACCTTAAAGCGTTCAAATCGCTCCACAACCCTGCCCATCGGGTCAATCACTGCGCTGATGCCATCATTGCCAGAACGGGCTATCCAGCGTCTTGTTTCGATGGCACGAAGTCGTCCCATCTGAAAGTGCTGCTCTGCTCCAGCGGTTGCCCCAAACCAAGCATCATTGGAGATGTTGACCAACAAGTTAGCTCCATTTGCCACAAGTTCTCGAGTGATGGCTGGAAAGGTACTTTCATAACAAATATAAGTGCCTGCTTGAATTGCGCCCAGTTTAAGCGGTTTGACTCGAGTCCCAAATGATGTCCCACGCAAATCGGGTAAGTTCATTGCCCTAAAAACTGTTTCATAAACATTTGGAAACCAATCTTGCAATGGAAAAAATTCACCAAATGGGACTAATTTTACTTTGTCATAGCGCCCTGTGACTTGTTGTTGATTCCACGCGAATGCACTATTGAAGCGTTGTTGTTTGGTGTAGACCGCCGTTCCAAAAATCACGGGGCGAGCGATTTCTTGCAGCACAGCTTTTGTGTCAGCTTGTTCTGGTGAATTGGGGATTGCTCCTTCTGGAAAAACCACCAAATCTGGTTTGCCTTGGCGTTTGATGGCTTCAAGGGTTAAACGTTGATACAAACGCAATTCAGACTGGCTTCGTCCCTTAGCTTTTTGCAACACAGAAACTGAGCCTTGTACCAACAGTACCTTCAAGTTCGGTGCTTGGACCTCACCTCGAGTCATCCCAAACACAACACTTAAAACCAATCCAATGCCCGAAATCACCAGTACCACTGGGCGACCTTGGACTGCCAAGACCAGACCACTGGCAATCAATGTGACCAATAAACTGAGCAGATACACCCCACCCAGTTCTGCGATTTGAGTGGCTGGTGTTGGCAATAAGGCATAACCCAGTGTTCCCCAAACAAATGCCAAGCGACCTAAACCACGTAGCCACTCGAGCAGCACAAAAGCCACTGCCAAACCAAGTACCACTTGACGACCTGTTAGCCAGTGTGTCAGTGAGCAGGTCATTCCCCAAAAACCAGCCAGAATAAGCACCAAAAAAGGCATCGGCAAAACCCCGCCCCATCCAAATAAATCAACAAAAGACAATGGTAGCCATGCCAATAGCACGATAAAAAACGTCAGACCCGCACCTGCACCCACCCAAAATGCCTCTTGAAATCTTCGGGTTTGCGCTACGCACCAAAAAACACCAGCCAGTGGTACTGGCACAAGCCAAGACCACTGCCCCTGATGCAGCAATAGCCCGAGTATAAGCCCGAAAACACCCGCCAGCAGCATCCAGCGCCGCGTTTCAACTCCTGTCGCTGCTGTTGCAAACACAGGGTCAATCAAGAGCCACCTGCTTTTTGAGTTGATTGCAAAACTTGATTGATTCGTTTTTCAAAGTCGGCTGCCTCGAGTGGACCGATTTTTTTAGAGACAATCACGCCAAATTGATTGATAAAAAATGTTTCTGGTAAGCCAGTCACACCGTAACTGACTGCGTTTTTCCCATTGGGGTCAATTAGATTTGGATAGGCAAGACCAAATTCCGTCACAAAGGCTTGGGCTTTCTCGCGTGTGTCATTGTAAATGCTACCAACCACAATCAGATTTTTTTTGCCATATTTTTCTTGTGCAGCCCGCAGCAAAGGTGCTTCATCCCGACATGGGATACACCAAGATGCCCAGAAATTTAGAATTACCGTTTTTCCACGCAAGTTCTGTAAATCAAGAAAACCACCATTGAGCGTTTCAAGCCGAAAATTTGGGGCAATCCGACCAACCATTGGACTAGGACTGTTCATACTCGAGTTGGCTGGCATGGAAACCACCTGAAACACACGAACCCCGAGACCGATTAAGGTTACGAGTAAGACAACGGGCAACACAATTCGACGCAAGGATAAAGAAACCTGTGCCATCAAGGAGTCCTTGACGTGGACCGAGTTTTTAAGCGTGGATCATTGGGGTTGACGGCAATAATCGCACCCCAAGGCACATAATTTGAATACAAGCGGTCTTTTCGTACCCCACCATTGGCATACAACACTGTGCGGTTTTGCCAAACGCTAATGCCATCCACTGCACGATCAATCTGGCGTTGCTGCCCAAGGCGAACAGTGGTATCGGCTTGAAAACGAGGTTGTGGCGCAGCCTTACGCAGACCAAAAACAGGGTCGGAAATTCGTACTTGGCGATTTGGTTTTGCTCCAAAAAAATTCACCTGCATGGTGTAACCACGAACATTAACCTGCATAAAAATTGATGAGCCTGTGTCGTTACGAAATTTTAAGTTTTTATAGGGCGCATAGACTGTGGCTTCAAAACCGACACTGGGACGAAAATTCGGTGAAGCCAATTCGTAGTAACCTACCCGATAAGAGTGAAAATTGCGCTGTACAATTGGCAACCCGCTTAAATATGCGGCTCGCCAAACAGTTGTACTGACCTGACAAATACCACCGCCGACCTCTTTGACCAGCGTACCGGTTTTGATGACATAGCCATCCACAAAGCCACGTTCTGGACTGATGTTACCCACGGCTGCATTAAAATCAAACACGCCGTTGGGCAAAATCGTGACACCATCAATCAATGCCGAACCGACACGAATGTTCTGGACACGAAACGGTGCAGAATTATAAAAAGCGCTTTCTCCACCGCCAAAACGGTAGCGAATCCCTTGCTTGTACCAGGACTCAACGCTGCGTGATGGTGATTTGACCTCGACCACCAGAGGGCTAAAATTCCGCCCCTCAATCAGTGCCTCGAGCAACTGGGCGCGGGTTGCGGTTTCGTCAAGTACCCAAGCACTGCGTTGACGTGCCAGCCAACCAGAACCTTGCTCATACCAAACTGCATCTTGAGGGGTGCGATTCAGGCTTTGAAAAATGTCAGTTAGTGCAGGTTCTAAGGCAGTTGAAACTTTGCCAAAGTTGCGGCTGCGTAGTACGGCTCGAGGCGGTAAAGTGTAATTGCGATTGATTAAAACGGTTCGCAATTCACCAGCCCGAATTTCGCGTTCGTAAACCCTTAATTGAAGTTGAAACGGTGCTGTTTTAGTGATAGCAGATTGAGCCGCAACGGTTGAAGCGGTTAAGAACAACGCAACAGCTAACGCCCTCGGTAACTGGCAACGTAAACCATGCTGCGTGGCAAAAATGCCATTGGGTTGATCACCGCCGAGCGACTGGAGCGAATCTCGAAATGCAGATGCGGTCCGCTCGAGAAACCGGTTGAACCGACCCGTGAAATCAACTGCCCTTGGCTGACTTTCTGACCGACTTTGACGCTTAGACTGGCGTTGTGTGCATACCAATACTCGCGTTTGTCGTTGCCACGAATCACCACCAAATTGCCGTAGCCATAGCGATCCCAGCCAGCCCGAATGACTGTTCCAGACAAAGCCGCCAATACGGGTGTGTTCATCGGTGCGGCAATGTCCAAACCTGTATGGGGTTTGCCATTTAGCCCACGTTCGCCGTAGGACGTGGTGATGACACCACGCAGAGGGTAGAGTACCCGTTCTTGGCTGGTGCTGCTGGTTGGACTGAGGCGCAAGACTTGACCAAGTTGTAATTGCTCTGAACTGAGGTTGTTCAGTTCTTTCAAGGTACTGACTGGAATTTGGTAGCGTTGGGCGATGTTCCAGAGTGTATCGCCAGTTTGAATCGTAATTAAGTTTGTCTGAGCAAGGGTTAAACCCAAGACCGTAAAGATACCCACCAAACCCATTTTGACCGTTTTTTTGTGCATTATCCCCTCCAAGGAATAGACTGTCCATTAGCGCTTCACCTCGAGTGTCCCCATCATGCCTCTGTCTTCATGTTCGACAATATGGCAATGAAAAACCGTTAAACCAGTAAAATGACTCAGTGGCACAGCAATCCTGACCAAATCATTTTTCTTGAGGTTGACCACATCTTTCCAAGCCCGAAATGGTTCAGGTTTTCCATTGCGGTCTATCACTTGAAATGGATAACTGTGAAGATGAAATGGATGATCCATGTCTGAGAGGTTCTGCAATTCCCAAATCTCGAGAGAATCCAATTTGCCAGTAAAGTCAATCCGTGTAGGGTCAAAACTACGATTATTGAAAAAGAATTTAGCTTGCATCATCTGCTCAGAAAACACAATCCGCCGTGTTTTTTGCGCTTTACTGAGGTTCAGAGGCTCAATTGAACGAAACCCAGTAGGCAGGGGGGTTGGTTTGAGGTTATTTGGCGCAACAATGGTCAATAAAGTCACAGGCTGGGTGTTGTCTGACATTGCCATGCCGCCCATATTGCCCATGCCACCCATCATCATTGCGCCTCGTGCATAGGGCAGATTTTGTAATCGGAAGCTGCCTGCTCGGGTCAGTTGAACCATCACCTCTGCTCGTTCACCAGGCGCTAATAACAATTCCTCGAACATGACTGGTTTTTCAATAAAGCCCCCATCGGTAGCAATCAGGTACATTGGGTGCTGCTCGAGTTTTAAGCGGTAATAACGGGCATTGCTGGCATTGATAAGTCGCAGACGTAAGGTGGCTTTTTGTGGGCGCAGCGTGGGCTTGTACGCACCATTGACCAGTTGTAAACTCCCTTCTTGTCCATTCATCCAATCCATCATGTCGTGGTTCTTGACTCGTTCACCAACCACGGCTAAGTCTTTTAGCAGCAGCAGGTGTTCTTCGGCGGCTTTCAGTTCTGGCATGGTATCCAGTTCACTATCCACTAGCAGCGCCCCGACCAAACCAGCTGCCATTTGTTGTGCCACCGAACCGTGAACGTGTGGATGATACCAATGTGTACCCCCTGAACCTTTGGGCAACTCAAAGGCATAGACATGTGACTGACCCGGTTGCACCTCGAGCATTGGCTGGTCTATTTCTGGGGAAATGGCTAATCCATGCAGATGAAGGTTGCTTGGTTTGCTCAAGCGATTGGTGTAGGTCAGGCGTATGGTATCGCCATCTTTGGCTCGCAAGACTGGGGCGCTAAAAGAATTATTGTAAGTCAGCAACGATAAGTTTTTCCCAGAAATAGGCAGACGACTTGCGCCAGATTCAAGTGTCCATTCGTGCAGCCCATTTGCACCTGTCGGTAAGTTATTTTGGGTAAAAGCACTGGCTCGCGCCCCTAATAACCATGCCAATACCGTTTCGCTGATGGCAATACCACCAATTCGCAAAATATCCCGCCGATTAAGTGGTGTCATTGGGCGTTAATCCTTTGGCTGAGCCTGGCAATCGCATTTTTTAAGTACACTGAACGGGTATCTTCGGTGTAGGCAGCTTTGAAGGCAGCAAGGGCTTTTCTAAATTGTCCAACTCGCTCGAGTGCATTCCCATAGTAGGTGTTAAGTTCTCGGCTGTTGGCATAGGCTTTTAAGGCAGTGGCTGCCACCCGAATGGTTTTTTGGTACAAACCAGCTTTATTCCATGCTTCAAAAGCGTCATGTTGATACCAATAATGCTTTTTGCTCAACCCAAGTTGATCAGCTTGGTTAAAAGCATTGGCGGCTGGTTGAATCATGCCCTGAAATAACAACGACTGCCCAAGTCCCCACCAAGCGTAAGCATCGTCGGGTGCTTTATTTAAGCGTGATTTGGCTAATGTTGCAAGGCGCTTGATGTTTGAGAATTTACTCCAATCGCTTCCTAAAATATCCTCGAGTTGCTTGGCTTGCTCAGGACGATAAGCAATCAAGTATTCTCCGCTATAGGGCTTAGTAAGCGTATTGAATGCACTGTCGGTTAAGCGAAACTGCCCACCAAACATCGAATCACCAAATAATAGCGAATTGGCGGTGTAGCCGTAAGCAATCCGAAAATGTCCGATGTCGTCATCAAGCTTTTGTTGTTGATGAAGAATCATAGGGAAATTGGCTTGAACCAAACGCCGTACCAAATCTGGGGTAATCAACCAACGTCGAACGGTGTTAAAACCGTTGGCTTGCAAATAGGCTGCTAATTCTGGTGTGGTAACGTTGCGGTCTGGATAGCTGCCTTTAAGTGCCGCAGCCGCTTCCGCTTGGGTGACATTCACACCCAGCAGCGATAAAGCCATTTTTGCGGTGACTGGACCACAATTGTTCAGCCTTTGAAACTCAAAGCCAAGCGCTGAAGGAATGGTGTAGCTTGTTTGGTCTGTAGCTAATGCTATGCCTAGGCTGAGTCCGAATGTAATAATACCAATTTTGATCATCTTCATGCTGATTCCTCGTTTCGTAAACCTTGTGATTTATGGCAACAGTGACTCTAAATTTGCAATCAAACTGGCACGGCTTAGTTCTCCAATTTGACGCGCTCGTAACAATCCATTTCGATCAATAAAAACTGTGGTCGGTAAGCCCACCCCACCAAACATTCGGTAAATCAGATGGCTCGAATCGGTGTCAGAACCATCGAGCCAAATGGGGTAATTGACTCCTAGGCTCGAGGTGGTTTCAAGAATTCGAGAAGCTGTTTCGCCAACATCAAAGCCGATAATTGCCACATCTCTGTTCTGGTAGGCTCGAGCTACTGACTCGAGCATCGGCATTTCGCGCCGACATGGTGGACACCACGTTGCCCAGAAGTTCAGTACCACCACTTGACCTCGCAAATCACGCAGGCTGACAGCTTTGCCTTCAAGGTTGACCATCCTGACTTCGGGTGTAGCATCTCCAAGCAAAAGTGCATTTGAATTTGGCAAGCGCAACTTTGTCGCCTCAAACGTTATTAATGGTAACAACGCCGCAACCCCGAAAGCGATAAGCAGGGAACGTAAATAGAGCGGCTTCAGTTCATAGCGCACATAGGCATACACACCACCAATAAACACGCCAGACCACGGCAAATAACCAGAATGCCAAACATACAAGGCGCTTAAAAGATCATCTTGAAAAGCGCCCCAATTCATAATCACAAAACCAAGCCGTGCGCCAATTAGTCCAGCTAGAGTGACCCCAATGGCGGCTGATTCAAGGGCTTTTGCTTCTGCTCCCATAAGTTTAGAGACCCGAAGTGCCAACCAAACTGCCAGCAACAACCCAAGAACCAGTGAAGCTCGTACCACTGGAATCAGAATCCCAAAGACCGAAATGGCATCAGGCATGGAGCTAACGCTGCCTCTGAATCATTTGATACCCTTTGGCGACCCAAGCATTAAAGCCACCTTTCAATTCGCGCAGGTTGGTGTAGCCCATTTTGACCAGTTGTTGTGCTGCAATTTGGCTCATTCGACCACTGCGGCAGTAAATCACGATTTCAGCTTTTTTATCTTTGGGTAAGTTCTTGGCACTCGAGATTGCATCAAAGACGATAAACGCATCTGTGCCAGCTATTTCGCCTTCGTAGGGGATATGAACGTTGACCAAAAAAAAGTCTTTACTTGCCAGTTGTGCTTTGAGTTCGCTTGGCTCGAGTTGATAATAAATCCCGTTGGCAGTGCGAATTTGTGTTTGTGGGACTGGATGTGCCAAGGCAATTGAAATCAGTAAAAACGCTGTGCTAAGTAAAAGTTTCATAAAACTCCAAAAAAAGCCTCCTGTCATAACAAGAGGCTTTTAACGCCAACTTAGATGTTCTTGGTTTTTAACCAACCTTCGTACTGCTTAATTTCTTTGCTTTGGTCATTCACCACGGCTTGCCCAAATTTCTTGAGTTCTGGGCGCAAGGCACGTTTAATGGCATCTTTACCCATTGCTACCGCGTGCTGATGGTGTGGAATCATGCCCTCGAGAAAACTGCGGTCAATTGGCATTGCCATACCTGCCATTGGCTGCATTCCACCCATAGATGTATCCATCATCGATTTCATATCGGCTTTCATCATTGCCATTTGCTTAGGGTCTGGTGTGGCTTTGTACCAATTTTTAAGCCAAGTGGTCATTTGCAAAATTTCTTTGTCTTGGGCATTGATAATTTTTTGTGCGGCGGCTTTAACATCTTTATCCAGACAATTTTTAACACACAGCTTGGACATTTCAACTGCCCCACGGTGATGCTCTATCATTTGTGATAACCAAGCAATGTCGTAGTTTTTACCGCTCAGTTTGGCAAGTGCTTTTGCGCCGGAATCGCCCATATTGCCCATTTTCATATCGCCCATGTTCATTTGTGCCACGGCTGGAACGGTTAGGGCTGCTAAACCGAGTGTGCCAATAAAACCCAATGCCAATAAAATCTTTTTCATGTGATTAACCTCGAGTAGTAGCCTACGAAGTTTGTGTTCAGCTTTGATAAAGCCCATTTATTGTCTTTAGAACGGGTTTTTTTGACTTATGTTAAGTTTGTGTAAAGTGTACTTTGTGGTCTCAGATGCCGAAGTTGGCTCATGAGGCTTACAACAAATCCTAGATACTGCTCCGCATTTGGTAATTCTTGATGTCAAAAGCGTACTCGAGCAAACTGAAACCCATCGGATTGAACTGCTTGGCACAGTTGCCCATGAACTCCGCACCCCGCTTTCTGGGTTGCTTGGTTACAGCCAAGGAATGCTCGATGGGGTTTTTAGTGTTGAACACACCGCACCGGGGTATTGGTGTGGAAGTCAAACGACTAGGCTGTGTTGACTTTCAGTCAAAATTGGGGCAATTTAAGGTGTGACTAACGTATCTCTAACCAAAGTACAATGGAAAAAAATTCTTGAATTCCTCAAAACACGAAACGACCTTTACATCGGTCAACCCACGAACTGCAAACGATTCATTAATGCCGTTTTTTGGATACTCAGGAGTGGCGCACAATAGAGACTTTTACCAAAGAAATATGGCGACTGTCTTGACCCCTACAGCAGCACCTGACGGGCTTGGGTCGCTGGAACAGTATTTACAAAAGATTCAACCGATGGTCGGAACGGGGAATTTGGACAGCCATATTTGAGCATTTCGCAGGCGACGCAGATATGGAAACAATCATGATCGACGCAAGTATTGTCCGAGCGCACTCTAGCGCTGGGGTAAAAGGGGGGATGCTGAGGAGGAAGCACTAGGACGCAGTAAAGGCGGTTACACCACGAAAATCCATACTTTGGTTGATGCACTGGGTAATCCGATCCGAATTTGTTTAACTGGTGGTCATCGCCATGATGTAACACAAGCAGAAAAATTACTTGAAGGCTGGGAAACAGAGCGGATACTTCGGGTGCTTGCAGATAAAGGATATGACTCTGACGCGATTATTGCGATGATTGAAGCGATGAAAGCTGAAGCTGTGATACCACCAAAGGCAAATCGAGTAGTTCAACGTGAGTATGACAAAGATTATTACAAAGAACGCCATCTGGTGGAGTGCTTTTTCAATCTCTTCGGGTCTGATTCCCCGAGGCTTGCCTCGTAGCCGCGAAGCGGAGTGCTTTTGTGCTTTTCACTAATTCCTCGAGAACGTTGTTTGCGTTAAGATGCCGTTTTAATACCCCGAGGCAAGCCTCGGGGATTTTTTATTAAGTTAAAGCAGTTTAGGAGAGTGTTTTCACGGTTTGACCAATTGGCTCGGAATTATCTCGCGTTTGTACAATTCGCTTGTATGTTGATATGGTTGCGATGAAATGTCAACACAGCCTAGAGCGACTACTGGACGATTTAAGTAACTTGAGCCGTGTGGAGGCTGGGGCAGTCCAAATAGCCATGCAGCCCGTAGAACTCGAGACTTGAAATTATTGCAGAAATGGCTTTTGTAACCACCACGCTTAACCCTCAAGCACCACCCATTTCAAAGACACTACTCGAAAAGAATTATCGCAGAAAACATGGTACTAAAGCCTATTAAAGACAACAAACTCGACCCTTCTACTTCAATATTAATGAAGTAGAAGTGCTAAAAAGCATAGTGAGGATTTTTACCGATTAAAAGTGGTTTGGCTACCGAAATCGGTGCAAAAGATGCTATGACCATTAGACGTTATCGGAAATAAGAAACTAGCTCGATTTCCGCAAAGCCCGTTTGCGAAAAGCACAGCGAAGGTTATGCAAACCACAAGCAATCTCCATAAACCAATCAGAGCAATACCACTTCGTATTCCGCAACACGTCC
>JANNVX010000080.1:0-15307 GCA_031414595.1 Deinococcales bacterium
CCATATCACTTGGCGACGAGTTTTTTCTTTGGCATCTTTGCACTGTTTGTAGTGTTTCTCGAGTTCTTCAGTCGTATGGTGGGCGGTTAGAGGTGTGCCTAATCTTGACATTCCTTATTATCTACCTAAAGTTGGTATCAGTCCACAATTCTCTAAATTACGCTCGATTGATACAACCATCATTCATCAAAAATCCAAGTTCTTTCTCGAGCAACAATTTCTTAAGCATCAGGGTAGAAAGTTGGTTGTGATTACACACCATGCCCCAAGTAAACGCTCTGTACCCCTCGAGTTTCAAACCGATATTCTTAGTGCCGCTTACGCCTCGAGCTTGGACGCTTTTGTGGAAAGTTCAGGTGCAAGACTTTGGATTCATGGGCATTTGCATCAGGCTCAGGATTACTTTATTGGGAATACCCGAGTTATTTGTAACGCACGGGGCTATCCCGACGAAATTGTAACGGGGTTTTCTAACAGCCTGACATTAGAAATCTAATTCTCAACGCAGCAAATTTTGAACATAGACTTTAATTATCTCGAGTCGTGCTTTACAGTCGGCTACATCTCGGGCATATTCGATTGACGAAAAGCACTCATAACGAGCTTGAAATGCCAAATCGCTCAGAAGTTTGTAACGCACATATAAAACCCTGAGTTCTGAATGTTCACGTAATTCTTCGGCTCGTTCGGCATGATTGCCAACTCGAATTCCAAAACGCAATAAGGCAGCATTTATCAAATGAACTGCTGAGTAAAAGTACGCCACAATTTTCCAATCAGGCGCAACTATTTGTTCTGCATTAGCTTCATGTTCCTTTGCCCTACGCATATGGTCAGCAATTTGATTCACGCTTTTAACCAGCGCAAAGAAAATTGAATATCAGGATAATCTTGTTCAATACTTGCTTGAAGTGCTTCAATTTGTATGGCAGTCTCTTCGGAATAAACAACAAAACGCCATGCACCTTCAATTAAATTTGGCTTCACATTCCAAATCTCGAGTTTGGTAATTAAACCTTTTGCAACAATCTGTTCGGCTAATTCAAATAAGCGTTGTTGCACCGTCATTACAGGGCGAAGATTTGTGGTCTCGAGGTAGGCTTGTGCAAGTTGTTGCACGGCTGCCCAATTTGCATCTGGTACTTCTCGAGTTTTTGCAAATTCGCCCATCTTAAAATTATAGCCTAAATTAGAAAGGATTTATACCCTAATGCGGATTTTGCCTTGCTCGAAAACATACCAAAAAATACGCCTTTGAGAATTCTCAAAGGCGCTCTTGTACACCACTTACTTATTCTTAATCAGGGTTTCCATAATCGAACGTGGAACTTCGCTGTAATGGTCAAAGAACATGCTGTAACTGGCGCGTCCTTGGGTCATCGAGCGCATGTCGGTAGCGTAACCGAACATTTCCGAAAGCGGCACGTGGGCTTTGACCAAGCGGGCATTGCCGCGTTCATCCATACCTTGGATTTGTCCACGACGACCATTTAAGTCGCCGATGATGCTGCCCATGTATTCTTCTGGCACAACCACTTCGACCCGCATAATCGGCTCGAGAATGGCTGGTGCGCCTTTCTGCACAGCTTCTTTAAGTGCCATGCTACCCGCAATTTTGAACGCCATTTCCGAGGAGTCAACATCGTGGTAACTGCCGCCGGTCATCGTGACTTTCAAATCCACAATTGGGAAACCAATCAGCGGACCCGAGGTCAGGCTTTCTTCCATACCTTTTTGGGCAGGTCCAACAAATTCGCGTGGAACTTCGCCGCCCACCACGGCGTTCTCGAATTGGAAGCCTTCGCCGCGTCCGAGTGGTTCGGCGGTAATTTTAACGTGTCCGAATTGTCCACGACCACCGGATTGACGCACAAACTTGCCTTCGCAGTCTACACGCTTGGTGATTGTTTCACGGTAGGCGACTTGTGGAGCGCCAACGTTTGATTCGACCTTAAATTCACGGCGCAAACGGTCTACCAGAATCTCGAGGTGAAGTTCGCCCATGCCGCTAATGATCGTTTGACCGCTCTCTTGGTTGGTTTCAACGCGGAAAGTTGGGTCTTCTTCGGCGAGTTTCGCCAGTCCAGCCCCCATGCGGTCTTGGTCAGCTTTGGTCTTTGGTTCGACCGATAAGCTAATCACTGGGTCTGGAATTTCGATTCGCTCGAGCATCACGACGTTGTCATTGTCGCCAATGATCGTGTCGCCTGTCGAAGCATCTTTTACACCCACAACCGCACCGATGTCGCCAGCCCGAAGCTCGGCAATTTCTTCACGGTGATTGGCGTGCATTTTTAACAAGCGCCCAACCCGTTCTTTTTTGCCCTTGCTCGAGTTATAGACATAACTGCCACTGACCAATGTTCCCGAGTAAACCCGCACAAAGGTCAGACGACCAACGTAAGGGTCGGTCATAATCTTAAATGCCAGTCCAGCCAAAGACCCTTTTGGATCAGATGGGAATTCAATTTCGTTGCCTTCTTCGTCTGTGCCTTTAATCGGCGGGACATCCAAGGGGCTTGGCAAGTAATCAATCACCGCGTCAAGCATCAATTGAACACCTTTGTTTTTTAAGGCACTGCCGCAAAGCACTGGGAACATAATCATGCTGATTGTTCCGACCCGAAGCGCGGACTTGAGTTCCATTTCAGAGACTTCTTCGCCCTCGAGAAACTTCATCATCACGTTCTCGTCGGCATCAGCTGCCACTTCGACCAGTTCAGCACGGGCTTTGGTCGCCCGCTCGAGCCAATCGGCTGGAATTTCGGTTTCTTCGATGTCTGTACCAAGGTCATTATGGAAAAAATGCGCCCGCATCCGTACCAAATCAATGATGCCGACAAATTGGTCTTCTGCACCCATTGGGAGTTGAATCGGGGCTGGTTTTGCACCAAGGCGTTCTTTGATGTCGTTGACTACAAGGTTAAAGTCTGCACCAGTCTTGTCCATTTTGTTACTAAAAGCAATGCGTGGCACACGGTAACGGTCGGCTTGCCGCCAAACGGTTTCGGATTGTGGCTCGACACCTTGGCTCGAATCAAAGACGGCGACTGCGCCATCTAAAACACGCATACTGCGTTCGACTTCGATGGTGAAATCGACGTGACCGGGGGTATCAATGATGTTGACCACAAATGGAATGCCGTACTGTGCATGTGTCCATTCGGCGGTGGTGGCGGCGGCAGTGATGGTGATACCACGTTCGCGTTCTTGCTCCATCCAGTCCATGGTGGCAGCGCCTTCGTGAACCTCACCGATTTTATGAACGCGCCCAGTGTAATATAAGATGCGTTCGGTGGTGGTGGTTTTACCAGCGTCAATGTGCGCCGCGATGCCAATGTTACGGGTGGTATTGAGGTAATTTTTAAGGTCAAGGTCTTTGAACATATACAATTGCTCCTAGTGAGCGACTGAGCTTTAAGGCTCGAGAGGGATTAAAACCGAAAACCAGATCACAGCAGGTTGCCGTAATGCCAGAAGGCAACCAGACGCACTTATTAAGGTTTCATCGGTTACTATTTCCATTTGATTCACGGGACTCACCTCCTGACTATCTTTCCTCGAGTCGAACAACTCTCGAGATTCTGCACTTATTTTTGCGGTTTGAATGTCAGCTAAAGTTCAGATTTAACTTATCGGCTAAAGTTCAGACTTATCTTCTTTTGGCTCACATTAAGAGACCGCCCTGTCGCAAGGGTGCGCTGGCGGTCTCGAGAAATTTATGCCAGATTACCAGCGATAATGGGCGTAAGCACGGTTGGCTTCTGCCATACGTTCGACATCATCTTTCTTCTTGATTGCCCCGCCGCGACCTTGGGCAGCATCAAGGATTTCTCCTGCGACGCGCTCAATGGCGGTGCGTTCTGGGCGGGTGTTGGCAGCCCCAACCAACCAACGCAGCGCAAGGCTTTGTTGACGGCGTACCGAAACTTCGACTGGAACTTGGTAGGTGCTTCCACCGACGCGGCGGCTACGAACTTCGACGCGGGGTTTGATGTTATCAAAAGCGCTCTTAAAGACACGCATTGGTTCTTGACCGCTTTTATCTTGAATCAGGCGGCACGCGCCATAAAAGATTTTACTGGCAAGGTTCTTCTTGCCGCGTTCCATCAGGCGGTTGATTAAACTCGAGACGATGACATCGTTATAAACGAGGTCTGGTTGAATAACCCTTACTTCTGCTTGGCGACGACGTGACATGGTTTACCCCTTACTTCTTCTTGGCTGGGGCTGCGCCTTTAGCGCCCGCCTTGGCTTTCTTCGTACCGTACTTGCTCCGAGACTTATTGCGGTCTTTGACACCTTGCGTGTCAAGTGTTCCGCGAATAATGTGGTAACGCACACCCGGCAAGTCCTTCACACGCCCACCACGAATCAAAACAACACTGTGTTCTTGGAGGTTGTGTCCTTCGCCCGGGATATAAGCAGTGACTTCAAAAGCACTGCTTAAGCGCACACGGGCAATTTTACGAAGCGCCGAGTTTGGCTTCTTCGGGGTGGTGGTCTTGACCACGGTACAAACACCACGGCGGAAGGGGCTGCCTTTGAGCGCTGGGACTTTGCTCTTTTTCACCAGCACACGGCGACCTTTTCTTAATAATTGCTGAACTGTTGGCATTCGACTCCTTCTCGAGTTCGACTACGGGTTTTTAACGTCCCCCGCAGTTGCTCTTTTTTTGCCTTTGTTAATTTCAAAGGTAACGGCTTTATTAGCCTCGAGCAAACCGTGAAAGTGTACTCGAGGCATGTAAAAAACGCAAGGGGCAAAAAAGCGGTCAGACCTTTTGGCATTCGCCAACGAATTTGTTAGACTTATCGCACACTGCAAGGAGGCATCATGTTTGAACTATCTATGCTCGAGAAGGTTATGTTTGTATTGGTTGCAGCGGTTTTTGGTTCATGGGGCATCCTCTATTTTTACCGAATTTACCAAGCGATTTCACGCGGCTCACCAGATACCGAAGACCGCTTTGATAACTTGCCAAGTCGAATAGGCGCGGCACTCTGGACAACCATCACCATGTCTCGAGTCTTCAGAGACCGCTTTTGGGTGAGTTTATTGCACTCTGGGATTTTCTTGGGTTTCACCTATTATTTGTTGGTCAATGTGGTGGACGGCTTAGAGGGTTTTTTTGGTTTTCATGTTAAAAGTAACACTTGGTATACAGCCCTATATTTGCTGAGTGCCGATTTATTAACTGGGGCAATTTTACTGGGTGTGATTGGGCTTTGGCTTCGGCGCTTTTTTACAACGGATGGCGCAAAAACCTTTTCGTTCAATCCGCGTACCCTGCTGCATGAAGCCATTAAAAATGGAAAAATCCCCACCGACAGCGGTATTGTCTCGGGGTTTATTGCTTTTCATGTTGGAATGCGTTTTCTTGGGCAAGGCTTAAAATTACTCGAGTCTGGAACAAATCCGGATGTGTTTCAGCCTTTGGCAAGCCTGATGGCTGGGGTAATTGCGACGCTTGCTCCATCCGAAAGTTCAATTATTACTGGGCTGCATATTACGTTTTGGGGCGCACTTGGTAGCATTCTGGTGTTTTTGCCATATTTTGCGCGTTCTAAACACATTCACATTGCCACAGCTACCATCAATTATGCCTTCGAGCGGCGGCGTGATGGGCAGCCGCTAAGCAGTGGGGTGATTCCTTTTATGGATTTAAGTGTTCTCGAGTCTGAAGAGCCTAAAGTTGGAGCATTACGGCTCGAGGATTTGAGCTTTCCAAGGCTGCTCGATGCCTACGCTTGTATTCAGTGTAATCGCTGTCAGGATGTCTGCCCCGCCAACGCCACAGGCAAGGCACTCAGTCCAGCCGCACTCGAGATTAACAAGCGCATGGAGTTGAATGCCTTAATCGGCAGCCCATTTGAACTGCGCCCGAGTTTTTTAGCTGGTGAGGCTTCACCGCGACCACTCTTAGAGTTTGCGATTAACCAAGAATCGGTCTGGGGTTGTACCACTTGCGGCGCGTGTATGCAGGTTTGCCCTGTACAGGACGAACAAATGCTTGACATTATTGATATTCGTCGGGAACGGGTGATGATGGCTGGTGAATTTCCAAAGCAATTACAAACTGCCTTTACAGGCATGGAGCGCCAAGGCAATCCGTGGGGTATCAGCAGCGATAAACGCATGGAATGGGCAGAAGGCTTAAATGTGCCGACCATAGACCAAAATCCAAATCCAGACGTGCTGTACTGGGTCGGTTGTGCCGCGACCTATGACCCAAGCGCCCAGAAAGTCTCGAGGAGCTTTGTGCAACTGCTGCAAGCTGCCAAGGTCAACTTTGCGGTGCTGGGCAAGAAAGAAAGTTGCACCGGCGATACAGCACGGCGGACTGGCAACGAGTACCTATACCAAGAACTGGCGAGTAAAAATGTAGCGGTTCTCAACAGTCTCAATCCAAAACTGATTGTTGCCACCTGCCCACACTGCATGAACATGATTGGCAACGAGTACCCGCAACTTGGTGGGAATTACACCGTCATGCACCACACCACCTACCTCGAGCAATTGGTCTCGGATAAATTACTCGAGATGGCGGATTTCTCGAGTGGCAGCATCACTTATCACGACCCCTGCTATTTGGGGCGGCACAATGGGGTCTACGATGCACCACGCGAGAACCTCAAGAACATTGGTTTTGAAATCCTCGAGCTAGAACGCAGCCGCGATAAGAGTTTTTGTTGTGGTGCGGGCGGTGGACAGTTTTGGAAAGAAGAAGAACACGGCACAGAACGGGTCTCGGACAACCGAATGCGAGAAATTAAGCGAACCGTCTCGAGCCAGCCCGAAAAAATCGTGGCGGTCGGTTGCCCATTCTGTAAAAGTATGCTGCAAAGTACGCCCGAAGCCCAAGACAGTGGTGTGGCAATCAAGGATGTGGCAGAACTGATGCTCGAGAATCTGAATACAGGGCGGAGCAAAGGAGTCGTAGCCAATTAAATATCGCCGAGGCTGCCTCGGAGTATTCGTGACACACTACTCTGAAATTCAAGAAAAATTCAGTCCACTTATGGTTTTACGGTTAATGTTGGTATTTCTTGTTGTATAAAGTCGTAAACTTTAGATGTGAATCATTCTTATTTCGATCTTCTGCCCATGCAAAATGGGGCGTTTACCAAACCGGGTCTGCCGAGTTTTCCTTGGCTCGAGTTAAGCCAAACCTTGCTGCTCGAGGCGTTAGAAAACCAAAAACTAGGCAAAGTGACGGATATTTCTGCTCGTGGTGGTGCGGTGGCGTTGGCACTGCAAAAAAATGGCGCAAAAGTTGTGGTCTCTGATTCTAGCGCCGCAGCCTTGTCGTGTCTTGCAAAAACAAATTTACAGATTGGGATGTTTGACAATGCCGATGCAGTGATTGCAATTCTAAACGGTGAACGTGGCAATGCTCGAGTCATGCACACGATACTCGAGGCGTGGCGTTGTACCAAAGCTGGTGGAACTGCATTTTTGGCTGGCGATAAAGACAAAGGCTTTGAGCGTTATTTTAAGCAAGCCAAAACCATTTTTGGAACTGGCGAGATTATTGCTCGGGGCAAGGGTTTTCGGGTGGCAAAACTCGAGAAAACCCTGCTCGAGACTCCCACGCCACTCGAGCCTCTGACGTTTGCTGTGGAAGCTCGAGGGCTAACCCTGCAAGCTGTAGCCCACGCTGGGACGTTTGCTTCGGGTAAGCTCGATGCCGCAAGTAGCCTACTGCTCGAGCATCTGCCAAATGGTGCTGGGCGTACAGTGCTGGATATTGGCGCGGGTTACGGGGTGCTGTCTGGGTTTTTGGCGCTCGAGGGGGCAAAAGTGACCTTGCTCGAAGACGATGCCTTAAGTGTACAGAGTGCTTCTGATACACTTAAAGCCAACGGTTTAATGGGAACGGTACTGCATTCGGATGTGGATTCTGCCCTCGAGCCAAGTGCCAAATTTGACTTGATTGTTATGAATCCACCGTTTCATGTCGGTAAGGACATGCGTTTGGATGTGGCGCTAGAATTTATTGCCGCCGCCAAACGCCATGCGACCCATACATGCGAAGTGTATTTGGTGGCAAATCACTTTTTGCCATACGAGACACCACTCGCCAGCCTTGGTAAACTCGAGACGGTGGTCAATACCAAGGGCTTTAAGGTGCTAAAAGTTTCTTTGGGCTAGTTATTCTTTTGGGTGGGCTTGAACATCTATGATTTTATCGTCTTCATTCTCGTCGTCTTCAAAATCTTCATCTTCAAGGTCATCTTCGTCTGTGTACTCCAAATCATCCAAGAAACCCATACCGCCGCCCATAATGACATTGTAATTTCCAGCCCCGACACTGCGGTTTAAGGTACTCATGACTTTATTGACATTATCGTAAGGTCCGCTGATAAAAAATGGTTTGCCATCTTCGCCGCCAGTTGGAATGTCGTCCAAACAGTTTTCAGGGTGCGCTTCGCCAATTAAACGCATGGCTTTACGGGCATCTTTGTGGGGTTCAAAACCTAGCCCTCGAGCATAGGCTATGGCGGTTTGAATCATTTTGCTGCCAAAATCTAAGCTGCAAGGTTGGATAGGTTCGGTTGACGCAATCGCCTCGAGTAATTCGTTCTTAAATTCAAATTCAGAACTAAAGCCCCTTGAATAGGCATCTTTAATACCCAAGCAACCAAGGTCAATTAAGAATAAGCCCACTCCAACAATACCCGCCGCATTTTGACGAGCAATCACCAATTGCTTGAGATTTGTGTGGTTCTGCCAGTCCGCGTTAATCCAACAACCGAGCAACGACCAAGAACTCGCTCCCGAAATATTGATTTGGTCTGATTGAACAACACCTATAACGCGGTCTTTTTTGGCTTTTTCTTTTTCCTTACGGGCATCACGCCGAGCTTGTTTTGCCAGTGCCTTCTCGAGTTTGGCTGGGTCTTTAGACATGTAGACCACTATAACAATTTATGGGCGATAGCCGCTTGTCATTATTTTGCGTTCATCTGGTGCTAATTTAATTTTGTGCTAACCAATCGATGGCAAAAAATCTTTGCTTGGAAGCCTGTTAAGCGGCTGCAAGGATATGTGTCGCCACTCGAGAAATTCGAGCCACTTCCATGGCGGGTGTTAATCGCTGTGCTGCTGGCGTTTGCTTTGGTGGTTTCACCCGTTGTCTTTGAATCTATTCCTGTGCTGCTGAGCATTTTGATACTGGCGGGGCTAGGGGCGGTTAATGCTAAGGTGCGGGCTTTGGGTTTGGCTTTTATTGGTATTCCAGCCCTGTTTGCCTTGCTTTTTCAGAGCGGAGTAGCCACCGATAAAAGTTGGGCGGCGCTGCTGGCGATGCTCGAGTTTTATGCGCTCGAGCAACTGATTTGGGGATTAGAAGAAGAAACGCCGCAACCTTGGCGAGCTTCTGCTTTGCTTTGGCTTTTAATGCCGAGTGCCTTGGGTTTATTGGGTATTTTACTGCTGATGCTCCTTTCTAATGCTAAGTGGCAAAGAAGTCTGTCTTTGGCTCGAGTTGCACAAAAACAATCCTTGTGTCAGCATTGGGTTTTTATCGTGCTGGGCTTGGTTTTGCTGGCTGGACTGAGTTCGTTTTTACCATTGCCAAATACACAAGGCATAAACCCACCTAGCCTGCCAACGCTTTCATTCTCGAGTGGGATTAAAAACCTTAGTCGCAATGACCCACCTCCACCAGATATTGTGGCTGTACCAGCTAATCCTCAAGTGCGCGATTCTAAGAATGCAAATTGGACGAGTGGAATGGGTTTGACCTTGGTTCTGATGCTGGCTTACTTTTTTTATGTGCAGAAGGTTCTTCGTAACGCACCTGCTCGAGCCAAAAAACCAAAACAATCAAACCAGAATTGGGTCTGGTTACTGCTGTTTATCCTCACGGGTGCGGTACTGGTTTTTATTCTTTTTGGTTTAACTAACCCAAGCAATCAAATTCTGGTACAAGTTGACTCGAGCCAAACGGGTCTGTTGGCATTGTTGTTCTTTTTAGGCTTATTTGTTTTGTGGCGACTAAAACCTAAACGTGGTCTGGAAAAATCCGAAAAATCACCAAGCCATGATTCCGACTTCGAGCAGTTGCGCTATTTAGCCCCAAAAGATGCCGTTCGAGCCGCTTATTTTAGATGGTTGGTGTTGCTCCGTGACCTCGAGATTCGCCGCAGTCCAACCCAAACGCCACTTGAATTTCAGGGTCTGGTACGGATTTTACATCCTCAATTGGCAGCCCAAACCCAAACCTTAACCGAGGCATACCAGCGTGTGCGGTATGGCACAACCCCTAGTCTGGATGAACTCGAGACGGTGTTAGAAGCCCTTCTCGTTTGGCAAAATCATGTTGCCACAATTTTGCCGCTTGATGTTACGCCGCAAATGGTAAGTTCTGCCTCGTGACCAGCACTGCCCAGCCAATCAGCACCGAACCAAAAAACCTGATGGCATTGTTGTGTCTTATCTTAGCTGTTCTCCCGTGGATAGAAACCATTTCTTGGATTCCCGCACTGGCAGCCGCTTTATTTGCATGGTTGGCTCGAGTTGCCAAAGGCTCGCGGCAATATGCAGCGTTCTCGAGTGTCTATGCAGCCGCGATTGTGTTTTTACTGCCACCATTTGATTTTAGCAGTGCTATTTTTAATCGGCTTGAACCTTTTTTTATCACACTGGCTCTTAGTTATCTGCTGGGCATGGCTTTGGATGGTATTCAAGACAGTACCCCTTGGGCATGGCTCGCGCCGTTGTTGCTGCTTATTTTTATGCCAAATGTTCTTGGTTTGATGGCCACTTTCGGACTGGCACTGCTGGCAGCCTTGGAAAAACAACAACGGTACATCGGTCAAAATCCGTATCATCTCGAGTCTCAAACCTTACTTAAATTAACGGCGCTGGCACTGACAATTGCTGCCTTAGGATTTTTATTACCCAAACCACAAATCTTCCAAGACCCCACGGGCGGCAAACCAATCAGTACAGAGCAACCCGCCCAACCCAAAGAACAACCTAAATCTGGAATACAAGCCACCAATAACCAGCCAATGAAAATTCCTGACACGAAACGCCTCGAGTCAAGCAGCGATGCACTTTTTCAAGCCACAAATGCAGTTTTATTGGCTGGCGTAATCATTTTAGCCGCCTTTTTATTCAATGCTAAACTCGAGCAGCGTAAAAAAACAGGGCAGAATTCACTCTGGGATTTTATGCCGATTATTGCTGGGGTTATTCTCGCCATTGCGGTACTCGCCTTGGCACTCAATGCCCCAAACGGTGGTTCAAACCCAAGCATCAGTAACAGTTCGTCTTTATCGGGTGGCTCGAGTGAATCAGGTCAAGCGGGGCAACTGCAACCAGAAGAAACGGCTGGGCAAAAACCAAGCCAAACTTCCTTTTGGATTCCAATTATTTTAACCGCCATTGGCTTATTTTTTGCCTACCTGATTTGGCGCAGTGCCAGAAAACAATTTTTAATCACCCCAGAACTCGAGCCAGAAGATAAACTTTTCTCGAGTAGCCCAAGTCAGCACGCCACCAACCGTGTCCGAGTCGCCTATCAAGCCTTTCTCGAGTACGCCCAAACTCAGGGTATCCCACGCCATAATGCCGAAACCCCACTTGAATTTGCGGTGCGCTACAGTCAAATCAACTCGAGAACCCAAGTCACCACCATCACCCTGACCAATTTGTATGAACCTGTGCGGTACGGCAATCAAGCTGCCGAAACCCATGCCGTAGCTGCTGAACAAGCCCTTGAGAACATCATCAGCCATAAAAAACCGTAGGGCGAGGCTTGCCTCACCCAACCACACCAAAGCCCTCAAGGATTTTTAGGAATCAAATCAAAATTGTGAATTATAGGACAGACACAGGGGTCTGTCCCTACGAAAAGGACGGGGAATAATGATTAAAGACTTTGCAAATCGGATTAAACAAAATGTAGCCAAAGTGATTGTTGGCAGGGATGCCACCCTCGAGATTACCTTGGCGGCGATTCTGGCAGGTGGTCATGTGCTGCTCGAGGACGTGCCGGGTACGGGTAAAACGATGTTGGCTCGCGCCTTGGCGGTGTCGCTGGGGCTTGGTTTTAAGCGGGTGCAGTTCACCCCAGACTTACTGCCTTCGGATGTGACTGGGGTCAGTGTCTATAAAGGGGCTGGGTTTGAATTTATCGAAGGTCCTGTGTTTACCAATTTACTTCTGGCAGACGAAATTAACCGCGCCACCCCAAAAACCCAATCGGCGCTGCTCGAGGCAATGGCAGAAGGACAGGTCAGCGCAGATGGCGAAACACGCAGCTTGCCTAAACCTTTTATTGTGATTGCCACCCAAAACCCAGTGGAAATGGATGGCACATACCGACTGCCAGAAGCCCAATTGGACAGGTTCTTGGTGCGCTGTACAATTGGTTATCCGAGCGCCGAAGAAGAACTCGAGGTGCTGCATCGTTTGCGTGGGGTGCATCCGATTCATTTGCTTGGTACGGTTTCAAGCGCCGCAGAATTACTCGAGGCACAAAGCAAGAGCCGTGAAGTCCATCTCGAGCCAGAATTGCGCGAGTACATTGTGCGCTTGGTTCATGCGACAAGGGGCTTGTCTGAGGTATATTTGGGCGCGTCACCTCGAGCCAGCCTAGCACTGCAAGGCATTGCCCAAGGTTTAGCCAGTATCGCGGGGCGCAGTTTTGTTCTGCCCGACGATATTAAACGTGCAGCGATACCAGTTTTATCACACCGCCTGATGCTTCGCGCCGAAGCGCGACTTCGTGGCGTGACTGCCGAAGGGCTGGTTAAAGAACTCTTGGCTCGAGTGCCAGTTCCAGTCGAAAGTATATGACCCACGTCTGTTTACTGGTTTTACTTTTGGTTTCGTCTGCTTTGGCATTGCCTCAAAATCAACTGCTGCCAGCCCGTCATGCGATGATGCGAATTTTTCGAGGTGACATCAACAACGATGGACGAAGCGATTTGATTGTCTTAGCGCGGTCTTGGGATGAAGCTGCAAACCCTGACACCCCCCGCCCAATGCTGATTTTTTTGCGAAATACCCAAGGACATTTGCAGCGCGTGGCTCGAGCCAATACTGTGGTTCGTTGTGCGGCTTGCTCTGGTGTGGCAGGCAATGCTTGGGCAAGAAAAGACAAAAATTTGGCTCGGATTATCCTCGAGCCAAATGGGTTTTCTGTCCTCGAGTTTGTCGGTTCAGGTTGGCGCGGTTGGAGCAAAGTCTCATTTCGTTTTATAAAAGGGCGGTTTCGACTCTCGAGTTGTGAACAAAAAACCTTTCATGTGGGTCATATTTTTGCGCCTGTTATTGCTCGAGTTACACCAAAACCCGTGCTGCTCGAGGCGTTTAAGTCTTCAGATTGTTGGCGCTAAAAAGCCATTGACCAAATCTGGTATGTTATAACCTGTGAATAGGGAATCGAGTTGATTTTGAATGATCCAGAGAATTTATATCAATAATTTTAAGTGCTTTGAGAATTTTGAAATCAAAATGGAGGAGCTTTCATCTATTTTGATGATTGGAAGGAACGGTTCAGGTAAAACCTCTTTTTTGCAGGCGATTGAACTATTTCAAAAGATTGGACGAGGGATTAACCGTGTTGGCGAGCTAATTGGTGTTCAAGATTTTTCCTACGGTCGTACTGAAACACCAATGCGTTTTGAATGTGATTTTCTGATTGATAAAAAACTCTATAAGTACACAATCGTCTTTGAATTGCCCAAAAAATTTGACGAGCCACGAATTAAAGAAGAGGGACTACAGTTAGATGATCGGGTCATCTACTCGAGAAATGCGGCTCAAATTTTGCTGAGTAAAAATTCAGAATCCAATGCAACGCAATTTTCTCTTGACTGGCATTTGATTGCCTTGCCAGTCATCCATCAACAATCTAGCCATGATCCAATTTCTGTACTCAAGACATGGTTGTCTCGAATGATTATTTTAGCACCGATTGCAAAGTTAATGGATGGTAATTCAACGGGTACAACACTTGAACCGAATCGAGATGGGACTAATTTTGGCGAGTGGTTTACGGGTTTACTTGGACAGTATCCTGCCGCTTATGCAACGATGATGAGCCACCTCAAGGGCATCATGTCTGATATTACTGATTTTACGATTGAACCAATTGGTAAAAACGCCAAGTCGCTCAATGTTCGATTCTCGGTAGACGAAAAAAATTATTTCAGTACCGAATTTGCTCAACTCTCCGACGGTGAAAAATGCTTTTTTTTGTGCGCTTTGGTGCTTGCTGCCAATAAGCATTACGGACCGTTATTTTGTTTTTGGGATGAACCAGACAACTACCTTGCTATTTCCGAAGTTGGTTTTTTTGTTTCTGCTCTGCGCCGCTCATTTCAAAATGGTGGACAGGTTTTTATAACATCGCATAATTCAGAAGCCATCCAGAAATTTTCCGACCATAATACCTTTGTTTTTGAGCGCAGTAGCCATCTTGAGCCAACTCGAGTTAAAATGCTAAGTGAGTTTCAAATTTCAGGTAGTCTGGTGAATGCTTTGATACTTGGTGATGAGTGTCAACAAGTATAGACCGCATATTCTTGTTTTGCCAGAAGATGAGGCTACCCGTCAGATGGCAAACGGTTTTTACCAAAACATCCCCGACCAACGTTACACTCAGATTTTGCCAGTGGCGGGTGGCTGTGACCATGTTGTGGACTGTTTCAAAAGCGACTATATGTCGAGTATGACAGCCTATGAATATCGACATTTTGTTCTGGTAATTGATTTTGACAAAAGACCAAACCGTTTACAGCACATAAAAGACCAAATTGACCCAAATGTTTTGGCTCGAGTTTTTATTCTAGGTGCATCTCTCGAGGCTGAGGATTTACGACGCAGTGTTGGAGCAAACCTCGAAACCATCGGGCAACTACTCGCCCAAGACTGCCAGAATCAGACCAGGAATATCTGGGGAAATGCCCTTTTTGAAACTTTGCAAGATGAAATTGAGCGTGCCAAAAAAATACTGCGACCACTTATTTTCTCCTAACCATCCGCTTGAGCATATCTGGTCTCGAGCCAATTTATTTGATGCTGCACTTACTCTAAACCCAACTGCTGAGACTGTATTGTTGCTGTAAATTTTGATAGACCACCGCTTCAGCTACACGCAACACACTGCCAAGTTTGACCTTGATACAAACACGGTAATTCAAGCCTGGAAAGAGTACACTTTCGTGGACATGAAGGTCGGTTTCAAAATGAAATCGGAGACTATGATGTCAAAGCAAATGAAAACATATACCCTAGAATTTAAGCAACAAGCCATAAAGCTCGCCCAGCAAGAGGGAATGAGCA
>JANNVX010000081.1:0-2884 GCA_031414595.1 Deinococcales bacterium
GCCACATGCGCCTCGAGATGCCCACGCAAAACAACTTCGCCAGCCCCTTGTAATGCCCCTTGAACAGCTTTGATTTGGCGCAGAACATCCACGCAGTAGACATCGGGGTTCTCGAGCATTCTTTGGATGCTCTCGAGATGCCCTTTAGCAATTGCCAAACGCCGTATGGCGCGTTTGCGAGACTCGAGCGGCATACACAGGTGTTGTTCCATCAGGCGATACCCGCACCGTAGCCCTCGTCTATCACGGCTGAAATCAGGGCTATTGGGTCAAGATGCTCACCTTCTATTTTGGCAGTACCGTTTAATAGGTCAACTTGGGCAGATTGAACCCCAGATACCAATTGTAGGGCTTTGCTGACGGCGGTTTGGCAATGTCCGCAAGTCATGCCAGAAACTTTTAATTCAATGGTCATTGTATTCTCCTTAATCCCCTATGGGGGTATTTATAGTTTACTCGAGAAATTTGATATTTTCAAGTCGTTTATATGACAATAATCATGTATTTTAGCCAACTTGACAAGTCAAATTGACCAAGCGTATTCTTTTGGTAGTAATACCCCCTAGGGGGATTAGGAGAAACCCATGACCACAAGATCAATCCAAAATAACCACCAAATCGAGGTCAGCGTAGGCGGTATGACCTGTGCCGCTTGTGTTGGACGGGTCGAACGTGGCTTGCAAAAACTCGAGGGGGTTATGGCTGCCACCGTCAATTTAGCCACCGAGCGTGCCAGCATCCACTACGACCCAAGCCAAGTTGCCGTGCCAGCCATACTCGAGAAAATCAAAGATATTGGCTATGAAGTCCGCACCCAACAAACTGAATTAGCGATTACAGGCATGACCTGTGCAGCTTGTGTCGGACGGGTCGAGCGAGCGCTGCAAAAAGTAGACGGGGTGCTGACTGCCACCGTCAATTTAGCCACCGAGCGTGCTTCGGTGCAGTACCTTGGCAACATTGCTCAGAGCCAGTTCAAAACCGCAATTGAAGAAGCTGGTTACGGCATTCTCGAGTCACAATCAGGACAAGACCAAACTGATACCGAACGTCTAGCCCGTGAAGCCGAAATCGCCCACCTGAAAAGCGATTTAACCATCGCCACTGCCTTTGCTATACCTTTACTATTGCTGGCAATGATTCCAATGCTTTATATGCCCGCCATGATGGGCTTGATGCAAGTTGCCCCAATGAAGGTTTGGGATTGGGTCATGCTTGGTTTAGCCACACCGATTTATTTTTTGCCCGGACGACGTTTTTTGCTGTCAGGTTGGAAGGCTTTGCTGCATCGCAGCCCAGACATGAACAGTTTGGTGATGCTGGGTACAAGTGCCGCCTACTGGTACAGCACAGCAGTGGTGCTACTCGAGACCTTTGTGCCGGGGGTTGTCCCAGAAAATGGTCGCTTTGTTTACTTTGAAGCGGCTGGTGTGGTGATTGCCCTTATTTTATTGGGCAAATACCTTGAAGCGATTGCCAAAGGTCGTACCAGTCAAGCCATGAAAGCCTTATTAGGTTTACAAGCCAAAACTGCACGGATTGTACGAGCCAACCAAGAACTCGAAGTCCCACTCGAGCAAGTCTTGGTCGGCGATGTGGTGGCGGTGCGTCCGGGCGAGAAAATCCCCGTGGATGGTGTGGTGGTGAGTGGCTCGAGTTATGTGGACGAAAGCATGATTACCGGCGAGCCTGTACCAGTCCAAAAAACGGTTGGAACTCAGGTCGTTGGCAGCACCATCAACCAACATGGCGCATTGACTTTTCGCGCCAATGCAGTTGGTGCAGACACAGTGCTGGCTCAAATCATTAAATTGGTGGAAACTGCCCAAGGTAGCAAACCTCCGATTCAAGGTTTAGCTGACCAAGTTGTGCGGGTCTTTACACCGATTGTACTAGGGATTGCGGCTTTGACTTTTGTGCTATGGCTAATTTTTGGCGGTTCACAAGCCCTCAGTTTTGCCTTGGTCAATACGGTTGCTGTACTGATTATTGCTTGCCCCTGCGCCATGGGTTTAGCCACCCCAACCAGCATTATGGTAGGTACGGGCAAAGCCGCCGAATTAGGCGTACTTTTTCGTACTGGCACTGCCTTAGAAGGTTTGCAAGATGTCAAAATCATTGCCCTTGATAAAACTGGCACATTGACCAAGGGACAACCAGAACTGACCGATTTTATCAACCACAGCACTTATTCGGACGACCAGCTTTTAGCCCTGATTGCCAGTGTCGAAAACTCGAGCGAACACCCTGTTGCCCAAGCCATCGTCAAAGCTGCCAAAGCAAAAGACTTAACCCTCGAGCCAATAACCGAATTTAATGCACTTGCTGGCTACGGCGTGACGGCTCGTGTTGATAAAGTGCTGGTACAAATCGGTGCAGACCGTTATATGACCCAACTCGGTCTCGAGGTTGCGGCTTTCTCGAGTCAAGCGGCAACGCTTGGCGACCAAGGCAAATCGCCATTGTACGCAGCCGTAAACGGTCAGCTTGTCGCTATGCTGGCTGTGGCTGACCCAATCAAAGCTGGCTCGAGACTGGCGCTCGAGGCACTGCAAAAAATGGGTTTACAAGTCGCCATGATTACAGGCGATAACAAGCACACCGCAAACGCAATCGCCAAACAACTTGGTATCACTCAAGTGCTTGCCGAAGTGCTACCAGAGGGCAAAGCCCAAGCAATTAAGGATTTACAACAACACGGTAAAGTGGCATTTGTTGGCGACGGTATCAATGATGCCCCAGCCCTTGCTCAAGCCGACGTTGGTATTGCCATTGGTACAGGAACAGATGTGGCAATTGAAACTGCCGATGTGATTTTGATGTCAGGCGATTTGCGTGGCGTACCCAATGCTGTGGCGCTCTCCAAAAGTACAATTGGCAACAT
>JANNVX010000082.1:0-71753 GCA_031414595.1 Deinococcales bacterium
CAGGACAGACACAGGGGTCTGTCCCTACAAAATCCATAAAAATACGTCAGGTAGGGGCGGACCCCCGTGTCCGCCCTGTGACCAATTGTCTGTTTTTGGTCTATTTGAAATCAGGAAGTTATTCTTGGACAGTTCCTTAGCAATTGAAAAACCAGTTATCAAACTCGAGGAAAAAATGAAAAAATTGCTTTTAACATTGTTTGCTTTCGCTTCCTTGTTGCCGTCGGCTCAAGCTCAAATCGCTTTTGCTCCTGCTGATTTTATTCAAAAAATCGGGGCTAAAAAAGTTGGAATGGACTGGAAGGTTGGTAAAACAATTTTTCGATTTGAAACTTTAGCTGGTTCTGCTTACAAAATTGAATACATTGGCTCACCAACTGATACCCGTTTTGCTGCCAAAGCCTTACAACTCATCATCAATAGTAAAATGGATATGGCTCTGCTTGAGAAGGAAATTAGATCAGATTGGGTCAAATACAAGGATTTAGGGTCATTCATCAGTCCAGGTAATTACTTTGATGTTGAAGTGGATTGGACTTCAGAACGATTGCGCTTTAAGGTTATGACGCGAGAACTCTTTAACCTTGGTCAGGATAGAATTGTTTTTGGGCAGTCTGGTGTATTGATGCGGGTGTTTAGTGATTTTGAATGTCCTGCTTGCCAATCTTTTTTGACAAAGATCTTGCCTTATATGACAGAACGTTGGATTAACACTGGGCAGTTACGGTACTCATATCGTCATAATCCATTAGACTTTCACCCGAAAGCCATTCCAGCCGCTATAGCGGCTGAATGCTCGGCGCGTCAGAATAAATTTTGGGAATATCATTTGTTGTTGGCTAAAAGCCTCAAGTTTATGATTCACGCCAAAGCCTTGAAGTTCAATCAGTCATTTCAAGCGTGTTTGTCAGATCCTACAGCTCGAGCTGCTGTGATATATGATCTCAAGATTGCCAAAACCAATCGCATTAGTTCTACTCCGACAATATTGATTGGAAGATTTCTTATTCGGGATTATCATCGAATTGAAAACTACATTCTTATGGCTCAGGCTTTAGGCAAGTAGCGTCTGAAGTTATTTTGACGGTTTCATTTTATACTCGAGACATGCCAGATGGGTTCTGCCGATGCTACGCCTTGGGCGATAAACCCGCCGCCTACATTACTTATCTTCTCAAGTGCCAAGATAGACCCTAGCACCCTAAAAGTCTTGGTCAATAACGAAGACGTCACAAAACGCATTGATATTAAACAGAATACTTCGAGTGTTCGCATAGATTATAAGTTACTCACCGATTCACACTGCCCGAGTCTCCAACAGGGTAAATTAAAAAAGGTCAAAAACCTCTTTCCTCCTTTCTCTTTCCTCTGCCCCTAACAAACCAGCGTGGCAAAGTCGGTAAATTCGGCGTTCATTCCGCCAGGTACGCCTTTGGCAATCACACTGACAGCATCGTGCGAGTGCAGACTCTCGAGGTGGCTGCATACAACTTGGAAATCACGGATGCGGTTATCTTGCTCGAGTTGTTGGTAAACCAGTCTGGCAGCATCTTCAACAAATTTAACGTGTGCGCCATTCAGTTCGGCAAAGGCTTGTTCGTCTTCACGCTTGACCATGACTTGGGTTTCGGTCACGAGGGCGTTTCGCATGTGAACGATTAGGTCTTCTAAAGCCAGTTCCATGTCTGGGCTGACTTCGACTTTGACCCGAGCTTTGCTGCGTTGGCTGTGCGGAATGGCGTATGCGCCTCGGGTATCGCGGGCGTGTTCGGCGAGTTCGGCACTGCATGGGCAGGCACTCGAGTAAACAAAATCGAGTTCGATAAAACGGCGTACCCTGCCATGACGGTCTAAACTGGCTTCATAACTGGCGGTGTAAAATTGGTAGCCCTCGAGTCCACTTCTTAAAGACGGCACAAGGAGCGGGAAAGAAAAACCGACCTTGACTCTGGCTTGGAAACCGCCAATATTGACAGAATAATTTCGCAGTACATCTTCTAAACTATTTAAGCTAAACACTTGGTCTTTATGCTGATAAAAATTACGGATAATTCGGCTCATGTTGATGCCTTTTTTATCAGCTTCTAGGGCTACCGTACCCGTTACTTTGGCTTCTAGGGTGTGTTGCTCACCGTTTTTGGCTTGGAATTTTAATGGTAACTTAAAACCACTGATGCCAACTTGTTGAATCGCAACATTTGCGCCATCTATACCGTCTATGGTTTCGGTCATGTCTGGCAGACTGGCAATGTAGGCTGCATCGGGGCGAAAGGTTCGGTCGTAACTTCTGGTAAAAACTGGTTGGGCACCGCTATTATTTTTGAATAAGTAGGCTTTCTTAAAAGCGGGAAGGGTGATGGGTTGACTTGCGAGGATTTGCATCAAGCTCATAAAGAACCTCTTTCTTCGCTGGGAAATGCGCCCAACGGGGTTCATCAATTTGCAACCTCGGGAAGTCAAATTGACAAAGACGGATGGCTTTGGACTTCAAAGCATAAGTAAGATGATGCGCGTTTTGACAACAATAAACCGATGCCACAAATACATGTTTCTTGTATCGCATCTTGCAAAATTACCGTTATTTCGTCTAGTAAGCAAAAAAATCACTATGCTAAATTGCCTAGTGGTGTCTTTAGACTGCAATACAAAATAAACTCTCGAGTAGACTCTTGAGTATGTTTGATTCACATATGCACACACCGCTTTGTCATCATGCCATTGGCGCACCCATCGAGTATGCCCACGAAGCGGTCATGAGCGGCTTATCTGGAATTTGTTTTACCGAACACATGCCACTGCCCTTAGATGCCGACGCTCATGTGCGTTTAAGCGCAGGAAATTTAGCCATGTATTACGAACTGATTAAAAATACCCAAACCCTGTGCCGCAATGACCTCGAGATTCGTTGTGGACTAGAAATGGATTTTATTCCGGGCATAGAAGCCTTTAGCCAAAATCTGCTGGCACTGCACGAGTGGGATTACATCATTGGCAGTGTTCACCGCGTTGGAGAATTGGCTTATGGTCTACCGCCGCAGCCCAGTGACTTAGACAATTATTGGCGAGCCTATTACAACCTGATTATGGTCGCCGCCCAAACGGGTTTATATGATGCTATCGGACACCTTGATTTACCGGTGCGTTGGGTTGCAGCCCCCGAACAGCACCTCGAGATGGTCTTGCCAGCCCTTGATGTGATTGCCAAGCACAAGTTGGCTTTGGATTTTAATACTTCTGGCTTGCGTGGCGAATTGAACGCGCCTCATCCACCACTCGAGTTTCTAAAAGCCGCTTTTGAACGCGGTATTCCCTTGGTGCTGGGTTCGGATGCCCACAACCCCAAAGATGTCGGTTCACATTTTGGGAGTGCCATAACACTAGCCAAACAAGCGGGCTACAAGCACGTAGCTGCATTTAAGAACCGTGTCCTCGAGACCTATGCTATAGATACGGACGAGGATTGACATTAACCCCATTGCGTGAAACCTGAAAATGCAGTTCATCACTTGGGAATAACGCGCCACCGCCGACATTACCAATCACCTGTCCAGCCCGAACACTTTGGTCAATACCAACGCTTGGGTATTGCAAATTGCCATAAATTGTCCACAGGCTGGCGGCTTGGTCATCGGTATGCGAAATAATCACATAGTAGCCGTAATTTGCTCCAAGCGATTCGGCTTTGACCACAACACCATCGGCAACCGCCACGACTGCCCCGCCAGAATTTCCTTGAATCGTCATGTAATCGCCGTCCACACCAAACTCGGCAATGATGCTGCCGCCCGGCATTGGTGAAGCCCTAAAATTAGAGACATTGATGGGCAAAGCAATCGGGGTGATACGAACAATTTGGGCTTGCGCTCGAGCCTCGCGTTGGCGCTCGAGTTCAAGCGCTCTTTGGCGAGCTTTTTCGTCGCGGATACGGGCAATTCGCACCGCTTCTTCACGCTTAAGTCGGACGGCTTCCTCGCGTAAACGCTGCGCTTCCAAAGCCCGTTGCCGACGAACTTCGGCTAAGCGCTGGCGTTCTGCCTGAAAATTCAGGTAAATCGTAGCGGCTTTGGCACTAGCAACTTGGGCGCTCTGCACTGCTTGGAGTTGTAGGGCTTGCCGTCCTGCTCGAGTTTTTTGCAGTGTGGCGATACTGGTTTTAAGTTTAACCTGATTTTGGGTTATCTCGGTTTTTTTACGTTCCAAAATGCGTTGATAATCGTTTAACTTGGCAATCACCGCAAACAATTCACGGTTCTTATCTGAAAGCAACAAAGCATTGGTGTTTAACTCATCAATCACGTTTAAGTTGACATCTTGAATCAAGTCTAAATCCTTGGCTTTAACCGCCAAATCAAAAGCATTTTCGGCACGAACCATTAACTTTACATAGCGCCGACTGCGCTCTTTGTCTAAGGTAATCATCAGCTTAGAGAGTTGGTCTTTGCCATACGCAATTTTAGCTTCAAGCATCTGGACTTCAAGGCTTAAACTCTGGCTTTTATCTTCGGTTTTAGCCAATTGCACTTGGGTGCTGGCACGTTCCGCTTCGAGTTTAGCCAAACGTAAACTGAGGGCTTTGACTCGAGCATTCAAATCGCGTTCCTGAGTGGTTAAATTAAGAATATCGCGCTCTAAACTGCTGGCTTTTGCGCTCTGTAAGTTGCGAATTCGCTGTTGCTCACGTAAATCACGTTGTAACTGCTCGAGTTGAAGGCTACTGGTCTGTGCCAACGCCCCCACCAAAATAAGCACTAAAAAAATAATTGGAGCAAAGAATTTTTTCATAGCTTATCCTCTAAGGCTAAAAACCAATCGAGCATCGTTTTTTGATTCAAAATAACAGTCATGTCCAGAGTTTAGCGCATCTTGAGTAAGTTTGATTATTCGGCTTCACGCAAGTAGCGATTGGCTGCCCAAAGACTGCCAAGTAACCCCAAAAAAAGCCCAAGTAGGGTAATCGCTCCAAGCACTTGCAGCACCAGAAAAGGGTCTTTAATAATTGGAATAAACGGCACAAGTTCAGAGACTCGGCTGGCAATGGTTGAGTAGGCTGGAAAAATAATTGCCATTGTAAACAGCGAAGCCAGCAACGCCAAGGCAAGCCCCTCGAGAACATAGGGAGCGCGAATAAACCCTCTGGTTGCCCCAATCATCCGCATCACTTGTATTTCGTCACGGCGAGCAAACATCGCCACCCGAATGGTGTTGAGGATATTCAGTAACGTATTAAAAACCAGTAACAACACCAAGCCGTAACCAATGTTTCGCACCGTCTCGAGGGTGGCAAGAACAGTATTGACAAAATCTGCGCCGTACTCGAGTTCAGCAACCCCAACAATGGTTTTGACTTGGATGGCGATGTCTTCGATAGTTCGCGGGTTCTGAACACGAATCACAATGCGGTCTGCCAGTGGATTATCGACTTGTTTACTGACCCCCTCTAAGGCTGGATATTCGGTTTTTAGTTTGGCAAAGGCTTCGGCTCGGCTGATAAAAGTGGAAGATTCGATGCCCGCAATTCCAGACAGCACCGTTAGAACCGCGTCCCCTTGGGCTTTGGCAAGGCTGATATTTTCGGCTGGGGCTAAAAAAGCCGTGATTTGCACATCCTTCTCGAGTCCGCGCACGATGGTCTCGAGGTTGATTGTCACCAGTGCCACCAGTGCGAGTAAAGTCAGGGTTAAGGTCATGGTGGACAAAGTGGCAACGCCCGCCGTGATGTTTGCCCGAAAAGCCAACCATGCTTGTTTTAAGTGGTAACTCACAGTCTTATCCTCACAGTGCATACCCGCCGTTCGGGTCGTCACGCACCAGTTTTCCTTTGCGTAAAGTCAGGGTTCGGCGGCGTTGTTGTTCAACAATTTCGCGTGAATGGGTGGCTAAAATAATGGTTGTGCCTTTTAAGTTAATTTCGCTTAATAACTCCATGATTTCCCAACTGACATCGGGGTCTAAATTACCAGTTGGCTCATCGGCGAGTAACAACATTGGGTTGGTAATCACCGCCCTTGCAATGGCGACCCGTTGCCGTTCGCCTTGGGACAACTGAATTGGAAAGACCTTACTTTTATGTGCCAGACCGACAGTGCGTAAAATACCAGTAATCCGCTCATTCCAGTCGCGCTTGGGGGCTTCGGTAATCCGCAGCGCAAACTCGAGGTTGGCGGCTACACTTAAGTGATCCAGAAGCGAATGGTTTTGAAAGACCATCCCGATGCGCCGCCGGTGGTACGCCACCCGTCCACCTTTATATTTGGTCAGCGATTCGCCACCAATATAGACTTGCCCTTTGCTTGGTACAATGCTTTTAATAATTAAACCAAGAAAACTGCTTTTACCAGCCCCACTATGACCAGTTAAATAGACAAATTCCCCTTTTTTAATCGAAAGGTTAATTTCTTCTAAAGCAAGGGTTTGGGTTTGGGGGTACTCGAGCGAAACGCGATGAAACTCAACCACAGCAGATAGTTTAACCTAAGCAAGTGAGATGTCTGGGAAAAAATTTTGTGTATACTCGAGTCAGATTATGGCTATTGTCCGATTTACCCGCCAACGTCAAGCGGTACTCGAGGCGGTGCAACACAGCACCGAACATCCAGACGCGGCTCATATCTTTGAGACTGTCCGCCAAGTTGTACCAAGTATTTCGCTGGGGACAGTTTACCGTTCGCTCGAAGCGCTGGTAGAAGAAGGTCATTTGCTGCAAATTCAGCAACCCGGAATGTCAACCCGCTACGATGCTCGGCTTGAAGACCATGCCCATTTTGTCTGCGATACTTGTGGACAGGTCTTTGATGTACTCGCCAGTCTGCCAGACCCAAGACCGATTGCTGCCAAGACTTTATCTGGCTTTGAAGTCTTGAGTGCCAAAATTGAATTTCACGGCAAATGCAACCGTTGTTGCCAAAACTAAGCTAGAAAATTGGACTGCGTACAAATTCGCCCCAAGTACAAGCGTTTGTTACTGCTCGTGTTAGGCTCGAACCATGAACGTTGGTATCACCGCTATCGGCACGTACTTACCGCAAAAAGTCTTACTCAACACCGACTTAGAACTGACTTTAGAAACCACAGACGAATGGATTCAAAGCCGCACGGGGATAAAATCAAGGCACATTGCCGCCGATGACGAATTCACCAGTCATCTGGCGATTCGAGCCGTTGAAAACCTCGTTAAAAAACATGGGCAGGCGGTTCTCGAGAACATAGACCTCGTGATTGTTGCCACCGCCACACCCGATGCCTATTTTCCAAGCACCGCCGCGCTGGTTCAGACCCAATTTGGCTTAAAAGCGGCTGCCTTTGACATCATGGTTGCTTGCGCTGGCTGGGTGTACGCCCTGAATGTGGCACGCGCCCAAATTATGGCTGGGACAAGTCAAAAAGTGCTGGTGATTGGGGCAGAAACCTTTTCTAAAATTGTCAATTGGTATGACCGCAACACGGCAGTCTTATTTGGTGACGGCGCAGGGGCAGCCATTCTCGAGACCGTGCCGAACGGATTTGGTTTTGCTGGATTTTACTGGGGTGCAGACGGAAGCGGCGCAAAGTTTTTGCACTCTGGCGCACTGGGTAAACGCTTACCAACCGGCGAACCGCTCGAGCCATTTGTAGTGCAGAACGGACGCGAAGTTTTTAAGTTCGCCACGCGCATTATGCCCGAAGCGATTTTACGGGTGGTCGAAAATGCAGGTTGGAAACTCGAGGAAGTAGACCGTATTGTGCCACACCAAGCCAACGCCCGAATTATCGAAGCTGCCAGCGAACGCCTAAAACTCGAGCCAGATAAATTTGTGGTCAGCATTGAACGCCACGCCAACAACAGCGCCGCAACCATCCCATTGGCACTCGAGCATGGCATAGACAACGGGCTGATAAAACGCGGCGATAAGGTCGTGCTGGTCGGCTTCGGCGGCGGCTTAGCTTGGAGTGCTGCCGCCCTGACATGGGGTTATTAAACGATAAATCAGGATTTGTTAAATCCCTGTTTCTTACACTCAAGACCCTCTTGACATTTGACCTATTGGTAGGTAAGATAACCTTGTGAGTCAGACCAATACCACTGACCGTTTACTCGACGAAGCCCAACGCTTGGTGCAACTTGGCGGTTTTAACGGCTTTAGTTATGCTGACATCTCAAAAGCCATCGGTATTACAAAACCAAGTATCCATTATTATTTTCCGACCAAACAAGACCTCGCGCTCGAGTTACTACGCCGTTATCGTCGGCAATTGCAAAACGGATTTGAATGGCTCAACTCGAGTACCCAAGACCCAAAGGCTCGTCTGACACTATACATTCAGTTTTTCGCTGGCTTGGTCAAAGATGGTCGTTTGTGTTTATGTGCCGCCTTAGCCGCCGATGCAGGTTCGCTTTCCGCCCAAATTCAACTCGAGTTACAAGGCGCATTAGAGGATAAAAAAACGTGGTTGGCACAAAATTTAACTATCCTAAAAATATCAGAACCAAACAGACAAGCCGCTTTATTTGTCGCCACCGTCGAAGGGGCAATGCTCCTAGCTCGAGCCTATAACGACCTTTCAACCTATAATACAATCTGTCAGGACTTACTCGAGCGTTTTTAGCAATTTGGTATCACAAAATTTGACCTATTAGAAGGTCAAATTTTTAAGGAGTTATTATGAACAGTCGAACCATCGTTTTTATTCATGGGATGTTTGTCACACCACGTTGCTGGTCGGATTGGACAGCTTTTTTTAGCGGTCATGGGTACACCTGCCATGCACCCGCCTACCCTCGAGGGCGCGAGGCAAGCCCAGAAAAACAACGGCTAGCACACCCAAGTGCTGAAATAGCTGAACTTCGTCTGAGCGAAGTGATCGAACACTATGCACGTTTTGTCAGCCAATTACCCGAAAAGCCAATTTTAATTGGACACTCAATGGGTGGCTTAATTGCCCAGCTTTTGGTGCAACGCGGCTTAGCTTCGGCAGCTGTTTTAATCAGCAGTGGTCCGCCAACGGGTATTTTGAGTTTAGAGTTTTCGTTTCTGAAATCCCTTTTTCCAATGTTTAACCCATTTGTCTCTGGCAATACCCCTTACCTGATGCCATTTTCCCATTGGCAATACACCTTTACCCACAGCATCCCCTTGGCGCAACAACAAGCCAGTTACGAGGCTCAACTTGTCCCAGAATCACGCCATTTACCCCGCGATGCAATTGGTGCAACTGGAAAAATAGACCTTAAAAAAGCCCATGTGCCTCTACTTTTTATCGCTGGTTCAGACGACCAAATCATGCCAACCGAGATTAACAAAAAGAACCTGGCTGCCTACAAAGACCCCACGTCAACTCGAGCTTACAAAGAATTTAGCGGACGTACCCATTTTATTATTGGACAAGATAAGTGGCAAGAAGTGGCAGAATATGCCCGTGCTTGGATTGCCCAACAATAATCAAAAAAACGAATCTGGGATAATGAAATCAGTTCAATAATCACTGTTTTTTGACATGAAAAATGCACTGCTCCAACCTCACTACCCTTGGGTTGCTTCTAGTCGCAAAATGTTTTAGGAAAGCACCTAAAACATTTTGAGGAATGTACTTAAATTCATAAATCAAGCCATTGCTCAAGACTCACGCCTACATCTCGGATAATTTTACGAATCAATCCAACGCCAACATCACCAGAGTGAATAGGAATAGGAATCAACGGAAAATTTTTGTCAGGATGCACCATATGCACATGTCGTCCACCCAAAAACGGACCTTCATAACCCAATGCCCGCAACTTACGAATAATCTCGAGACTTTTAAGCGGCGAAACTTTAGGCAACGCATTCCTCGATTTGCACACCTGGTAAAGCAGGAATATCTCGATTCAATTGTAAAGCCAAGACAACGTTACCTTCTATGGCATCCGCAAGTTCACGACGGGCTTCTTCAACACTTTTGCCTTCGGAAAAAAAACCAGCTACATCTGGAACTTCAGCCACCACCATGCCGTTTTCATCAGTTTCATACCGTGCCAATTGCAAAGCAGCATCTATGTAGCCACGAATCGAAAAACTACGAAGAATCATGGGTTGAGTCTAGCAGACTTTAAGACCAGCGTTGCAACTCCACAACATTGCCTTCTGGGTCGGTGGCATAAACCACCGTTACACTTTGTCCATCGGCTCGAGTCAGCGTCACCACCTCGCCGACTTGACCCCCACCATGCTCGAGAACAAGTTGTAAGGCTTGTTGCACATCGTCTACGGCAAAGGCAATATGCCCGTAACCTTGGCGATTGACTTTGGTTTCGGGTTTCTCGAGACTCGGTTGATACTCAAAAATCTCTAAAGTTGGTGCGTTATCGGTGTAACCCGGTAAGCGAAGGTGCATTCCACGTTGTCTTGCACCGACTAGATTGGCAAGCGCATCGAATTTTTCACCAGCGTAATCGCGTTCTGGAGGTACTGGCAGACAGCCAAAAACCTGTTGGTAAAAACCCGCTAGTACCCGCCAATTGGCAGCCACTAAATTGGTATGGACGTATTTTGCATTCACACCTCGAGTTTACGACGGCAAACTCGGTTCAACAACCACAGTCTTTTGATGCGAAAAATGCACTGCCCCAGATTTTGCGCCTCTGGGTCGCCAGACATGTTTGGCAAATAAGTAATCCACTGCCACACTGGTACTTCCCCTCGCCTTAGAAAACCAAGCAGCAATACTGGCGGCTTGGAGAATATCGGCAAACGGAATTTCTTTGTTTTGAGCGCGTAAAATCACATGCGAACCCGGATAACCCTGCACATGAAACCAAATATCGGCACTTTTGGCAATTCGGTGGGTTAAAAGCTCATTTTCTTTGGAGTTGCGCCCAACCAGCACCTCGAGACCGTTTGAAGTTCGGTAACGCATTCCGACTGGCGGCGCAGATTCGGCAATTGGACTGTGAACCTCGAGTAAACTGCGTAAACGTGTGTCAGTCGCTGTTTGTACTTCCTCGAGTAAAATCTTAAGTTGTCGTTCTTGTGTCGCCCGAATTTCTTCTCTGACCAGCAGTTTTTCCAGCACTTCATCACGGCGTTTGGCTTTGGCAAAGAGCTTATTGGCATTTTGGGCGGCACTTAACTCTGGTTCGAGGGAGATTGTGATTGTGCCATCTGCGTACAAACTTGGCAGGGTAGCTGAATTTGCGCCACTTGGCACTTGAAAACCATACGCCAGCAACGTCTCGGCAGATTCGCGCCAAGTGACCGCAGCTAAGGCATTCTCCTCGGCTCGGTATAAATCCTGATGCTGTTTCTCGAGCAGTTTCAAGCGCTTCTCGAGTGGTTCACGAATAGATTTACGCAGTTCGGTTAGGCGCTCGAGACGGGTTCGGTCTCTGGCTTGGTCGGATAGGGATTCTTCGGAAGATAAACTCGGATTGGCAACCAAATCGCGCAGTGCCAGCACAGCATCCCCAGTCTTATCAAAGCGATGCTCGAGTTCACCCAGCAAGGTTGTGCCAAGACCATCTATTGACTTACTCCACGCAGAAATGGGTTTGCCCTCGAGCGCCGTTTTTAATTCTTCATCGCTTGCCACTCGAGGGTCAAGTTTTTCATACGGTGGCGGCGGCGTATACAAACCCCCAGAACGAATTGTTCTAAAACGATTGCGTGACTTGGTGATTTCGCGGGCAGCAATTTGAATCCGCCCCGAAAACTGGTTTTCGCCGAGTGCCTCGAGAATTAACAAATTGGCATTCCGACCCGTTAATTCAAATAAAATCCTAGCCGCATCCGAACCAACAAAACCAGTCCCAAGACCAAACTCGAGCATCACCACTCGGTCTAGTTTAAGCTGCTGTACAGTTAATAAATCGCCCTTGACCTTATTCTCGAGCGCTCTTTGAAAAGCGTTAGAGGCATCCCCCTCGAGCTTGGCTGTACTTGTATAGAGTGTCGGACTCGGAGCTTTATACTCGAGAACCAGATTCAGGACTTTACGGTTTGAATCCTCGAGCAGTAGCGCGGCAGTGGTTTCGTTCGGAAATACCCAACCGAGGTTACGGGCTGGAAGCCGAACACGGATTTCCTCGAGTTGTGAAGCAATAAAAAGACCTTCCACAAGACTGAGAAGCATAACACTCTAACGTGAATTAGAAGGACTTTAAGTATATTTGGTATGGCTAAGCGTTATGCGCCCCACTTCGTGGCGAAATGCTGACGTACTTCTTCGGTGGTTTTACCGCGCCCAGCTTCACTATCTGTCATTCCTCTGGCGATAGACTGACGGAATAAAACAGCGTACTGCACATCATCCCAAGTTGCATCATCGGGTAGCGTCTCGAGAATCAATTCTTGGCAGGGCGAACACGGGCGACGCAGGCTCAGCGATTTGACTGTGACGCAAATTTCGCCCCAAATTCTGTAAGCGGGTTCTCGAGTCGAGCTTAGAAAGCCCGCGCAAATCTGCATCTAAAACCAAGGCACTGCTACTGACGGTTTTTTGGCTGTGTTCGTGTAGCAAAACTGTGGTCTCATGACCAGAACGTGCAAAAGCAGAAGCAACCCTTGAAGCATCAAGAATAGACTCTGTGACCGCCGCGAATTGCATGGTATGACCGGCAGTATCAAATGCTAAAGTACCTTTGGGTGCTGGTGGAAAACCAGGCAAATGACCATAAAAGTGGACATCTGGGTTTAGCGTAAGCCATTAGCTCATTGAACTGCCCAATCGGTCACACATTTCTGCTCGAGGTCAAAAAGCACGCCAATTTTAATTACAGGCTTCTCTAAGCCATCCGCGTAATGGACTGCATTGATTTGCTGCACAGCTTGTTCGGCAGTTCCAGAGACCTTAAATTCAAAAATAATCTGATGCGTTGGAGTTGCCACGAGTGTATCCATCCGCCCCAACGAAGTCTGGACTTGGCTTTGGGTACGAAAACCCGTACTGGTCAGCATTAAGTGCATGAGTGAATGTATGTACGATTCTCTTGCAGGAAAAATCTCGTAAGGAATACTCGCCAGAACCTGATTGACTTTACTAAAAAGTATTTGCCAATCAAGATTTAAGAGTGCCTTATGCAGTGCCACACCAAATTGCGAAATTTGTGAAGCCACAAGTTGGCTGTACTCACCAATTAAACTGCTCGAGAAGGCTTGGCGGACTTCTTGGTTTGGATAGCCAAGCACATACATTTCTTGTTCAGAGGATGTTTTAGTTTGCCGAATGGTTAAATACCCTGTTTGAAACATCAAACCGATTGCATCCAAATACTCGACATCGGTAGTCGTGATGCCACTAATATCCATTTCGGTACTGTCAAACTCAAGTGGGTTCAGTTGAGCAGCCCGAATCAGTTTAAGTAAAAAAGTTGGTGTGCCAGTTTCAAACCAAAATGACTTGAATTTCTTTTGTTCTAAAAAAATAAGAAAACTAAACGGACAATACAAACGGCTTAATCCATCCCAAGAATACCCGTTGTACCAAAAAGTAATTTTTTTCCACAAAGCTGTTATTGTCAGGTTTTGCTTTGCAGCTACCGCCTCGAGATACTGAGGAAATACAAGTTCAATCTCTGATTTTGTGTACCCACAAAGTGTGCTGTACTTTTCGTGCAAGCTAATGTCCAATAAGTTATTCAGGTCAGAAAATAAACTAAGTTTACCGATTTTAGAAACACCAGTTAAAAACACCAAATGTAAATGGGCATCCAAGGGTTTTAAGACCCCATAAACACTTTTAAGAATCGCTTGGTGTTCGGTTCGTTTTTCTGGCTCGAGAAGAAAATCGGTAATGGGTTTATCGTACTCATCTATTAAAACCACCACTTTATTTGACTTTGAAAACTCGAGGATAACTTCCCTGAAAGCATCTTGGGCATTATTACTTTTTAATTCGTAGCCATACTCAAGGGCGTTAATTCGCAACCAATCCACAATACCCTCATCAAGATTTTTACTTCTAAAATTCACATTACTAAAGTCAAGCCGAACAATCGGGTGCGGCTTAAAGTCATAATGATTCTCGAGCCAAAGGTCGGTAAATAATTCTTTACGCCCTTCAAACGCAGCTTTTAAGGTAGAAAGCAACAATGATTTACCAAAGCGTCTTGGGCGAGCAAAAAAAAATGCTCCGCCTTCGATAAAAGGCATCATGTACATGGTTTTATCCACATACAAATAATTGTTTTCACGCAGTTTAGCGAAATCTTGAATACCAATTGGTAAACGCATACGTTAATTCTACTCGAGTCTGGGTTGTATTACTGCCCAAGGTATTTCAAAGCTGCCTCGAGTTGCGTATCCCGCCCTTGGGTTAGTAAATCCAAATCCAGTGGCACAATTTCATCTGGGGTAACTCGAGGGGGAAGCCAAACACCATTTAAGTCTTGGTAACGGTTAGTTCCATACATCAAGAAGCCACCTTCATTGTAATACTTAAAATCAACACTGGTATCTAAACCACCAGCCGTCACTTCTCCAAAAACTCGGGCAACTCCGCTACTTTGTAGTAAATGGGCTAATTGTTCTCCTGCACTTACTGTTGTTTTTGAAGTCAACGCAGCCACTTTACCTACAAACTTACTGGTTTCTTGTAAATCCCCGTCAAATTCGCCTTTTTGATCTGCATCATCAGCATTGCGCCACGCAATACCTAAACCGTTAAACTCGAGAATCCAGCGCACACCATCTTTTTGCACCATAATCCGACCAGGTTTATCAAAAAAAGCCGCAGCGATATTCATACTTGTAATGCTTGTACCACCTGAGTTGTCACGCAAATCAATAATAATTGCTTTTGTTGTGGACTTAATCTGTTTAATAATATTATGAAAAAGTTGTTCTTGAAATCTCGCTGCTTCTAACAATCGTATGACTTGGATACCTGTTTGAACTGAGTAATGTACTGGAATATAGCCACGAGTGTCTGTTGCACGAATCTTAAAACGACGCTCTTGACCGTTTTTTATGACTTCAATTACTGCTTCGGAAAGACTCACTTCTTTTTCCCTAAGCCTCTGAACAATACTTTGTGGTGAAGCAGTTTGATTATCTACTTTCACAATTTTCATACCAACTTGTATGCCCGCTTTTTCAGCAGGACTTTCAGGATACACATATGTTACAACACACTGAAGCTCATCGTATCGCACATAAAACCCAAAACGACTACCCGGATCGCCAAGGTCACTATTGTCTAGGTCAGTGGCATTAAATTTAAGGTGTGCATCCCCAAAAACGTTCAAGGTACTCTGCACAATTCGCTTTGCATTTTCAAAGGTACAGTCTGAAATTTTTTGACACAAACGATCTAATTTTTCTTGTCCTTGTTTTACGATAGAAGCGATGTTTTGTTCTCGAGGATTGACATAGGCTTGTGTGAGAACTTGCTCTACAAAAGAAAACAACTTTTGCCCAGGGGCATTTTCAGCCGCAAGGATAACACTTGTTAAAAACCCAAGAAAAATAATTCCACATCGCTTCCACATATTGAACTCCTTAGTTAGGGCAGCTACCGTATTTAGGATCAGTAGGGCGACCGGGACCTGGCTGTAACGTAGCCCCACAAGATGTTATTGATTGTTCTGTGCCAGAAGAATTATTGGCAGATGAATTACTCGCTTGTGGAACTGGCGTATTGCCACATCCAATACAAATCCAAGAAAGCATTACGATTAAAACCACTTTTTTCATACATAACCTCCGTGCGGTTCAACAACATGCCACACATCTTTAATGTGGGCATTTCCAAAAAGCACTTTTGAAATAATTCTCTCGAGTGCATTCAAGGCAGGAATTTGGGTTGTTTGTTGCAGTTGGGGTAATAACCCAAAAGAGTGATACACTTGCCGAGCAGCTTCTTGCAATAACTCTCGATGTTTTGTTACAACATCCGCAGTTTCAAGCAAGGCAACAATTAAACGGGCAGGTGGTACAGGCTCAAACCAAAATAGGTTTTCTCCATAAGGGCGCTTCAAACAATTTGCAAATGCCTCAAGTTGCCCACCACCCATACGACTTGGAAAAATTGGAATGTTAAAACTGGTTAAGGTAAACTCGGCGGCTTGTAATGGACGCAAACCCGTCTGTCCATAAACACTAATTGGACGAGTATTTAGATTCAAAATAGTATTTTGTCCCGCAGCCACAACTACTTCCTTGACTTGACCCAAAACGCTTAGACAAGCAAGGGCATAAGGAGTGTACAGTTGTAAAGCATCTGTAATTTGCCGTAAAACATGAACATCAACGTCATTAAGGATATTTCGCAACTCAAGACCCAAATCAAAAAACTCGGCATGTGAAACCTGAGCAGAATTCATTCGTAGAATAGCTTCTAATTTTAGAGCCAAACCCAAGATTCGCACCCAAAGTGGATAATTTTCTAATTGGTGTATTGAAGGGAGGTTTGGCAAAACAAGACCATAGTCTCTGGCTCTCAATGAACAAAATGCGTTCAATAATTTTTCAAAACCAGCCCGCCAAGTGTTGGAGTTATGCGAAAAATCACTTGAAGCAAGTCGTGCTTCTCGAAATACTATTTGCCGATCTTCAGAATGTAGATTCAAGCTGAATGCCGTATACAAATGTTGATATGCCATTGTTAAAGCCTGAATCCGATTTGTCAGATGCTTTGTTTGGATTTCTACTTGTGGTCTTAACAATGTAAGAAGCTGATATGCTTGAAGATGCGCTTGTAATTCTGTGCTTGCCCCCACTTGATCAGATACTAATTGTAAAGCATTGCTAAAATCTCCTTCAAAATAAAGAGCCTGAGCAAGGTCTAAAGCAGTATAGAAACGATACGCATAATTTTTAGGGTCTTGTCTAAGTTGTTGCATCATCGTAAGAGCGGATTTTGATTGTCCTAAACAATGCAAGCACATTGCAACCAGACTTCTGGCGCTATAAATCATGGTTTCTAAACCAACTATAGGACTTAACATTGCCATTTTACTGGCATACAAATGAGCTATTTCAAAGTCTTCTATTACTAGATATGCTTCACATAACACAAAATAAATCCGCATCTCAAGTTCAAGAGCTAAAGCATTGCGTTTTGATAAGGCTTCTACCTGCATAAGAATATCTTTGAGTGTCGGGATAGCAGTCTGGGCTGTAATTGGTGCTTGTATATCGCTTGAAAAACCGCCACGGATGGTCAAAAAAGCGGCTTGATAACGCCCATACAACTGAATAACTTTATCTTCGGCGCACAATAATTGTCCAGCCAATTGATACGCTGTGTCAAAATGCTCGGCTTCAACACCCAGTATTAACGTGGCACGTAGTAAGCCAATTTCTGAATTTGTGGCAATCAGGTAATCGGCTAACACTTTTCTCGAGACCCCTTCTATTTTTAGACTGGTGGTACGCCATTCTTCATAGGCTGCGGCAACACCCAAATCGGGTATCACTGGTAATGCTTGGCTAAGAACGATTGGCTGCGTGCTGCTCATAGCCAATACTTTAAGGCAGACTTGAAGATATGCTGCGACGGTTCTGCGACGGTTTGAATTGCTAAAAAGACCCTTATTGCATCAATAACAACATCAATAATTATTTTTTATACTCGAGGCTATTTACAAGCATAGTCTCGAGTACCCGCGCCTAAGAAACCCTGATTTTCATGACCAGTACACCAAAAAAGCGTTTTATCCAAAAATCCCAAAACTCAAACCTATAAAACAACTGTCGCAGAACCGTCGCGCCAATGTGGGATTATTGAAATATGGTTTTGGAGAACTCCGCTCGAGAGGAGTTGAGAAGCACAGCAAGACAGGAGTATTTATGATTCGTGAATTGGAAATGCAGGAAGCGCTCGAGGTAATTGGTGGCGACCCACACGTGTATGATGATGGATCAAGTGGCGGTGGTGGTAGCTATTCACCACCTCGACCCATAGTATGGCTCATTCCTCCAATAACATTGCCGGATGGTACAACCATTGGCGGTGTTGCACAAACTCCGCCCACAGGAACAATAGGTCCTACCACACCACCTTGCCCTATAGGTCAATCACGATGGGGAGGTATTCCATCCGCGCCATGCTATTGAAGATGGATTTTAGGTAGGTCAGCTATTGGCAAGTTTCAAGGTATCCAGTGAAACTCACCGCGACATCTTGAAATCATCTTGCCGTCTAATCGGATAGCAAAGTAAACAAAATGCTAAATCTATTTGAAGTCATCGTTGAATATGCTCCATAAATCCATAAATTCCAACGATGACTTTTAAGAGTTGAAAGGTTGAAATGAAAAATTTTATAGTTTTTATACTTTTGTTGGTCATACTGGGCTTTGGCGGATTTTCATTTTTCAATTTGATTAAAAATGAAAATGCTATTTACAATCAAAATACTGTTAGTAATTTTGATTGTAACGGCACTAAAATTTCAGCACAAAAAATACTTATTTTGAGTGAGACCACTCATGGGAGTGAAAATATCAACGAATTAAAAAATTGCTTATTTAAGAGATTGATAATTAGTAAAAAATACGATACGTTAGTTTTTGAATACGATTATTCTGTTATGAACATAGTAGATTCTTATATAAATAACAGAATCAATCTCAATGAAAGTGAACTACGTGGTTTCATTTATAACTCATTTTATAATTCTGTTTCTTTTTTTGATTTGATCGAGTTTTTACGAATCTATAATCAGGAAAATTCCCATAAAATCAGGGTTTTTGGCATTGATAATACAGAATTAACTGGATTATATTTTTTAATTTCCAAAAATAGTGAAATAAATCAAGAAACATACAATTGTATCAAATCAAACTATACTTCATTAGATTTTGTAAGTAAAAATTGCTTAAATGGATATGAATTTGATAAAATTACGCTTAACAAAAACGAATACTTACTAACTTTATTGAAAAGAGTAATAGATAATACTAATTTAGACAAAAAATATTCTAACGGTCAACGTTTTAACGAAGATAATAGGGACTTAAATATGTTTAAGACATTTAACGACATTTATAAGAATTATCCGGAAAGAAAATTCATCTTCTCTATCCACGCTGGTCATAGTCTAAATCTTTCAAACAGATTTGGTAGTTATATGAAAAATTCGACTTATAAATTCGATAACTACATTATCAGCTTGTGTTCGGGAGAAATAACTGCATATCGTGAAATCAGTAAGGGGTTTTATACGCTATTCGTCCCAGCATTAAAGGGAAATTCAATTGAATCTGCGGTCTGCAATGGCAAAAATCCTGACCCAGAAAAAAATAACAAATTGTTTCGATTTACCAGTATGTACTCCTCTGATGTGACTATGACAATACCTGATTATGGATTTAACGGGTTTATTGTGATTAAAAAAAGTTTACCATTGGTTTTTTCTAAAAAATAAATTTGTTGTCATTTTCCGTTGTCCAAATAAATTTCTGTAGCTTTCTAAAAAAACTATGAAAACCTTCCTCCAACATGACCCTCGAGACTGCGGCATCGCTTGCCTCCGCTCAGTGCTTCACGCTCAGGGCAACCTCTCGAGTGTGGATTCTCTGCGCCAAATCGCAGCCACCACAACTTCGGGTACTTCTTTACTCGGTTTGCGTTCGGCTGCCCAACGCCTAGGCTTTGAAGCAAAAGCGCTAACGGCGGAACTGGGGGACATTGCCAGTCTCGAGTTACCCTGTATTTTGCATTGGGATAATAGCCATTACGTGCTGCTTTGGCGTGTCCATAAGGGCAAAGCCCTGATTGGCGACCCTGCGTTGGGCAAGAACATCTGGTGGAAACTCGAGGGTGTGAATAAGCACTGGACGGGTAAACTACTTTGGTTGCGTCCAAGTGCAAATTTTATTCGTGGTAATTTTTCGGGTAAACGCGGTTGGGCTGGGCTATTGGTGCATTTTGGGCAGTTTCGCGGGGCTGGTCAGGTACTGCTCGAGATTGCTTTAGGAACTTTTATTTTATCTATTCTTGGGTTAAGTGCGCCAATTCTTTCGCAAGTGCTGTTTGATCGTGTACTGACTTTCCGCGAGGAGCAGTTACTGCCGTATTTACTGGCGGGTATTTTTATTTTATCGGGTTTCCAAACGGCTTTTGGTTCGGTGCGTGGCTATATCAGCAGTCATCTCGCCATGCGTTTAGATTACCGTTTACACCTTGGCTACTGGGATCATTTACTGCGTTTGCCACTGCGTCAGCATGAAACCCGTTTGGTTGGCGATTTACTCCAACGCTTCTCGGATTTAACAATGGTGCGAAATGTTTTATCCAGCCTAATTGTGGGTTTGCCAAGTTCGGTATTTTCCTTAATTGTCAGTGTAATCCTGCTGATTACTTACAATCCGATGTTGGCTTTGGTGGCGAGCGTCAACATTCCATTGCAATTGGCATACCTTTTTATTCTCTCGCCAATGCTGCGTGAAAACTCGAGGCGCGGACTCAAAAAATCTGGCGAAGTGCAATCGTTTTTGATTGGTTCGCTCGAGGGCTTAAGTACAATCAAGGCTTGGCGAGCCGAAGATTGGGCATTAAATCGTGGACGGCAACAAATTTCGGATTCGATGCAAATCGCTTGGCAAGGCATGATGCTCTCGACTTGGGGCGGCGTGGTTTTTAGTCTGCTCGGTAGCCTTGGCAATATGCTGGTGCTGTGGTACGGCGCGACGCAAGTGCTTAAACTCGAGCTAACCGTCGGGCAATTGGTGGCAGCCAGTGGCTTAATGGGCAATGCGCTGGGGGCGTTATCTGGCATTACCAGCGCGGTCATGGGTGTTCAAGAAGGAATCGTGGCTTCGGACAGATTAGCCGAACTGCTCGAGATTAAAACCGAGACCGATAAGGGCATTCGGGAATTACAACCGCTCGAGCAGGGTGTAGAAGTGCAGAACCTAAAATTTGGTTACTTACCAGAAATTCCGATTCTAAGAAGTGTTTCGTTTAGTTTACCAAAAGGTTCGTACACCGCTTTACTGGGGTCTAATGGGAGCGGTAAAAGTACGCTGGCAACCATTCTTGCCAGAATGCAGGACGTAACCGAAGGCAAAATTCTTTGGGATGGGATTGCTCTAACCGATGTTGCCACAGGTGCGGCTCGAGAACGGGTTTTATATCTTCGTCAAGATGTGCCACTTTTTTATGCCACGCTGCGCGAAAACATTGCACTAGGCGCAGAACTTGAGGACATGCAGCTTTGGGCGGTGCTGGGTGCAGTTGGACTCGAGCAGATGGCACGGCGTTTACCAGAAGGGCTGGACACGGTACTTGGTGGCGAAAGCCTTTATAAATTGTCCTCAGGCGAACGGCAAATGCTGGGGCTAAGTCGGGCATTGTGTAGTCGTGCCGATTTGCTGATACTGGACGAACCAACCGCCACGCTAGACATGGAACGTGAACGGCGGGTGGTACAGATTTTAACGCAACTGAAACACAGTAAAACGTTATTGGTAATTACCCACCGTCCAGCCTTGATTGAACCCGCCGACCAAGTGCTGAGTTTAGAGGATGGGGTTGTGCGGATTCTCGAGAAAGCTGCTTTGGGAATCCAGGTGATGGCATGATTCAACCACTTCTAAAAAACAATCATCTCGAGTGGGAGCAACCCTCGAGCCGCGTTGCTCACTCCACTTTTTGGGTACTGGCTTTGTTCGTGGTGGCTGCCGTTATTTGGGCTTCAATCACGCAAATTCAACTTTACGGTTTGGTACTTGGGCAACTCGAACCAGAGAAAAAACTTAGTACCGTAGAAATGCCGTTTGCTGGGCGGGTTCTCGAGATTAAAGCGCAACTCTGGCGTGAAGTTAAAAAAGGCGATGTGCTGTTTATTATAGATGGTGTCGGCACAGATGCTGCCGAAAGCACCCTTAAACTTGAGCGCGGTAAAAATCAACTTGCGGATGCCCTGAAAACCCTCGAGACAGCCCAGACCGATGCAGCCCAACAAGCGCGAAAACTCGAGTTGGTCAGGGCGGTTTATGAAGTTGGTGCGGCTTCACGAATGGAATTTAAGGAAGCACAAGAAAATGCGGCTCGAGCCAAGGTGATTCTCGAGCAAGCACAACTGCGGATTCAGGGCTTAAAGCTCGAGCAGGTGCAGCAAAAACGCTTGCTGCGCTTGATAGTTCGTGCGCCAATTTCTGGGACAGTGGCAAATTTAGGCGTGGAACAAACGGGAAAATTGGTAGGCGCGGGTAATCCGTTGGTAGATATTTTACCAAGTGGTGCAAAGTTATTACTGCGTGGTTATTTATCCGAATCTGACCGTCCCAAAGTCAAAGAAAATGCCAAAGCAGAAGTGGCTTGGAATGCTTATCCACGTCAAAAATATGGTGTTACCCATGGTGTGGTCAAAGCCATTTCGCCAACCAGCAGTGGTAAGTACGCCCTCGAGATTCGTTTTTCTAAACTTATCCTCGAGGGTCCGCTTGGGAATCGTCCCTTGCTGCCTGGTATGACCGCCGAAGCTCGAGTGATTGCTGCCACCAAACCCGCCCTTGGCTTACTTTGGGATTGGCTACGTGGCGTTAGCCCATTGGATTAAAGGAGTATATGGTTGCTCGAGTTCTTATTTTTATCTTATTCTCGTCAGTTGCCGAAGCGCAAACAATTGTTTCTAGAGCCGATTTAATGCGCCTTTCAGAACGTAGTGCTTCTGTTGAGGTGGCTCGTGCCAGAGTTCAATCCGCCGAGGCTCAGGCTGGGCAGGCTGGTTTTTCGGGTAGCGTATCTGGCTCGGCTGGCGTGGCTGGGGTTGCGCCAACTTCTGGGGAGACTGTTTTTTCCTATCCGTGGAATATACAACTCAATTTGCGTTTTGCTGGGCTTTGGGGCGAGGCATCGGATGCTCGAGTGCAGACGGTGGTAAATCTCGAGCGGGCAAAACGTGCTTTGCTAACGGCACGAATTCGGGCGTTGGTTCAGGCAGTGAATCTGTGGCATGGCTTGCGGCGTGGTTTAGCCAGTCTCGAGGTGACGCAGTTTTCTTTGGCACTGGCAACCCTCGAGGATCAAGCGGCTGAAGTGCGGTTTGGAACTGGGGCAATTAGTTTGTCTGACCGCGAACGGGTGGGTTTATCTTTGGAAGTGGCTCGGGTTGAATTTGCCCAAGCTCAAATTGCGGTTTCTGGGGTACATTTGCAATTAGAAGTTTTGTTTGGTTTGCGGGATGTTGTGCCTAAAGATGATTGGCAGGTGTTACCTGAACCAGTCGGGTCTAATTTTGAAGCTCGAGAAGATGTATTTGAGGCTCAGTCCAATCTAAAATTAGCCGATTTGCAACGCGGTGCAGCCCAGCGTGATTTGTTACCGACGCTTAACTTGGAAACTTCTATTCGCGGCAGTGCGGGTTTGTTGTCACTCAGCACCAATCAGTTTTTGGCTTTAAGTGTGGCATATTCGTATCCTGTTGCCTTGCCAGTAGGTGTCTTGAGTAGTTTTAGTATTGGTTTGAATTTGAGTATTCCGATTCAACCTTTTGCGAATATAGCAGCCCAGACCCGTACTGTTGTGGCGGCACAGGGTTTACTCGAGACAACTTTGGCATTGGCAAGAGCCGAAGTGACCAATAAGCGTTCTGCTGTGGCTTTGGCTCGCTCAAACCTTGAATTGGCGGTGCGGACTGCCGAATTTCATGTTCGTCAGTTGGAGCGGATTAAAACTCGAGCCGTGGCTGGTTTAGTTAGTATTTTAGAGTTAAAACGAGCCGAATTAGAGGTACTTAAAAGTCAGCGTCAGATTAAAAATGCCCAAGCCGATTTGGATGCAAGTTTACTCGAGCTTGGTTCGGCACTGGCTTTTACAATGGGGGTTCAATGATTCGTTTTTTAATCGTGCTGTTTTGTGTTTTCTCGAGTGTTGCCACGGCGCAAGTTCCAGAAAAATGGTTTGTAGCTGCTTTGGCGCGTTCGGATGGTTTTGCGATTGCCTTAAGCGAAGCGCAGAATGCTAAAATTCGTTTGCAGCGCTTAAAAACCGACCCGTTAGCCACCAAACCGCTATTACTCGAGGCAAGTTCTGGGCTTGAATTGGCGGAGGCTCGAGTGATTACAGCACGGCTCGAGGTTAGGCGTGGTTTGAATCTGGATGTTTTTGCTTGGAATTCTGCATTGAACACGTTGCGTTTGGCTTCGGTACGGTTTGACTTTGCCGATGCCAGTGCCAAGGCAGCCGCAGCGCGGTTTAAGACTGGGGCAATTACCAGTGTTGAATTTAATCGTGCCGAAGCCGATGTTCGAGCCGCCCAAACCGAAGTCTCGAGCGCTCAAGCCGAATCACTAGCTGCTACTCAGGTCTTAAAAGACAGGCTTGGTTTTACGCCAGATACAAAAGTGCTTGGTGATGCAACTCCTCGTCCGACACGGCAAGTTCTGGAGCGCAATCTCGAGTTTAACGTGCGTGTTTTAGAAGCCAAGGGTATTTTAGCTCGAGCCAAATTGGATTTTGAAATTAAAGATAACGAATTTTCGGCACTTGTCGAAATCAATGAGGCTCGTCGGGTGGTATTGAATGCCGAACGCAACTTAGCCGAATTGCGCTATGCCACTAAATCGGCATTGACAACCCGATGGGAAGTGTATCAATCGGCGGTGGCAGCTTTAACGGCTCGAGAACGGGCGGTGAGTTTAGCAAGCGCAGAACTAAAAACGCAAATGCAGCGTTTAGAACAAGGTTTGGTCTCTAAATTGGTGGTTTTACAAGCCCGTGTAAGTGTAGCGCAGCAGCAAGTCAGTCTCGAGCAGAGCCAGCAGCGTTTTGCTTTGGCAGTTCTCGAGTTAGCTGTTCTGGTTAATTTGGATATTTGGCAATAACCTTGTGACGCTTTTTGTGACGCTTGGCGTTTAGACTACCAACCATGAGACTTTATTTGCAGTGGCTGGCATTGGCAACTTTAGCAATTTTGGTGGCGTGTGGTGGCGGCGCTCCAACCCCCAACCCAGCCGATTTACTAGTCACCCCCGATAAACTCGAGTACACAGTGCTACCAGAAACCATGCAACTCTCAAGTGCGGTGGTGCAAAAAATCTCGAGTGTCAGTACCGTCAATGGCAACCTGACTTTTACAGGTAATCCAAGCGAACTGAGCAGTCTCGAGCAAGGCAGTGTCTTACTTGCGCCAAGCAGTCCACAAACCCCCAAGGGCTTATTGCGAATTGTAAAAAGTAAAAAACTCGAGAATGGCAATCTGGTTCTCGAAACCACAGTTGCTCCGATTCAACTGGCGTTTTCAAAAATGGATATTCAGATTTCTCGGCGAGTAGATGATGTTGGGGCAGCCAACGCCAGTTTACAACCGCAATTTACCCAAACGATTCCATTTTCTCGCGGGTTACTGCTCGATTATGTGCCGTATAACGCCGACGACAATCTGGAGACCAAAAATGACCAGATGGTGGTCAGTGGCGGGCTTGGCGTTGGCATGGTTTTTAAGTTCACCTTGTCATTTGATTGGGGTGGCAAAACGGGCATCATCAAAGAAGTTGCTAAGTGTATTGCCACAGGTGGTTTACTTTGCGATGTGGATAAACTCATTCCAGAACTCAAAACAGGACTCGAGTTTGATACTTTTGCCAAGGCGGGTTTTGGCATCGAAGGGGCAGCCAGTTTAGGGTTTGACACTGGCGAACGACCGATTTGCGAAGACAACAAAAAAACCTGCCCGCCGATTAGCCTTGGTACAATTCCAGTCGGTCCACTTGTTTTTGATGTCGGCTTGGATTTTACTGGGCAAATAGAAGGCGATGCCTCGAGCAACATTAAACTGGCGGCAGGCATGGAGCTTGGGGTTCGGGCTTCGGTAATGGCATCCACCAAAACTGGAATTGATTTTGTGCCACCGACACCCTACAAAAAGTTTACCCCACCAACGGTCAGTGCCAGTCTTAAAGGACGCGCCAAAGTTCGGGTCGGTCCGCGTTTATCGGTTTTGCTGTACGGGGTGATTGGTCCGACAGTTGGCGCTCAGTTTACTGGTGAAGTCATAGCTGATGCTTCACAAACGCCGTGCTGGAAACTCAATCTTGGGGTTAGCGCTAGTGTCGGACTGCGTTTGCGGATTCCTTGGGAAAAAATTGGTTTTGAAGAAATTGCTGATACACTCGGGATTAACCTAGATTTATCCAAATCCAAGCAATTTGATTTAATCAACGAAACGGTTCTCTCAGGCACGTGTAGCGCTCCGCCGATAGACAGCATTCCGCCCGGAGACAGCCCGTCCAGCCAAACACTTTTGAACCCAACCTTTGCACCATGGTCAAAGATGTTCAATGCTGCGAACTCGGAGTTTGCCAATGGTTTTGATTTTAGTTACGAAGAAGGTCAGGTCTGGACTGGTTTTGCAAAAACCATTGATGGCTCGGACATCTTGCAATCCTCAGAGTCGCCCTACACCATCAAAATTGCGCCAAAAGGCAACGTGCTTTGGAATAAAATGTTTCGCGGTGTAATTAACGCTTCGGGTTTTGACGAAGATTATTATTATCCGCCCAGTGCAGTCGTCTCGAGCAAGGACGGCAACCTTTTAATTGCCAGTTCGCCAAAAGGCAGAATTGTACTGTCGCAGCCACCTGTGCTAATTCGCGCTAATCAAGCTGGTGAGGTGATTGGTGCTAGACAATACTTGGTTCACCCAGAAGATAAAGCTGGTTACACTGGAACACGCAAAATGCTCGAGCTACCCGACGGAACGTTATACATTCTGACCGATGCAACCGATGCGAGCGATAATGTCAATGTCGTGTTATTAAAACTAAAAGCCGATGGCAGTCTGATTTGGGCAAAAACCATAGACATTGGCTTAGATGATATGCCAACAACCTTTGAGCCTATGCCAGATGGCGGCGTGGTGCTGGCGGGCTATGATTGGCGCGAATTCCCAACGGGGAGCTTTATCATTCGGCTTGGTGCAGATGGCAGCCAGACATGGGCAAAAAAAGCCGTTGGTTGTGGTTCTGGAAACGCCACCAACCTCGAGATTACCGCCAGTAATAAAACAGGGACAGGTGACCTACTCTTTGTTGGGACTGGTGATACTGCCCCATCAACTGGGGTTTTGATGCAAATTTCGCCGACTGGTACAGTAGTACAAAGTAAAAGTTATTCGACTGGCTCGAATGTTCGCAATGTTTGGTTTACGGGGATTCAACAATTAGCCACGACTGGTTTTATTGTCAGTGCGGTGCGTGAACGCGCCCTTAACCAAGATAGTCTTGGGCTGATTGGTTTAGACAGCCTTGGCGGGGTGCAATGGTCACGTTCTTTGAACATCAAATCCTTGGCTGGCGAAAACGATGTTGTATCGGCTAAAACCAGTCTGCGCTTAACCACCGATGGCGGCATCATGACGCTTGGCAGTAGCGCTTTTCCAAACCCAAATGGCAACCGCATGGGTTTATGGGTTTCAAAAATCCCAGCCAAAAACGGTCAGATTAGCCTCAACTCGAATTTTGATAACGATTCAACACCCGTTATTGCCAGTAACTGCACCATCAGCCTCAGCAACATCACCCCGACCATCTCAAGCCGTACCGTACTAACTCGAGATATGATTGTCACAACCCAAAATTTTAGTTTACCAAGCACCGTCGCAACGCCGTAAGGAGTATTTATGAAATTTTCTCGAGTTCTGATTGGAATAGGCTGTGCAGCACTTTTGGGCGTGGCATTGGCACAGGGTATTAAGCAAATTTCGGTAGCCTTAGCCGACAAAACCCTGAAATTGAATAGTGTTGTGGTCAAGGGCGAAACGTATGTGTCCTTAAAGCAACTCAAAGCCGCCTTTCCAGTTGTGGCTGGAGGTGCAAACCAAACGGCTGGCACGACAGGTTGTGTCAACCAAATGCTGTTTAACGGCGCTTGGCGTTTTCGGGTACAAAAAGTCTTTTACAGTCTCGAGGAACGCACTTGGTTTATCACGGTAGAACTACGCAATGCCATGACCAAAACGGCTCGAGCCGACTGGAGTGGTTCAGACCGCAATGGCAGTAACATCAGTTTAATTTTGGCTTCTGGTAAATCCTTAAAACTAAACAACAATGTCTTTGATTTGGTCTTGACCGACCTTGCCCCCGGTGCAAGTGTCATCGCCAGCCTCGAGTTCAAAGCCGAAACCGATACCGATAAAGCCACAAAGTTTTTATGGGCAATGGGTGCTGAGTTTAACGGCGATAAAGCACCACTGGCTAAAGACGCAGCCTTTCGGATAGATTTGGGTTGCACAAAATAAAGGAGTTTTATGAAAGTAGCTCGAGTTATTCTTAGTGTTGGTATGGTTGCAATTCTTGGTTTTGCCTTGGCGCAAGCCGTGAAGCAAGTCCGTGTTTCGTTGGCTGGGAAATCCCTAAAACTAGACAGTGTGGTGGTGGGCGGCAAAACCTATGTTTCGCTGGCACAACTCCAAAAAGCCTTACCCAACCCAGTTGGTGGTGCAAATCAGGCGGCGGGTAGTACAGGTTGTATCAATCAAATGCTCTTTAATGGCGCTTGGCGTTTTCGGGTGCAGAAAGTCTTTTATAGTGTTGAAGAACGCACTTGGTTTATTACGGTCGAGCTTCGCAATGCCATGAATCAATCAGCGATGGTCTTTAACAATGGCTCGGAAGGTTTAGGTGATGATGTTACCCTGAGCATGGCTTCTGGCAACACTTTGAATATCACGAGTGTCAACGCGACTCAAGATAAAATTTTCTTAAAAAACCTCGCACCCGGGGCTGGGGTGGTCACAAATTTCGAGTTTAGCGCTGACACCGACACCGATAAACCCACCAAATTCTTATGGGCAATGTCGGCTGCTAATAATTCCAACAAAGCACCGCTTTCTAAAGAACCAGCCTTTCGCGTGGATTTAACTTGCACAAAATAAGATTCTTGGTAGCTGTATTTCATCTGTAGCCGTTAGAATCAGGGCATGACTTTAGCGGCTACAGAAGTTCTCGAGGTACGTTTATTTGGAACACCGCGTCTCGAGTCAAACGGCACAGCTTTGGTGATGCCAACCAAACGAGCGTTGGGTTTGGTGGCATATTTGGCACTCGAGGGGGCAACTTCAAGGGAAAAACTAGCCAATTTACTTTGGGATGAATTATTTTTCGAGAATCCTAAACGCAATTTGCGCCAAGAGTTGTACCGTTTATCGAACACCCCTTTGGCAGCCTTTCTTGAGATTGGTGATGTGATGAAGCTGGATTGTCGGTGTGATGCGCGGCTGGCAAATGAAAAACACCATCTGATTGACGGTGATTTTATGTTGAGGTTTGAAGTGCCACAAGCGCCCAACTTTAACCAGTGGTTGCAAATGCAGCGCGAAACCTTTGCCAAGCTGCGGCTTGGTCATTTGGAACAACAAGCTGCCAGTCTAACGGGTTTAGCCGCCCTCAATGGCTGGCTAGAAGTGCAACAACTCGATGGTTTGCGCGAAGAAGCCTTACAGCAAATTATCAGGCTCGAGACACAATTTATTGGTTTACAAGCGGCTCGAGAACGCTATCTTGATTTTAAGGAACGCCTAAAGATTGAGCTTGGTCTCGAGCCACTTCCAGAAACGCAGGAGTTAGCAAAAGAACTGGGCTTAAGCCAAAGCGTAACCCAACCCAAGTCCGATGTGCGAATAGAGCGGATTCTCGAGGCAGCCAGTTTACTGAACCAGCCATTTGAAGCCCATTTGTTACTGGATATAACCGGTTTGACCGATTTTGAAGTGCTTGAAAGCCTTGAAAAAGCCGCCCAAATGGGTTTGTTACAACGCACTAACAGTGGTTTTGAATTGGCTCAGCCAGCCTTGGTTGCCAGAAGCATCCCAGCCGCCAGACGCAAAATTCTCGAGCGGCGGATTGCAAAACGGCTGGGTACTTTGGGTTTCGCCCCGCAAATAATTGCTCATCATCTCGAGCAGGCAGGTGAACTCAATAAGGCGACTGCAAAATACTTGGAAGCCGCCGAACTTGCTGCCCGTCAAGACCAAGTACAAGCGGCGATGGATTTTTACAACAAGGTTTTAGCCCTAAGCAACCTGCCAGACCAGCGCTTTATGGTGCTACAAACCAGAGTCATCTTGGCACGGCGTTTGGATAACCGAATTTGGCGCGAAGCAATCAGGGATTTAGAACACGAAGCCAGAAACCGAAGCCCAGAACACCGTGTGACCGCCGATTTACAACGCGCCTTGTGGCATATGGTGGGCAACGAATTTGACAAGGCATTTGAATTTGTTTCGCCACACCTCGAGAAAACAGGCAAACTTGGCGCAATGGCAGCCTATTTACAAGGCACACTGCTGATAAAAACAGGGCAACTCTTAAACGCCGAAAGCCATTTGCGCCGAGCCTTAGAACACAAAAATGCCTTAGAAGACCAACAAACCGCCGAGATTCACAATGTCTTATGTGTTTTAGCCACACAGCGAGGTCAGATGCAAGAAGCCAAAAAACACAATTTGGCTTCGCTCAAAGGTTTTGCCCGAAGCGGACATCAAATGGGATTAAGCCGAGCCTTATCCACGGCTGGGGTTCTCGAGATGCTAAGTGGTCAGCACCGAGCCGCAGTACGAATGTTTAAGCGCTCGCTGGAAACCTCACAAAAAATTGGTGATGCCACTGGGCAAATTGCGACCTTACTGAATTTAAGTAAAAGCACCTTTGAAACAAATCAATTTGAACTGAGCCACCAATATCTCGAGCAGGGATTGGTCTTACTCGAGCAGCACCCCAATGAGGACTTGCGTGGTTCGTACTTGGTCAATATCGCTGCCATCGAACGAACTGGGTTGCGTTTAGATTCGGCTTGGAATAGGGTAGAAACAGCTTTGGAACTTGCAAAAACACAGGGTTTAAGCCAAAAAATCGCCAGCCGCAGTTTAATTTTAGCTGACCTTGCCACCGAACGAAGTCGGTTTGAAAAAACCAAGATGTACTTAGCCCTTGCCGCACAACACATCACCCCAGAATTGCAAGCCGATTTCATTTTAGAAACAGCCAAACTAGAATTATACCAAGGGCAGCCCTTAAAGACCCTCGAATTACTGCTGAACCTAGAATGTCAAAACGACAACGCCCCATTCCGTGCAGCCCTGATTGGATTAGCGTATCTGGGCTTAGGGCAACCACTCGAGACGCTAAAATATGTGGAAACCCCAACCCAAACGATTTACCTGCCGTTGTTACAAGCGGCTCGAATCAACGCCCATGCTGCCCTTAGCACACTTAAAGAAAATCACTTTGAACCACTACCGAATAAACAAAGTATGCCGTATATGCGCTATTTGCTGTTTCAAGCCTTTGGCAAACATCAGCCACACTTTAAGAAAGAAGCCCTAAAACTTGAGAAAATTTTAGGAAAAAGCCCGTTCAACAAACCAGAATAAGCCAGCCGCCACTGCAAAAACCGAGACTGCTTGACGCAGACGCAATTCCCACGGAAGGCGTTTTAGGGCTTGCAAAACCAAAAAAGCTGGAATCACCACAGCCAATTGCCCAATTTCGACTCCTGCATTAAAACCAAGTAAGGACAGTGCCACATTGTTTTGCGGTAATCCAATCTCCTCGAGAACACCCGCAAAGCCCAGTCCATGAATTAAACCAAAGACAAAAGTAAAAATCCAACGGCTGCGGGTTAAAGCTGTCACATCTTTGCGCCATAGATTCTCGGCAGCCACAAACGCAATGGTTAAAGCAATGCCGCTTTCGACCAGTTTAGATGGTAAATGCACAATGTTTAAGGCTGCCAAAAACAGGCTAATCGAATGCGCTAGGGTAAAGGCGGTGATGACTTTTAGTAAGTAAGCCAATCCACCGCCAAGCATCAGCAGCGACAACACAAAAAGCAAATGATCGTAACCCGTTAAAATATGCTCGACACCCAGTTTAACAAAACCAATAAAATCTATACTGGCGGCTTGAGAACCGAGCCTAAATTCACGGGCATCAGGACGGAAAACAATTTCTTGTAATTGGTTATTGTAAAAAATTGTGGCAACACAACTGGCACTCGAAACCCCTTCAAGAAAAAGGTTGTACTCAATCCGAAAATCCTTGATGCCAGACTCGAGCGCATAGGTTAAAATAATCGTGCTGTGGGTATTTTCTTTTGGTCCTAGGTTTTTATTTGCTGGTGCAGCTTTAAGTTTTGCAATTACTACTTGATTACCTGAGAAGACCTTGATTTTCTCAGCCAAGAATTGGCTAAGCTCGGTATTTTTAGCTTGGATTTCGGGGCTAGAAAGTACGCCGCTTTTGTCGGTATCAAAATCCTCCACCAAACGAGTTGGAAAAGTCAGGGTCATGGTGGCTTGGTTTGGCTCGAGGAAAACTTCGGCGGCACTTAAATCAGACCAATGTGCCAAGGCATGACTTGAAAGTAAAAACAGCAGACAAAGTATCAATTTTTTAGCCCACATAATCATTCTCCTTTTTTCTCGAGACCAAGAACCAACAGCACCGAATCCAATTTAGGATTGATTTTTTTAGCTTGGTCAAACCATTTCTGAGCAGTTTTTGTATTACCTAACGCCATTTCTATTTGCCCCATTCGGTAGCTCATCACCGCGTCTTGAACCCCAAAACGCAAGGCTCGCTGCATGGTGGCTCGAGCCGCTTGTGTTAAGCCAGATTCAAACTGCGCCCAAGCCAGAATATGCAGGGTTTGGGCATCGGAACGCATCAAACTGTCGGACTTAGCCAATGCCAAGGCTTCTGGGGAATCTGACTTTAAGCCATCTTCAAGCAGCAAGACTGCCAATTCTCGAGCATGACCAAAAGCCCCGTTTTGTAGTTCTAAACGCAAAGAATCCTTGGCTTGTTGCCACAACACTGGGTTGTCCTGTCCTCGTAAACGTGCCACTCGAGCCAGACCGCGCAGGGCAGCGTGATTGTAAACCGTTAAATTTGCTTGGCTATTTTCTTGCAAATCAGTAAAAATCTTTTCTGCCGCCTTCAGATTGCCAAGCTGTATAAACGTTTCACCTAACAACAGCAGAATTTGTGCATCATTTGGCATAATTTTACTCGCCTCGAGTAACAAATCCTGCGCCAATTGCACCTGACCATGTTGCAAATACCAACGCGCCAAAAACGTTCTGACTCGAGCCGAACCAAGCAAATCATCGGCTTCCTCGAGTTGTAAGGCTGCCAGATAATCGGCTTTGGCATCTAAACCTAATGCTTCATGCAGCAGCCCCAACAACAACAAATGCCCAGTGGTCGGAAGACCTTGGGCTAAAGGTTCAATGCTCTTTTTTGCCCGTGGTATATCCCCTAGCGCCAATGCCAAAGTGGTCTCTAAGGACAAAACCGCCGCACTGCGCGGTGTGAAGGTTTTTAATTGCTCGAGGTAGACTTGGGTTTTAGAAAAATCGTGTTTTGCCAGTGCAACCTCGGCAAGCACCAATAACGCACCAGAATTTAAGATAGGCAATGCCGCTAAACTGCGCTGGGCGGATTGTTCAGCTAAAAAGTACGCATTGACATCACCCGTCACTCGGGCGCGTTTCAAATACAACGCCGCCAAAGCCGCCCGATCTAAGCCATCGGTGGGATTGCGCTGAATTCGGGACAAGTAAAACGCCGTTTCTTGCTGGTATGCCCCAGTACGGGTCTTGGCTCGAGACTCAAGCGAAGGCATAAATGGGTAGCGCAGGGCAGTAGGTAAGGTGCTTCTCGAGGTAAAGACAATCGTTCCAATCAAGGCAATAACAACCGTGATGATCAAAAAAAGTTGTAGCCCATTTGGTTTATACATATTTACCTCGAGAAACTAACTAATTTGCTTCGGCTAAGAACGGGAAGCTCTCGAGCAGGGGCTTGTGCTTTGTGCCGCCAGCGTTTGGTCCATCGTAAGAAACGTTGTCGCCTTTGACTGCGCCGTTCGATAAGACTTGCAAGGTAATATCAATCACATCGTCTTTGATTAAGCGTCCACGGATTGGGCTGCCTTTGGCATTCAGTGCATTGGCATAACCAGACGCACCAGTCGTGTCAATTCGCATCACATCGGGCAAGAATGCACCCAAAAGCGCTCCGACTCGGGCTGGGTCGTTACCAAGAAGTTTTAGCACCGTGCTGACTTCGCCAATGATTGGCGCTGCCGCTTCCCCTGCGGCTTTATCGCCGTTCAGGACAGCCGCTTCAAAATCTGGTCCAACCGCATTTAAGGTGTTTAGGTAATCATTGGTCAGCAGTAAGCCTTCGTTGACGGCTGGGCGGGCGAGACGCTCAATTTGCATCCATTCGCTGGGTTTCTTCGGGTTTCTGACCGAAATGGTTTCCCAAATATCAAAAGTGGTTGCGCCACTGACACTGGCTAACCAACCCATTGGGACTCGTACCGCCACGGTATTGACATTGTAACCAGCCGTAAAATCTACGCCGGGACTGCGGAAACCGACACTTGGACCTAAGCCAGCCAAGCCAGCCCGAACCCGAAAGAATTGTTCAACATCAAAAAAGAACGGGTCTTCACGCAAACCGGCATAAACCGTGATTCCACCGCCAGCGCTGTCCACCGCCACTTGATTGAGTTTAGGGGCTGCACCGAGTGGGGTGGTCATGATTGGCTGACCTTCAGTGTTGGTTTTGACAATCCTTTGAGCGCCATCACGGATTCCAGTCACGGTGATGGCTTGCTGACCTTTGGCATCAGGTGCGGCAAATTCAAAGCGCAGCAGCGCATCGGTTTTGCCGGTTGCCATGTCGTCCTTGTTGCGAACTCGAGTGACCTTAAATTCGTACCTTGCATTGCTCGAGAAAGCATATTGCTGACGAGCCACTGAACGCGGATTGGTGTTCATGATAAAAATTAGGTTGTCGTCGGTTACGCTCGGGTTTTGATCTTTTTCACGAAAGACATAAAGGTCAGTTAAGTTGAGCGCCCTTGCTTTGCTGTCGGATTCGCCGTCGTCATGATCCGAGGCGGTCACCAACGCCCCAATGCCTGCTGCTGCCAGAATACCTGCCACGCCTAGCCATAACCGCTTTTTCATGATTACTCCTTGAAACCATAACAAAGCAGACCACAAGCCCGTTTTATTGCAACCGGGCAAGCCGCTCTGACCCAAGGTTTATCCTCGAGTGATTTTGGTTTCTATTTGGGTGTACGAACCTCACGACCCAATTGGATGTAGCCCACCTCACATTCGTAACCTTCAAAAGACAAATAGCTGATATGCTGTCCTCCATGCTGACCATCCGCGAATTCGGGCAAGGCGATTATGAAGGCTTGGCATGGCTTGATAATGCCCTGTTTGGTGGTCAGACCACGGTGTATGACCTCGAGCAGCGCGATGCAGCCCGCGACCCGAACCTTGGATTTGTGCGTTTTATTGCCACTTGGGGTTGGGGCGAAACCATCGGCATGATTGAAGCCACCCAGCGCCCAGCCCCGTGGTACTCGAGGGGCGAAGTGCGGGTTGGGGTGCGGGAAGATTTTCGGCGGCGCGGCATTGGTGGGGCATTGCTTGGGGTTCTCGAGACGATTCTAAAAGAACGCGGTAACGATGCAATCCTTTTGTACACAGGAGAATTTGACTCGAGTATCAATCACTTTTTGTGGCATCGCGGCTACGCTGAATCATTTAGGGGTTACTCGCAGTGGCTACCACTCGAGAATGCACACCCGGAAGCCCACCATGTAGACTGGGAACGCCTTTCCAAAGCCGATATTCACTTGCGTTCACTCAGTCAGTTGCGTCATGAATGGGATTGTGCCGAAAAATTTTATGATTTGTACTTATGCCTAGAAAACGATGCGCCTCGAGCCGATGCTGAGTATGTAGCGCTTAGTTTTGAAGAATTCTGCCAAAATAATTTTGACAGTCCATCTGCCTTGCCAGACGGGGTGACCATCGCTGTGCAGTACGGCAACTACATTGGCTTAAATATCTTGTACCTCGACTCGAGCGGTGATGTACTGCACAACGGCTTGACTGGGGTTCGCAGCCAATTTCGTGGGCTTGGCTTAGCACTGGCACTAAAACTCGAGGGGATTCGTTACGGGCAGCAACATGGTTTTTCTGGAATCACCAGTTTTAACGCCAGCAGCAACACTGCGATTTTACGGCTTAACGAAAAACTGGGCTTTATTCGCAGCCCAGCCACCATCGAATGGCGCAAGCGCCTGAGTTAAGTACAATCCCGAAATGTTTTAGAGTCTTTTTCCTAAAACATTTCCGACTAAAGGGAGTAAGGGTAACGTATCTCACGCTGGAATGACAGAATTGACGTTTTTCTGGAAATTCTAAAATGAAAGTGTGAGATACCTAATTTTTTTCTCGAGACTGTTCGGGCAATACCAACAAACTTTGTTGGGCTAAACGTTCCTCAAAAAGTAGGTCTACCACCCGTAACCAACGCGCTAACCAACGCCGCATCAGTTCGGCGCGGCGCGTTAAACCAATCGCTTCAAGCGCATCGCAGACCATTTCAAGCTGTCCCGCAATGGTTTCGGCATAACGACTGGCATCCTCGAGTTCAAGACCAAGCTCTAACCCAGTTATTTCGCAGCGAATACGTTCTGGCATCACGAGGTCATTAGCCTACAATAATTTTAAGCCAAACCGAAAAGTTTCAAACTGAGCTTAAAATCAGTTGTCCACCCACCACCAAAGGCGTTTTAGCTCGAGTCTGCCTGTTTTTGAAAAAACGATCCCTTCGGATTCGAGCAGTACCCTCTGTAGGTCGCCAGTCCCGACTTTATAAGTAGACAGTCTGCCGCTCGAGTTGATGACCCTGTGCCACGCAATATCTTGGGCGGTTTCTTCGCCAATGCCACGCAGCAAATGCCCAACCTGCCGAGCGCGTTTTGGGTATCCCGCCATCAATGCCAGAGCGCCGTAGGTGCTGACCTTGCCGTGTGGGATTTGCTGGACTAACCCTAAGACTTTACTTCGGAATTCAGGCTCGAGTTTCATATCTGGGTATTCTCTCATGTTGTGTAATAGAATTCACGCCGTGAAAAGTCCGATAGGTGTCTTTGATTCTGGGGTAGGCGGTCTGACCGTCCTGCGTGCCATGCGCGAATTGCTGCCTTTTGAGGATTTTGTCTACTTAGCCGACACCGCCCGTTTTCCTTATGGACGTAAACCAAAAGCCATGATAGCTGGTTTTGCGCGTCAGAATGCGGCTTTTCTTGAGTCTTGCGGCGCAAAGATGGTGGTTGTGGCTTGTAATACTGCCAGTACCTGTATTGACCCGAGTACCGCCTTCGTGCCAATCATTGGGGTCATAGACCCCGGGGTGTTGGCGGCTAGTGCTGCCAGTACCGGTGGTGTGGTTGGGGTGCTGGCGACTCGAGGCACAATTGCCAGTGGTGCATACCAAAGCCGGCTCGAGGCACGGGGGCATGATGTTTGGGCGCAGAGTTGCCCGATGCTTGCGCCTTTGGTCGAAGAAGGACTTGCCGATCAAAAAGAGGCACAGCTTTTAATTGAGTTTTATTTGCAACAACGCCCAAAAAATTTAGATGCCTTAATTCTAGGCTGCACCCATTATCCAGTCCTCAAAAATGCAATTGCCACCTACCTTGGCGATACCATTCAAGTAGTAGACAGCGCTTTTGCCACCGCCAATGTGGTGGCAAAAGAATTACAAAAGTACAATTTAAGCACCACCCAAGAAACCTTTGGGCAGATTACCCATTTTATCACTGGCGACCCGCAAAGTTATCAGCACACCGCCAATGTGATTGGTGGAGTAGACGGCGAAATGCACCATCTCGAGATAGAATCACTGTTAGCAGCGATTCATAACCTAAAGCCCATAGCCCAAATAAAGGAAACCCATGCCACTGCGTCAAAATCGCCATAACTTAGAACTCCGTACCTTAGAAGTCAAAACCCATGCAAACCCTTATGCCGAAGGCTCGAGCCTTGTGAAATTGGGCAAGACTCATGTGCTTTGTACGATTACCCTAGAACACAATGTGCCGCGTCATATTATGGAGCGCCGCGATGCCAATGGCAAAAAATTGCCACCGACTGGCTGGTTGATGGCGGAGTATAGCTTACTGCCTCGAGCCACCCACGAACGCACCCAGCGTGAACGCCAAAAAGTCGGCGGGCGCACTCAAGAAATTCAGCGTTTGCTCGGCAGGGTTTTTCGGGCAACCGTAGATTTAGATTTATTTAAGAACAAAACCCTTGTTATAGACTGTGATGTGCTTCAAGCCGACGGTGGTACTCGAGTCACCAGTGTGCTGGCGGGTTATGCTGCCCTACACGACCTTTGTAACCGTATGACCAGAGCCGGGACTTTGGATGATTGGGCGCTTCGAGCCGAAGTTGGGGCGGTCAGCGTTGGTTTAGTGGATGGCGAGATTCGTTTAGATTTAGATTATATCGAAGATTCTAATGCCCAAGCCGACATCAACGTTATTGCCACCAGCACAGGAAAAATTGTTGAGGTTCAGGGTGGCTCTGAGGGCGAAAGCATCGAGCCAGAGCAGTTTTTTGAGATGGTTAAAATTGGCGCAGAGGGTGTCAAAACCTTAGTCGAGCGCATGAAGCCGTACCTCAAATAAGTTGCAGTTGGCTTATAAAAGGCGTAGACTTGAATCCCGTGAGGTGAAAACCCCTCGGGTTTTTTTATGTCTTTTTGCAGTTTGGCTCGAGCCTTCTTTGAGTCACTCGAGAAAAACTTTGGTTATTTTCGGGGAATTACATTTGCAAGTTAAAAGTTAAGGAGTATTTATGAAATATATTTTTGTGACAGGTGGCGTGGTCTCGAGTCTGGGTAAAGGCATTACCGCCAGCAGTCTTGGCGCAATTTTACGCGCCAGAGGGCATAAAGTCACTGCCGTTAAAATAGACCCGTACATCAATTTAGATGCTGGCACAATGCGACCCTACGAACATGGCGAAGTTTTTGTGACGGGCGACGGCGCAGAAACCGACCTTGACCTTGGCAACTACGAACGCTTTTTAGACATAGACACCAACCGTAGCAGCAACATTACCACTGGGCAAGTCTATAAAATTGTGATTGAACGTGAACGCAAAGGCGAGTATTTAAGCCAAACAGTCCAAGTCATTCCGCACATCACCGATGAGATTAAAAATCGTATCCGCGCTGTAGCCCAAGCTGCCAACGCTGATATTACGGTTATCGAAGTTGGCGGGACAGTTGGCGATATAGAATCTTTGCCATTTCTCGAGGCGATTCGCACCATGCGTTTTGATGAGGCTTACGAAAATACCGCCTATTTGCACGTCACTTTAGCCCCTGAAGTCAGCACTGGTGAAATCAAAACCAAACCAACCCAACACAGTGTGGCACAACTTCGCAGCACTGGTATTTCGCCAGATTTTATTGTGGTGCGCTCGAGTACCGCCCTCGGCGACGAATTACGACGCAAAATTGCGCTTTTTACCAGTGTCGAACCAGAACGGGTCTTCTCGAGTTACAACGTCGAATACTTGTACGAAGTGCCACTGGCTTTTGAAGAACAGGGCTTAGGGCGTGAAATCGAAAAGCGCTTAAAACTAGAGTCCATCCCACCAAGCCTTGGATTTTGGCACGATGCAGTCAAAAAATTAAAGCACCCGACTTTTGAAGTCAACCTTGGTTTTGTGGGTAAATATGTAGCCATGGGCGATAGTTACCTCTCGATTCTCGAGGGGTTGCGTCACGCTGGAATTGCCAATGATACTCGGGTCAATATTCATTGGGTCAATGCCGAGGACTTAAAAACCGATGAGGATGCCAAAGCCGCCCTCGAGTCTTTGGACGGCATTCTGGTCGGACCCGGCTTTGGAATGCGTGGTATTGAAGGAAAAATCCGTGCTGCCAAATACGCCCGCACCCATCAAAAACCTTATTTTGGAATCTGTTTAGGCTTACAGATTGCAGTCATCGAATTTGCTAGACATGTGGCTGGGCTAGAAGGGGCAAATAGCACCGAATTTGACCAGTACAGCAAAAATCCTGTGATTGGCTTAATGCCCGAACAACTCGAGACTGTCGGCTTAGGCGGCACAATGCGGCTTGGCGACTGGGAAATGATTATTCAAAGCGGCACACAACTCGAGAAGGTTTACGGCACGGCTGGCACAGTTCTTGAGCGGCATCGGCACAGGTATGAAGTCAACCCAGATTATGTGCCGCAACTTGTTAAGGCTGGCTTAATTGTCAGTGCCGTCACACCGGGTAAACAAAGCCGAGGGGCTGGCTTGGTCGAAGCCATCGAACTACCAAACCACCCGTTTTTTGTTGCCTTACAAGCCCATCCAGAATTTAAGTCCCGCCCAATGCGAGTCTCACCACCATTTAGGGCGTTTATTGCCGCCGCCCTCGAGCAGCGTACTGATGTATGACTCGAGCAGCGTATGGATTTACAGGTAGCACCAGTCCGGGGGTATACTTCCGCTTAGATTTTATCTTTGACGAAGGCTGATTTCGGTAAAAGTCCTTAATCTTGTAAACGGAAACTAAATTTGCGAAAAAACAGGCACTTTTCGTGATTTATTATAGCTAATTTTGCGAAACTTTTATAGCTAATTTTGCGAACGTTAGTTTTCTATAGTTAAATCTGCGAATGCTTTATAGACTTCGCTTCCGTTTTGGGGCATACTATAAAATATATGCCTGTTCGCAAAATCCCTATGAATTATTTGGTAGTCACAGGAAAATCATTGGGACGCGGACGTGTAGTTCAATATGAAGGCACACTCGAACCAGAGCTTCACCTTCTATTACGCTTTGATCCAGTGGTCAAAGATTACGAAGAACAACCTGTGACGATTAAATACGTTAATCTAAAAGGAAGAAAAACACATTACACACCAGACCTTCTTGTCCATTTTCGAGATTCACGCCTTCCAGAACTGATTGAAGTCAAACCATCAAGCTATTTAGAAGAGCATGCTGCCGAATTGTTTCCTAAATTTGAAGCTGCTCGAGCTTATGCTCGTACTCAAGGATGGACATTTAAGTTGATGACTGAGAAGGAAATTCGTATTCCCAGACTCGAGAATTTGAAATTTCTTTCAGTTTATGCGGACATTTACACCGAAGCCACAACAGTGACCCAAATTCTAACTACAGTTTCAAAACAGCCGATTTCAGTTAAGGACTTACTCAGTACCTTGTGCAAAAATGTTGACCAGCAAGACATGGTTGTACCAATGATTTGGCATCTTGTGCTAGGTGGAAAACTTAACGCCAATCTAAGTGTTCCTATTTCTATGACTACAGTGTTATCCAAGGGTGGTTGACAATGCCAGATGAATTGTTTCAAGCAGGAAGTCTTGTACGACACCAACAAACCGAGCAGCGACTTGAAGTGCTGGGGTTTGACGGTGCCGATGAATCTGGTGAAAGTCGTTTACTGCTGCGAAACACCCTGACAGATGAGATTGTTTCGGTTGCCAAGTACCTCTTAAAAGCTGAAGAGAATATTGAACCGCAAAAAACCAAAAAAAGTCAAATGGGTGTTGCATCGCAACTCCTGACAGCATCACCCGAAGAAATTCATATTGCCACAGAAAAACTAGAATTGCTTTCCCCTTTGTTAAATTCAAATTCATTGCATCAAGACATCAATGCTTTAGCCGTCAAAATGGAAGTTCACAGGGCAACCATTTATCGTTGGGTAAAGCGATTACAAGAAAATCCTGAGAACCAACTCTCAGCTCTGATGCGAATAAAAGAACAAGCAACCCGCGAATCTCGCTTAAAAGATAAACTGGTGAAGGGTATCATTGATGCTACCTTAAAAGATTGGATAGAAGAATCAAAAAAACAAGAAAAACGGATCACAATTACGCAGATTATTCGACGTATTAACCGTCGTTGCACTGAGCTTAAGTTACAGTCCCCTAATCATCTTACAATTCGTGCTTATATCAGAAAGCTTAATGCTGAAGATATTTATCTAGTCTTAAAGGGAACCAAAACCGCTCGGCAACTCACCCAGATACATAGCAATGGAGTCACCATACTTTACCCATATGATACGCTTCAAATTGACCATACACCCTTTGACCTCGAATTGGTTGATCCGACGCGACGCGATATTGTACTTGGAAAAGCAAACTTAACTCTAGCAATTGATGTATTCTCGAGAATGGTCGCTGGCATGTACATTTCATTTGACCCCATTGGTTCCTTATCCGTTGGGGCGTGTCTTGTCCAAGCAATGCTGCCCAAATACGCGATTAACTACAAATACCCAGAAATTCAGTCACCGTGGCCCTGTGAGGGTAAACCTCGTGTCGTGTTTGTGGATAATGCCAAAGAATTTCGTGGCAATATGCTCGAACAAACAGTGCTTGAATATGGATTTCAGATTCAATTTCGTCCAGCAGGACATCCAAATGTGGCAGGGCATATTGAACGTGCTTTTCGGACGTACTTAAAAGAAGTTCATCAATTACCAGGAACAACTGCTTCAAACCCACAGAAAAAAACTGGACATGAAGGCATTCCATCTTTGACATTAGATGAATTAGAGCATTGGTTTCATACATTTATCCTTGATGTCTATCACTTACAGAAACACTCAGCAATCAACATGCCACCAATTGAAAAATGGAGGCAAGGTATTCGAGGTACAGATGACACACCAGCGCGTGGAATTGTCCGATTAAGCAGGGACCCCGCTCGAGTTCGTCTGGATTTTTTACCCTTGATAAAAGATGTCACGATTCAAGCTTATGGTATCCGAAGAGACTATATCCATTACTATGACGATGTTTTGCGAACTTTTCGGCGTGAAAATATCGAAGTTACAGAAGCAAACGCAAAGAAGAAATTTATCGTCCGACGCGACCCTAGGAATATTAGTGTTTTATATTTGTACGACGAAAAAAATGACATTTATCATACGATTCATTCCAGAACACATTTGCCACCAATATCACTTTGGGAATGGAGAAAAGCTAAAAAAGCAGCTATTTTAGCAGGCAATAAACTCGAGGAACTGAATGAAGACATTATCTATGCTGCGCTGTTAAGAATGGATAACATTGTCTCGAACGCACAAGCTGAAACCAAAAGAGTAATCACCGAACAAGCAAAACTTAAGCAAGGACTGAAAAAACGCAAGGAGGAAGGATTAGCCAGCCCACTGCCTGTTTTTGTGAACCCCTCAGACAATAGTTCAACCGATTCTTTTTCTGACGAAGAAATCCAGTCGTATGGTTAATTGAAATCCAAGAATTCAACTGTCGCTTAGGAATTCTGCTTTTGAAACGGGGAAAGAATCGGCTAATCTTGAAATGCTAGAGCCTTAGAAACCAGTCACGGACGAATCATAGCCCTTGAGAATGCAGTCAATCTCGAATTAAAAAGTATTACAGCCGTAGCGTCAGAACTTGGTTTTGATGTGGAAGTTAATTTGATTCCTCGAGATGGCGGAACGAGTTTAAGGGCGATGTTACAAGGCGGAAATTAAGCAATTTTGGAGAAGATAAAACCCACTTTTTGAAGGTGGGTTATTATTAGCTCGAGAATACCCAATGGCAAGTTCTTATAATTTCGAGCGTTCAAACACAGCATCCATAGCCTTAACAACAACCATCTCGAGTTGAGCCGCAAAAGAAGTGGTATTTGTTCGGTACGAATCCTTTAAGTCAAATACGCCTAGTACCGTGTTGGTTTCTTGAAATGCGAGTAACACCAGTACATTTTCGGCTTCAAGCATGACGCTTTGGATTTCTTTTACCACAAGCCCAGTGGGTTGTAGCACATAAATACTCGAGTCTTCTAAGCGCTTGTTGAATTCGCGGATGGCTTTGAGAATGATTGGTTCGGCATCGCTACTTTTGGCTTTCCAAACCAAGTCATTGGTGGTAGTGAGGTCTTCTATGTATTCACTTGGGTTTGTGTCGGTGTTGCTTGGGGCGCAAGCAAACAGCAGAAAAACGAGCATAAGAAGGTATTTCATGTTGACTCCAAGGGTTGTGGTTTTACCAATTGGGATTTGAGCTATAAGTTATCCCTCGAGATTTGGATTTGTCCTGAAATGACTTACCGATTTGAGAATGAAATGACACATCTCCCACAGGGCGAACACAAGGTTCACTCCTACAGAACAATGTTTTTTCGTAGGGGCGATGCTTGCGACCATGCCCGCGAGGTGCATCTTATGGTCAAGAAGTCATCGCCCAGCTACTTACGGAATTTATTCTTGGACAACTCCTATGGTTTACCACTTGGCACACCTTCGATTAGACCATCGTAGACAAGGGTCAAGAATTTGCTTTCCTCAAGTTCATTATCCAAGTATCTTCTGAGGTCACGGGGTTCTTTTCGGGCATTGATCAGGTCACGCATGGCTAAATACTGGTCAGTCGTAATTTTTTTGGCTCTGGCAAGTTCTAGTATTCTTGCCACTCGAGCTTCGACGGTGGTACTCGAAGCGGTTTGCGTGGTGGTTGGTGGTGGTTGCGTGGTGGTGGGTGGTTGTGCAATTGGTTCTAGGGTTGCGGTAATTCTGATTGTTTGTCTGGCAATAACAGTGATGGTTTGAGTGAAGGGTTTGAAACCATCGAGTGTGACTGTTATGGTGTACGTTCCAGGGGCAATAGTTTGGATACTTGTGGCTGTCTGGTCATTGATACTAATTCTGGCATTGGCAGGGGCAATAATTTGAACTGTGGCTAAGGTTTTTACAATGTCAAACACAGGTTTTAAGTCGGGTGTGCTGTAAATCCGAGCGGCATCTATGCTGCTTGTGGCGACTCGAGTGCCATCGGAAGAAAAGGCAACTGCAAAAACAATTCCGTAACTACCTTCGAGTTTCCTGATTTCCTTGGCACTGGCAATATCCCATATTCGAGCAGTATTATCGTAACTTCCGGTGATTAAATTCCGTCCATCTGGACTAACGGCAAGACTGACCACAGAACCCGTATGACCAGAAAAACGATTGATTTCTTGTCCACTCGAGATACTCCAAATTCGGGCTGTACTCTCAGCATTGGCTGTGGCTAAAAACTGACCATCTGGACTAAAAGCAGCCCTAGAACCCGAGAAGCGATTGATTTCTTTACCACTCGAGACTTCCCAAATTCGGGTGGTATCGTCGCTACTTGCTGTGACTAAAGTCAGACCATTGGGACTAAACGCAACACTTTGCACCGAACCTGTATGACCGGTGAATCGCCTAATTTCTTGTCCACTCGAGACATTCCAGATTCGGGCTACGTTACCACCACCCGTGGCTAAACTCCGTCCATCTGGACTAAAAGCAACACTGTCCACCGTACCTGTTAAGCGTTTGAGTTCCTTTTTGCTCGAGACTTCCCAAATTCGGGCAGTCTCGTCTTCTCCACCTGTTGCAAAGGTCAGACCATCGGGGCTAAAGGCAACACTGACCACACGACCTCTATGACCTGTAAAACGCGCAAGTTCCTGTCCGCTTGCAGCATTCCAGATTCGGGCTATTCCATCATCGCCACCTGTTGCAAAACTCTGACTATCTGAACTAAAAGCAAGACTTCGTACATAATCTGTATGCCCAGCGAAGCGTTTGGTTACTTGAAAACTCAAGACACTCCAAGTTCGGGGTATACCATAGTTCCAGATTCGAGCGGTATCGTCATCACTTCCTGTGGCGAGTCTAAGACCATCAGGACTAAACGCAACACTCCACACAATACCACTGTGTCCTGTGAATTGTTTAATGGTTTGTCCACTCGTGACATCCCAAATCCGAGCAGTGCCGTCAGCACTTCCTGTTGCGAGGGTACGACCATCAGGACTAAACGCAACACTAAACACCCAATACGTGTGACCTGTGAATTGTTTAATGGTTTGTCCACTCGAGACACCCCAAATCCGAGCGGTATAGTCAGGACTTCCAGTGGCGAGTCTAAGACCATCAGGACTAAACGCAACACTGGTCACAGGACTCTTGTGACCTATGAATTGATTAATGGTTTGTCCACTCGAGACATTCCAAAGCCGAGCAGTCCTGTCACCACTTCCTGTGGCGAGGGTACGACCATCAGGACTAAACGCAACACTCCACACAGTATTCGTGTGACCTGTGAATTGTTTAATGGTTTGTCCACTCGAGACATCCCAAATCCGAGCGGTATCGTCCGTACTTCCTGTGGCGAGGGTACGACCATCAGGACTAAACGCTACACTCCACACTTGATCCGTGTGACCTGTGAATTGTTTAATGGCTTGTCCACTCGAGACATCCCAAATCCGAGCGGTCTTGTCCGTACTTCCTGTGGCGAGGGTACGACCATCAGGACTAAACGCAACACTGGTCACAGGACTCTTGTGACCTATGAATTGATTAATGGTTTGTCCACTCGAGACATCCCAAATCCGAGCATTGCCGTAATCACCTCCTGTGGCGAGGGTACGACCATCAGGACTAAACGCAACACTCTGCACATCAGTGTTTGAGTTCAGACTTTCAAATTCTTTACTCGATAGTTCTTTACTCGATAGTTCCCAGATTCGGGCAGTATAATCACCACTTCTTGTCACTAATCGCTGACCATCTGAACTAAAAGCAACACTTTGCACCCGACTTGAATGACTTAATCGTTCAATTTCTTCACCACTCGAGACTTTCCAAAGTCTGGCAGTCGTATCATTACTGCCTGTGGCTAAAGTTTGACCATCTGGACTAAAGGCAACACCGTTCACTGTGCCTGCATGACCATTGATACGACTTACTTCTTGTCCATTTGCAACATTCCAAAGTCTGGCGGTTTTATCACCACTGCCTGTGGCTACCCTCTGACCATCTGGACTAAAGGCAACACTGGTCACAGCACCTTCATGACCAGAAAAGCGCCTGGTTCCTAGTCCACTGGCAACACTCCACATTCGAGCGGTTTTATCCTCACCAGCCGTGGCTATACTCTGACCATCGGGGCTAAAAGCAACACTGTACACCCCACCTTCATGCCCTCTGAAACGCTTGGTTTCTTTTTCACTTGCAATACTCCAAAGTCTGGCGGTTTCGTCCTCACTTGCTGTGGCTATACTCTGACCATCGGGACTAAAAGCAACACTGGTCACCCAACCTGTATGCCCTGTAAAACGCTTGGTTTCTTGTCCTGTTGTAACATCCCAAATTCGAGCGGTTAGATCAACACTGCCTGTGGCTAAACTCTGACCGTCGGGACTAAAAGCCAGACTCGTCAAATCTCCGGTATGACCTGCAAAGCGCTTAATTACCGTACCACTCGAGATTTCACGCAAAATAACAATGCCGTCCCCTCCGCCTGAAGCCAGTAAAAGCCCATCGGGAGAAAAAGCAACTGCTGTAATTGGTCCAGGATGCCCTGCAAGTGTTGTTCTTAAAACCACTGCTGATAAATCCACGGTGTTTTGAGCCAATGCGACAATCCCACAGAAAATAAGAATGCTACCCAGAACCCAACTCGACATTGATTTGAGTAAGACTGTGCCGTTAAGCGTACCAATTTTTTTCATAAAGACCCCTTTTGCTTGATTTTCCAAAAACTGTACCTCAGATTGGTGTTACCCGAGGGGATTTGTAGGGTTAGAGTTTGAAGCTGAGGGTGTTGTCTCGAGTTGGGATGAGTTCTACAGATGGATTCCTTAGCCACTATTTCTCCAGCAATACGCTTTTACTGGCAAAGGTTAGTCCACCAGATACGGCTACTGGTGCTGATGTACTTGTAGTGCTGTTATTCCCTATTTGTCCAACGTGATTATAACCCCAGCAATAAGCTATTCCTGTGCTGGTCACACCACACGTGTGATACCCACCTATTGTGATGCTGGAGAAGATTAAGCTACCCGAAACGGCTATTGGTACTAAACTTGGCGTGGTGCTGTTATCACCCAGCCCACCTTCACGATTTCTTCCCCAACAATAGGCTGTGCCTATGCTGGTCAAACCACACGTGCTGGCAATGCCAGTTGTAATGCTTGTGAAACTTTGATTACTACTAACAGCTGTTGGTATCAATCTGCTTGTGTTACTGTTGTCACCCAGTTGACCCTCGAGATTGCTGCCCCAGCAATAGGCTATGTTGGTTGTTGTAAGTCCACAAGTGTGATCATAATTAGTTGTAATGCTTGAGAAAGTAAGATTACTATTCACAGCTATTGGTGCTAATTTGGTTGTGACGCTGTTATCCCCAAGTTGCCCATAGGTGTTAATCCCCCAGCAATAGGCTTTCCCTGTACTGGTCAAACCACACGTGTGATCCCTGCCTGCTGTGATACTCGAGAAGGTTAGATTATTGGCAACAGCTACTGGAACAGAACTGTTCGTGGTGCTGTTATCCCCAAGTTGCCCACCATTACCTCCCCAGCAATAGGCTTTCCCTGTACTGGTCAAACCACACGTGTGATTATAGCCTGCTGTAATGCTTGTGAAACTAAGATTACTACTGACAGATGTTGGTATTAATCTGCTTGTGGTGCTGCTATCGCCAAGTTCCCCAGAAACATTCCTTCCCCAGCAATAGGCTTTCCCTGTACTGGTCAAACCACACGTGTGATTAAGACCTGCTGTAATGCTTATGAAACTAAGATTACTATTCACAAACGTTGGTGTTAATCTGGCTGTGGTGCTGTTATCACCCAGCTCACCCTCCAGATTTCCTCCCCAGCAATAAGTTCCTCCTGTTGTACTGAGTCCACAAGTATGAAAGCGATTAGCCGCAAATTTAATAGCAGGTATTGGTTTTGGATTGACAGTTATTGAAGCGGTATCTGAAACACCAGCCGCCGTAGCTTTAACACTGACATTTAAAATAGCAGATACGCTGCTTGGTGGCGTGTAATTTACGGATGTACCCGTGGTTGCACTTAAACTACCACTACCTGTGGCTGGCTCGAGGGTCCAATTGATCGTTTCAGTTGAATTTTCTAAGACTGCATTGAGTGGAATAGCAGTAGCTCCTGCTTGAAGGGTTTGTGTTTTTGGTGTTACCGAGATTTTTACAGTATTGATTGGAATTATTAAAGAACTAAGCTCTTCTAAAATTGTCCCTGTAGTAATTTGGGGGTCACATCCTCCTGCAAATTTGCTTGCACTGTAATTTAGTTTGGGAAGTGTAGCTTGACCAAGCTTGTCTTTTTGTACGCTGATGGATAATTCTCCCTTTCCAGCCCTTAGAGGCGAACAGTATCTAATTGAATAAAAGCTGTTTCCTTGCTGAAGAAATGCCGTTGCAGCTTCGCCGAGTTTTGTGGATAATTCTGCAAAATCTTTGGCAAATATTGAACCATCTCTGCCTATTTCTATTAAGGCATTTTGGTCTATTTCAGTTCCAAGACCAACTGTTTGAATCAAAAAATTGCCTTTTAATTTAGAATTTATTTCTGAAAGCACTTGGGTTTTTGTAATTCGTCCAGCACGATCTTTTCCATCTGTGAAGATTGTGATGTTACTGAGTAAACTATTTGAATTTAACGGAGTATTTATACTTTCTGATACCAATTTTTCTATACCTTGAACCGTTGCGCCATATAGATTTGTGGAACTGTCTTTTGAATCGGGGATAGCGTCTTTTAGTTTTAGTAAAATCGCGTCTTTACTGGTATTGAAATCTACCAGAGTCTTTATTTTGTCTTCACCGTCAAACCAAAATACACCGAGCTTTGCAAATGACGAACCAGAACTGTCAAAAATTTGAGATACATACTTTTCAACAGCGGCTCTGATGGTCGATAAACCATTTGGGTCGTCTCTGACACTACCACTTAAGTCTAAAAGTAGTAAATTTGAAGTACCGAAATTTTGACGGGCGGGATCGAATCCCACTTTACTCTCGCTTACCGAAAGCACATCATTGTTTTCTTTTAGAGTGAAGTTTGAAATTTCGAGTCCAGTAACCGCTTTGGGTTTTGGATCACATGTTTGTACTTTTACTAAAACTTGCACCAATGCAGGCGACCTGACCTGTCCTGCAATGAATTGAGGACATAAATTGGTCGGTGGAGTCACAGGAAGACATCCCACTAGAAAGACACCGATGAAGCATAGTTGCAAAAGCCAAACTGCTAATTTATTTTCATGTGCTTCTAAATATCTCACTTTTGTTCTCCTTATACATCAGTCCTAACACTCATAAAATAAAATTTTTGGACTGGGATAGCTCATGCCATCAGAACCCTATTTCTTTAACCGTAATCAGACCTATCAGATTTTTCATATGTACAAAATGTACAAAACCAACCCTGAAAAAACCGTGAAAAAAAGCTGAAAAAAAGTTAGATCAAAATGAGAGATTTTACAGACTCAGATTATTTTAGTTGTTTTTTACCAAGTTTTGTTTGAATAACACTATTTTAACTCATTAGTAATTATAGACTCAATTTGCCCCATTCGCGTATTTTTGTTGTCTGTGTCATACTGTTTGCATTCGGGGAGTGGTGAATTAAGTGCGTTATAATTTTTTTGGTTTTGATTATTTTAGTGTTGCGAACCTGCCAAGAAAAGCCTTTGCTTTACTGGCATACTTGGCACTCGAGGGTCGGGTTTTGAAGCGGCAAGTAGCGGGATTACTTTGGGTTGGTAAGCCCGATGCAGTCAATAATTTGGCTAAGTTACGAGCAGAAATCAATAAGGTTCTTGGTGCGGATGCAATTATCACCAACGGTAAGTTCTTGGCACTTGGGGCAATAGACTCAGATTTGCTCGAGTGGCGTTCGGCGGGTGCGGCGCGACGTTGGGAGTTGTACGCTGGTGAGTTGCTGCGTGGTTTTGCATTGCCTGAATGGTCGGTTGGGCGTGGTGAGGAATTTCAAGAGTGGCTCGAGGGGCAACGCAGGGGTTTTGCCTTGCAAAGAATCGAAGCTGGTTTGGATTTAGTCCTAGAAAAATTGGGTCGTTCCGAATTCGCTTCGGCTTTACCGTACCTGAGTGTCTTGGCGACTGATCGTTTTGATCCTCGAGAAGTGGCGTTGCGTTGGTGGTTGTTGGTTCTTGGGGTGCTTGGGAAAACAGATTCGTTGCATGGGAATTTCAGGGCAGGGAAAGCAGCTTTGGAACTAATTGGCGAAGTGGTTTCGGCTCGGACGCTGGCAGCTTATGATTTGGCAATGGCTAAGAACACCAAAGCGTGTTTGCAGCTTCTGCAATCAGAATTAAGTTCACTTAGCCAGAAGCAGCCTTTGCCTAGCAAAGTTTTATTTGGTCGTGAAACCGAATGCAAACGCATGGAAGCCGCATGGACGGCGGGTCAAATTATTCTTATTTCAGGTGTTTCAGGGGTTGGTAAAACCCATTTGGCGCTCGAGTTCGCTCAGTCCAAAGGCAATGTTTGGCGGTTTCCGGGTCGTCCGAGTGACCAATTTGTACCGTATGCTTTGCACGCTCGTAATTATGGTTGGGTGTTTCAAAAATTCCCTGATTTTTCTGTACCAGATTGGGTTCGTCTCGAGATGTCGCGTTTAATTCCTAATCTTGGTGGTGTGCCAGCGCCGATGGTCACACCCGAGGACAAATTGCGTTTTTTTGAAGCTCAAGCCGAAACGTTTGTTTTAGCATGTCAGCAATTGCAATTTGCCACAATGTTCATAGACGATGCACAGTTTACCGATGAAGCTTCAGCGCAAGCTGGAATGTACCTTCATTCAAAGATGCTGCCGTACCAAGATGGTTTCGCACGAACCATTTTTGCGTTTAGAGCAGGTGGTTTTGCGCCGCAGATCGAACAGAGCTTACGGGCTTGGGTTGACCAGGGAATTGCCATTTGGATTGATCTCGAACCACTTTCCGAGGCGGCTGTCGGGCAGTGCTTAGCAGCAATTTCACCAAAACTCGAGCCACTACACAAATCAATTATGGCGTACACAGGTGGGAATCCAATGCTGGTCACAGAGACTGCTCGGTGGTTACTCGAGCAGGATGATTTTACGAGTCTGAGTTTGCCTCGGAGTCAACGGGCTGCCAGTTTAACCCAAGCTCGTTTGTTGCCATTATCCGAGGATGCGTTGTTGTTGTTGCGTTTAGCCGCAATTATGGATGGGTATTTTGATTTAGAGGCAGCCCAAAGGGTTTTGGGTTGGTCAACAAGCAAATTGCAAAGCCAAGTGCAGATTCTCGAGCAAGCTCATTTGTTACAAGCCAATCAGTTCACTCATGATCTGATTCTCGAAGCGGTTTTGAACAGTATTCCAGCCGAAATTCTGGTTTCTTTGCATGGCTTGGCATTGCAGATTCTGGAGTTACAAGGTGCTTTGGCTGCCAAGTTGCTGATTCATGCACAAGCGGCTGGGCATATGGTGGCAATTCAAAAATACTTACCTCAAGCCGATGCCGAAGCTAGAGCATTAATGGTTTAGTTTTTTACTCGAGTGGTACAAGTAATTGGTTCAGGTCGTCTTGAGTAAGGGCTACAGCGCTGCTCAAACCCCCCTCGAGAATTCCTTTGCCTTGAAGTGATTTGATCTATTGCCTAGGTCGTTGCAAGGCTCGAGCCAAACGCACTGCCATCACCGCCGTAAAAAAGATAGTCATGATAACTGCCCAAGCTGGAAAATGGAGCATTGAAGCAATGTGATGCCCATAAATCCCAGCACATAAGAAAATCACAGGATAAAGCACCATCAGCCGTTTCGACTGGTCAGCCCAAACACATGAATCGGTGGTTTCTTACCCATGCTCTTATAATCCTCTTCAATTTGTTCTCGAGCAATGATTTGACGTTTAATACCACTTGGTTGTAACTTCGTCATCCATAAATCAAGTGCATCATCTGGTTCTTCTTTATAAACCTCGAGTAGATCAGGTTCGGTTGGAGTTGTTTTATACCAATTGATGTAGCGGTTTAGGCGTTGTAAATGCTGTTCTGGACTTTGACTCGAGGCGATTAGACCCAGCATCTGTGATTCCTCGAGCATCAGTGTTCCAGATTCCTCTGTTTTCAAGAGTTGTAAGAGTTTACTGGTGTATTCACGCCAGACAGTGTTGAGTTCTCGTTTCTCACGGTTTCTTTTGCTCATAAAATTTGCTCCTCTTGTACTTCAATTAGATTGCTTAGTGATTCGTGCCTAACGACTTTTTAGGGGTTGAAGATTACCGAATTTTCTTTTGTACCCAATAGCAACAAGTGCTGATGGCGATACCCACCACCAAAATGACTGCCCAAATTGGCAATCGTAGAATGATCGCAAAGCTGTACAAATAAATTCCGACACAAAGTGTCAAAGACCAGTGCAATGGGATTTTGGCGAAGAAGTGTAGAAACGCATCAAGGTCATGCCCATAGCGCTTCTCGAGTGAGAATAGGACAATGGCAAAGACCATCAGGCTTGAGACGATACAAAGCCCAATCGAGGCATTGAAATGCACCAGCACCCTTATGGTCAAACCTCCAGCCAGAACTGCAAAAACAAGCAACTCGAGGTGAACACTTTTCATGGTGTCTCCAAGTTCGACTTGCCAAAAAACCGAGTATTCAGTTGTTCTCGTAACCGATGATTCTCAAGGGTGAGTTTGCCAAGTAAGCGCTCGAGCAGGATTTCTTGGGCTTTTGACCGCTCGAGTTGTTTTTGAAGATTCAAATTTTCAGTCTCGAGTAAACCAGATTGTTGTTCTGAACTTATAAAAGCATCATTTCCAAAGCGTTCGTACAAAGCTCGCCAAGAAAATAAGGTTGAGGCTAGGATTTTATGTTCTCGAGCCACAGCACTAGGTCGTTTGTGTTGTTCGATGACTTCCTTGACCATTCGTAACTTAAATTCAGGGGTGTATAACTTCCGATTTTTCATGTTCTAGTCCTTACAGTAAACATGATTTGGTGAATCACAGTATCTTCTGTGTCTCGAGGAAGCTCAGTAAGCTCCAAGTGATGCTCGTGATTTAGAGTAAAAGCTATGGTGATTCGGCTTTTGGTTAAAGTCCAGCTACCCGCATTTACAGCACTTGATTCAAGAACTTGTAAAAAGGTGGTTAGAGCATTCTCGAGGGTCGTCATAAATTGGGGGATTGGTGTTCTAAAAGCCTGAACAGTAAAACTTTGGCTATCTACTGAAAATTCAATGTGTACAAGCTCTTCCTTGGTGGTTACGCTGGTTGCAAGGTTTAGTTCGCTTGCTTTGCGGGTTTTGCTTGCTTTATCGAGATAGAATGCCCATGTCACTTGGGTAATCTGGATTCTTGTGCCTAAAAGGTTATAGGTGTGCGCTAGATTGAAGGTGCTTTGTACCGCACCAAGGTAATCAATGGGTCGGTTCATTCTTGTACCCATAGAACAAACTCGAGGGTCATTGAAGTCTTTCTCTTTTTGCCTGTTTGAAGCCCAGTCATGATTTTCTCCATTCGGTGGTTGCAAGTTCTATTTCCCTTTGTGGTTTTGCTGGAATCATCAATTCGATTGGCTCGAGAGCATGGGCTTGTAACTGCTTTCCTAGTAATCCACCACTGATTTTGACGCACTGATGCAATTGACTCGAGAACCATTGTGCGTTGGTCACACGAAAAGTCACTCGAAATGAAGGCTGACGATTTTGCTCAGGGAAGACTTTTATGGTCATCAATTGCTTACTTGGATCGAGACGAACAATCTCACCAGCAGCACTCCAAATGGTGCTGGTATCCATTTGTTGATCTGAAGGACGGATTCTGCGGAGCATCACAGGTTCAATCAAGTACCCAGCTTTATTAGTCCGAAAATGCAAGCTGGCACGATAACTGCCTTGGCTCGAGCCGAGTTGTCTTAGGGCTTCGACTGTGATTTGAGCGCGTACTCTAAGCCCAGATGCCAAGGTTAGGTGAACAAGATTACCTTTGCCCGAATCTACAATTTGGGCGTTCAGGAGTAGAAAGGCATGGAAACGCAATCCGACCTCGAGTGGAAGGGATGGTTCTTGGATTGGACTGGTTTGGTTCATTGGTGTTTCTCCTCGCAACAATAAGAACAGCGCCATGCAAAGCCCATTGGGAGGGGCGGCGCGGAGCGCTGGAGGAAACAACAATGCCTTATGGCGGTTTGGTACATATTAACTGATTTCAAAGCGGATTTGCACTTGTGGTGACCAAAGGTAGAGTTTTGGTTGGGTTCACGCAATGCAGTTTATTACTACCACAGTAGACAATGCAATTGGGTTAGACCAAGTAGCTTCAAGACATGCCCGCTCGAGTTAAATGGAACATCAAACCACTACTCGAGAAAAACAACATCAGTCCATACATGCTGGCAGAACAAGCTGATTTGCACCGAGCCACGGTGTACGAGGATATTCTTAAATCTCGAGGGAGTGGACTGAAATTTGAGGTTTTAGGGCGAATACTCTCGGCGCTTGAGGTGCTGCTCGAGCGAAAAGTGGGTCTCGAGGAGATACTCGAGGTTCAATGGGAAGAATAATCCTAGAAGCCCATTAAACACGTTTGATAATCCCGTAATTTTTGAGTTCATGTCAAACAGTTTGCTCTAAGGGATTTTGGTCAGATGCGATTTGGACGGTGCTTAAGCACAATCAAGACTATTTTTTGTAGTGCCATAAGTATTTATGCAAATCATCATTGGCTTGTCCAATGTTCGATATATGCTTAGAATCATCAAATGGCAAGACCAAAAAATGCACCGCCTAACCAACGAATTCGTTTCACACACAACAACCGTGAAACGATCATTTCGTTTGCTTCATTGGGGCAACTGCTTCGGGCAGCGCGTAAATCAAAACAACACACCGCAGAACAAACTGCCACTGCGATCAGTCCGCAAAAGATCATGAACCGTGCAACCCTCTCGAGGCTCGAGACAGGTCAGTTAATGCCTAATTTAGCAACAGCACAAAAAATTTTGCAGTATGTATATGGGAATGTTTATATCTTTCCAGATGATCCTCTTGACTATCAGCCCAAGAGTGCGGCTGCATTATTTCAAAATGTACTTGAACATATGACCGAACTAGACCCAACTGATCGTGAAACCATTTTTCAAGTGTATAGCGCTTTAGCCGAAGCTCGAGATACGATTCGTAAAAAAAAGGGAGTCAAATGAAAACCATACTAATCGCAACCCTTGGAGGATCGTATAAAACTGTGGTCAACGCAGTGATTCAACATAACCCAGAATTTCTTTGGATTGTATGTACACCCCAAAGCGAAAATAAAATTTCAGATATTGAGGCAGAACTGAAAAAACAAGCCATACCAATGCCGCCATTACTGGGTAAAACACTTGTGATACACGATGACCTTAGTCATATTTTTAAGCAGGTAAAACATTTACTCAATCAACTTAACAAAGACTACGTTGTGACTTTTGATTTAACTGGTGGAACTGTGCCAATGAGTTTAGGCGCGTGGGAAGCCAGCAGCTACTTCACAGACGTAATTATTTCTTGGGTTGACAACACTGAACCACCTAAAACCCATATCCTTAATCGCCCTACTTAAGAATAAACATTGTCCTAAAAAAGATTTGCAGATATAATTTTATTTTATTAGTTATTTAATGCGTCTGAAAAGTATTAAATAGCTATTGGAAACTCACAAAACAAAACATTTACATTAACATACTACGCCAAATAGCGCTATAGATGCGCTATTTTCGTATGCTACCATTACTGCACGTTCGAGCCAAGCTCGAGGAAAGGAGACACTGTAGAAAGCCCTTCAACAACTCGCTAGGCGCGGCTCATCCGCCAAGAATCCACCGCGCCCATTCATATCCACCTGTCTAGGAGGACATCATGGATTATATTCAAAAATTCACCCGCCGTGCCATCGCCCTGATTTTTGCTGTTTTTGCTCTTGGTTTTGCTGTTTTACCAAGTAGCATTGCCCATGCGGAGGATGGTGGAAAAGTCAACACAGGCGGTTAAACCCTCTTTCGGGGCGGCATGTCCGCCCCCAATGTTAGACTAACCCATGAAACGACCCCGAGCGCCGCTTCTTGACAGTCTGAACAGCACTCGAGCCTTGTTGCACAACCAACAAACCAACCTCGCCCAAGAAGTCATCCAAAACGCCATTGATCAAATAAAAACCAGTAACCAGTGGCAGCAAATCAAAACTATTTTTGACGAATTCCCATTTTTGGTACAATCTTGGCAAGACATTTATTGCCAAACCCTGACTGGAATACGAAATACCAATGCCATTCTCGAGTTTACCAAAACCATGCCAACCGATCAAACAACCGCTATTTGCCTACTCGAGCGGGCTTGGGCTTTGCTTCAAGTCGAAAATTATTCGGCAGCCCAGCAAATTCTGCTACAAGTGATTCCGCATTTAAGTAGTGATCGTTTAGGTGTAGCCCATAAGCGCCTTGGTTTAGCCCAATTTCATTTGCAACTTAATTGGCAAAACCACTTTGAACAAGCAGCTAGTTTACTCAGTGGACGATTGCTTGGCTTAACTTTAATTGACCATGCTTGGTGCGCCCAACAATCAGGCAAATTAGACAGTGCCAATACACTACTAACCCAAGCCCTACCCAAACTGCGTGGTGATCAATATCACCTTGCTTGGGCGCGTTACAATCTTGGTGAAATTACAATCCGCACCATGAATCCAGATGCAGAACGCCATTACCTCGAAGCTGAAAAACTCAGCCGACAATCAGAAGCCAAATCATTTCGCTCTCGAGCCTTACAAGGCATTGCCAAATGGCGCAGATACAACCAAGACTTTACACGCGCCGAAGCTGCATATCGCCAAGCCATAGAAACCGCCATTGAAGACAATGATCTACGGGCTGCCTACTGGAGTTTAGGGCGTACATTGCGATTGCAACATCGCTACCAAGAAGCCCTCGAGACCCTTGAACACGCCAGACAAGTACAAGCCACCACAGGCATAGAAATTGAAATAGCAGCTTGTCAATTGGCACTGGGGCGTTTCCAAGATTTCAAATCAGCCTTGCATGAACCGTACCGTAGCATAGGTTTGATTTTACGTGCCGAATTTGCCAGGCAAAACAAAAACGGTGCGATGGCACTGGAATTACTTGCCCAAGTTGACTTTTCGAGCTTAAATGCCAAAGAAGAAATAAGGATTTGGATAGACTTGCGAACATTTGCCAGCCTTGCAGGAATTGTAATTCCATCAGCTTCACAACCACAACAAGTCAACACAGTCGAAGTACAGGCTTGTGGGGTTTTACAGGTGGTGGTCAACCGCTCAAAGATTGCCTTAAAACCAACCGGACGAATTGGCGAATTGCTTGTTTTGTTACTCGAGCTTGGCGGATTTGCCCATGTGGAAAAAATCATAGAGAACTTATACCCAACAGAAAAAGAAGCCAAGAATAAAAAAAGTGCTGTCTGGGATTTGGTTAAACGTTTGCGCTTAGCATTGGGCTGGAAAGACAGTATTTTGGTTTTAGGCAACACCATTCAGCTCGAGACAAGCACGAACTGGATTTATGATGTAAGCCTAGCTCGAGATTCAAAAACACCACGAGCTTTTCTCGAGGGAGTTCGCAGTGACTGGGCATTGGATGTGGCTTTAGAGCTTGGAACACTGGGTTTAGAGACTCGAGAGCGGTATTTGAATTGAGTGTATGCCACTCAGATAATATAGTTTATTTTGTTTTTAACAGAACGCTCCATGAATGCTTGAAGGTAGTTTGTAGAATATAGCACCAAATTAAAGGAGGTCTCATGGCGTATATTCACGATTTGGCAGGGGTTGCTCGAGATATATGGGTGGTGCATCATGGCTGATTATTTGCTTTTGATTGCCCTCGGACCTGTGCAGGACTTTATCATGACTGCCCGAAGAACAAGGGATTTGTGGTTTGGGAGTTATTTGTTAAGTGAATGCAGCAAGGCAACTGCAAAGACACTTAAAGATGGTGGCGCGGAATTGATTTTTCCAAGTCCAGTAGACCCTGAAAAAGACCTCAAACCGAATCGACCCGATGGTTTAGGTGTCGTCAATAATGTGTTGGTTCGTGTGGAAACGGATGAACAAGGCATTGTTGAATTGGTGAAAAAAGCACAAGAATCATCGCAAAACCAGATTACAATTCTCTTTGAAGCAATTCTGAAGCGTCTTAAAAAACACGACCTTAATAATCGTTTAGACGAGCAGACCGCTAAAAAGCAACTTGACGATCTGTTGGAATTTCAATGGCTTGCTGTTCCGATTAATGGCAACTACCAAAAAGCCAGAGAACAGGCTTCTGAATTGATGGCTGCTCGCAAAACCACTAGAAATTTCAAGGCTGTATCTTGGATGTCAGACGAAATTGGAATCCGTCCAAAATCAAGTCTCGATGGCGCAAGAGAAGCAGTTACAGAGGGATTAACCCCAAGATCACGTCGAATCAATGGTATGCGCGGCTCTGAGAATCTGTGTGGTGTTGGGGTTTTAAAACGAATGGGCGCACGAGGACTACAAATTGACGGTACACCATCGGATCGGTTTTTCTCGACTTCTCATGTTGCGGCACTGCCACTAATTCGTAGGATGACGGAAAAACATACTCAAGCCGTCACAACTTACCTTGGCACTTTGCAAGACATTGAACCGAATATTGAACTTGGTTATGTGCCAAGTAAGCCTCGAGCTGGCTTTGGAAATTATGATGGGCATCTTCTGTTCGAGTCAAGACTAAAAGAATATATGACTAGCTATCAACTGACTGAGCCAGAACAAAGAGCTGAAATTGATGAAAAGACCAAATTAGCATCACTAGCCCTTAAAACACTTTTTGATACCACGGGGCTTCCATCTCCGATGCCATACTATGCGCTTTTCCATGCCGATGGCGACCGAATGGGCGAAGCCATCAGTAGCCCTCACTTAGAAGAGCAGTTTAAGGTCAAAGGGCATTTAGAAAGGCATAAAGCACTCTCTTCCAAACTGAGTGAGTTTGCTGGTTCAGTGCGTGAAATTGTCGAACGACATTGGGGATCATTGGTTTTTTCTGGCGGAGACGATGTTTTGGCGTTTCTCCCACTTGATACAGCACTTGAGTGTGTCAAGGAATTAGCCGAAAAATTCAAAGTGTCGCTGCAAGACTTTAAGAACAAAGATGGAGAAGCCCCAACACTATCTGGCGGTTTGGTGATTGCCCATCACCTTGATACACTTTCAGAAACGCTGCAACTGGCTCGATCTGGTGAAAAAATTGCCAAGAGTATCCAAGGTAAACATGCCCTTGCCATCACCCTATGTAAGCGAAGTGGTGCAGATCGAACCATCAAAGGACATTTTACCGATTTGGCGGGAGAATCAGATTTCCCTAAACGAATCGCATTTTTTACCGATTTGCACCGCAGTGATTCAATTCCAGATGGAGCAGCTTATGAACTTCAAAAGTTGGCTCGAGACTTATCAGGTCTAGATCTCGAAGTGGCAAAACGCAAAGAAGCCAGCCGGATTTTGAAACGTAAACGTGCCAAAAGTGGAACAGAATTGGTTGATACAAATATGCGCCAAGAGCTTGAAACATACTTAAATAACAATACTTTAGAGGACATTGCTCAAGAGATCATTGTTGCAAAAATCTTCGCCCAAGCAGCAGACATAGCAAACGGCAAATTTCAGGTATCCGAGGTGAACGCATGACCTTATACATCCTCGAACCTCGAGAACCACTGATTGCCCGCGACGGTAGACCATTTGGAGCTGACCCTGGAGCTAAAGCCAGCACGTTACCGTTCCCAATGCCAAGTACCATAACAGGTGTCACCAGAACTCGAGCAGGCACTGACATGGCGACTGGTCACTTTCAGAATTCTCATGTTAGCCAATTACTGTCACAAAGTGTGCGTGGACCAATACTGGTCAATCCAACCACCCTTGAGTTTTTTGCTCCTGCCCCCAATGACGCGCTGATGCTTAAAGATGGCACGATTAAATACTTGTTGCCAAAAAAATTTCCAAGAGATGTAATCAGCGACCTCGAGTCAGACTTGATGCCAATGATGTTGCAAAACCCAGAGCAAGAAAAACCCAATGACAAAGCCCCTAAATTCTGGCGTTGGGGAGTGTTTGAACAATGGTTGCTTAAACCTGAAGAAATCAAACCAAGAACTTTCCAAGTAACTCCAGCCACACAGCAAACAAAGGCAGAAGTCAAATCAACTGATCCTGAGAATTTGTTGATTGGTTTTAAAGCACTACCTGTTCAAACCCGCTCTCATGTCAGCCTAGACCATGATTCGCAAACAGCAATCAATAGTGCATTATTTCAAACCAGTGGACTCGAGTTTATCCATCAGTCCGCTCAACTCTCGAGTGCCACACCGTTAGCATTAGCTATTGAAACCAGTTTAGATATTCCAAACCAGATTGCCCCTGCTGGTGGCGAACGCCGTTTAGTGCGTTGGGAAAAACAACATGGTCAACTCCCACAAGCACCACAAGGTTTACTCGAGCAGATTAAATCAGACCAAGCCTGCCGCGTGATCTTACTCACTCCAGCTCATTTCCAGCAAGGGTATCGCCCTACGTGGTTGCTAGAAGGATTAACCAATCACGGGATCAATACCCACCTCAAAGCTGTTGCTTGTGGAAGACCTGTGGTGGTCAGCGGTTGGGATTTTGTTAAAGATAAACCTAAACCAACCCGCCGCCTTGTACCTGCAGGCAGCGTCTATTACCTCAAGCTCGAGTTCTTAGAGAACCCTGACATAAAAAGCTGGTTGAGTGAAATTTGGCTTCAAGGTGTCAGTGACGAAGCTCAAGACCGTTTAGATGGTTTTGGCATTGCTGCAATTGGCACATGGCAGCCAGAACAGGAGGTCAGTCATGCGTCCTAATCCATCGAGCCCCTCGAGTATCGTTAATCGTAAAACCGATGCAGAACTTGGTTTGGTGACTCAGACCAGAACGTACCAACTGATTACCCCACTCTTTGGTGGTGGGGTTGAAGCGGGTAGAAATGATTTTGATCTACCGGTCAATGGAAAAAGTATTCGTGGACAATTGCGCTTTTGGTGGCGAGCTATTCGTGGGTACAACCAAAACATTCAACATTATTTGGACGCAGACCTTGGTCAAATTCAGAACCAAACCAAGCGTCAAGTTCGTGAGCGCCAAATAACCGCTATGTCAGAGATAGACAAGCTGCGCTGGCTCGAGGGGCTTATTTGGGGAATGGCTGCGGGAGATGACAGGCAGCCCTCGAAGATTCAGCTTCATGTGGAAATTCTTCAAACAGGTCACGAAATTGACTACAACAGCAACAGTAATAACGTTAAATACGGTGCTTTTCCGTTGCAAACCGCTCAGCACAAAACCATCTTAGAAGGCGTTCAGTTCAAACTGTTGCTGAGCTGTCCTCAGCACTACTGGACGGAAGTCGAAGCTGCGCTATGGGCGTGGGAGCATTTTGGGGGCATCGGAGCAAGAACCCGCCGTGGCTTTGGGGCAGTGCATTGCCAAGAAATAGATGGGATTGAGCAACAACAAACCCAAACTCAAGTTCGAGAAAGTATGGCGAAGCGACTCTCCGAATTATCCCAAAAAACATGGTGTCGAGACTTGCCCCACCTCAGCGCAGAACCAACAAGGTCAGTTTTGACCAATCAAACATGGGATGCAATGCTTGGCAAACTCAAGGCTTTTCGCCAAAGCCGTGCAAGTGGAAATCCTGCTGGGCGTAGCTATTGGACTGAACCAGATGCAGTTCGAGCTTTGTACAAACAAGGCAAATGGACATCTTCAGAAAAACATAAACACCCGTCACTTTGGAATGATCCACAAATCATTGCATTTCCTCGAGCTGCTTTTGGCTTACCAATCCTTTTCCACTTCCGCACCGACAATGATAACAAAGGTGAACCTCGAGATACGTCGTTGCAAGGATACTCCCATGACCGACTTGCCAGCCGACTTATTTTCAGACCCATTCGCTGTAAAGAAGGCGATAAGTGTGTCGCTATTATTCTGGATGCACCTATTACACCACCAAGAGGGCTGATACTTAAGAACGCAGGTGGAAGTCCACAAGTGCGCCACCAAGTAACAAGCGCTGAAGCTTCACGCATCGAACCACTGAAAACAAGAACTGTTGACCAAGGCGAAACCGATGTTCTCAAAGCTTTTTTGCAGTCACTATAAGGAGCAAGAAATCATGTCCATTCAAATGCTATTTGTTCATACCCTTTCACCACTACATGCTGGCACTGGTCAAGGTGTTGGCGCAATTGATTTGCCTATCGCTCGAGAAAAAGCCACAAACATTCCCTACTTACCCGGCTCGAGTATCAAAGGGGTATTGCGTGACCTCGAGACAGATGCCAATATTCAACAAGCCATTTATGGTCCAAAAACCCAAAATGCCAGTGATCACGCAGGCGCAGTGCAGTTCGCTGATGCAAGGTTACTTTGCTTACCTATTCGGAGTGCGGCAGGTACATTTGCTTGGGTAACTTCGGCATTTATCCTAAGACGTTTTGAACGTGATGCAAAAGATGCACAATTTTCCACTCCCACTAACCCAATTCCAAATCCAACAGGTCAGATGTGCAGCGTCACCCAAGCCAGTCAACTTGGTATTGGTCAACAGGTCTACCTTGAGGATTTGGACTTAAACTTGACTGCATCCTCTGAAACCGACGAATGGGCAAAGAGTATTGCGATGGGTCTATTCCCCTCAGAACCTCAAGGCTGGCAAATCGAATTTATCAAACGCTTTTGTGTTGTTTCAGATGATGTGATGAGTTTTCTGCTTGAGACAGCAACCGAAGTGGTGGCACGAATTACGTTAGAAGATGAAACCAAAACAGTTAAAGAAGGTCAGTTGTGGTACGAAGAGAATTTACCTGCCGAAAGTGTTTTGGTTAGTTTAGTTATCGCCAGTGACTCGAGATTTAAGCAGCAGCAATTATCGGCAACACAGGTGATACAGGCTGTACGATCCAAAACAAGTGGAAAAACAGTGCAGATTGGCGGCAAAGCCAATGTAGGGCGTGGTTTGTGCCGCCTGACCATGCTTGGAGGTGAATAAATATGCCAACTCGAGACCAAGAACGGGCTGCAATTGCCTTCACCTGCGTTACTAAGCGTATTGGCTGGAGTCTAACTGAATGCAAAGAATATACGAATATGGCACGTTCAGCCAGTGCTTTGATTCGAGCTTCTGGACTAGCTCAAGCTCTTGAATTCATTGATACCCGCAGCAAAAACACACAACAAGCGGTTCTGGCAGATTTGGGACAAATCGTTTTGCGTCATACCAATCATCTGAATAAGGGTCAAGCTCTGAAAACGCAAAGCCGAAATGAAGTTCAACTTAGTAACTACATGATGTTGACCCGAGAAACCTTGGCATGTTTGCAATGGCTGGCACGTTTTGGCAAGTCGGTGCTTGAGGACTGATATGCGAAGAGACTTACTAAATAAAATTGACTTTGATATACAAAAGCAACCGCATACCGCCTTATGGCTCGAGAAGTTTATGGGCGGTAATGAAGTTACATATCAAGCAGAGATGAGTTTAGCCACTCGCAAAATCTATCAACCAACCGACAAGCAATTAAGTGACGAAATTAAAAATCTACAAAAACCAAAGCTAGTTGAGCAAGTTGCTAAAATAAAAATTCCTGAAGTTTACAATCGGTTTTTTTTGAGTTGGAAAAAGAACTTAAGCTCTAGCCAATTGGCAACTTCAATGCAGATAGGTAAGGCTTACTACAAAATTAAAGGACGCATGATTACAGGCTTGGGTGGAGCGGGGGTACTCGAGACTTCGATTAGCCTGCATCGTACTTACGGTGTGCCGTATATTCCAGGTAGTGCAATAAAAGGCTTGGTTTCGAGTTATACCCATCGAAAACTACAAGGTGCTTTATGGCGCAAAAAAACCACAGACCATCCTCAAGGGATAGACCATAAAATTCTGTTTGGTGATACCGATGCCGCCGGGTATGTCAGTTTTTTTGATGCCTTACCAGCAACGTATAGCATCCACCCAGAAGTGATGACTCCACACCATACCGACTACAACGGCGGACAAGAGGCAGCACCCGCCGATTGGGACAGTCCAACACCAGTACCTTTCCTCAGTTGTAGTGGGACTTTTTTGATTGCCTTCTTAGCCCCACCTGAATGGGTGGCGACCACCCATGAAATCTTAAAATTGGCATTACTCGAAGAAGGTATTGGTGCAAAAACCTCAAGTGGTTATGGCAGACTTGAAGTGACACAAGAACCTATCTTGCCAACACCACAAAAGCTGGAAATCTCAGCTCCCAAAACCATCCTAAGTGCAGAATTGGAAAAAGCAGCCGATGATGATCTGGTCGTGTTCATCCCCAAAGAAGATAAAAAAGACGAAACCTCGCCTTTGGAAACAGCCAATGCCCAAGCCAGAAAACTACTCGAAGAACTGAATAATGATAACGAGCAGAGAATGTTACGCCAACAACCATCAGCAAAAATTGGTGCTTTGCTTAGTTTGCAATGCGACACCAGCCTGAAATTTAAGGTTGCCCAACGCATTCTAGAACTCGTAGGCGAGGGTGAATTAAAAGCCAAAGGGGTATCTAAAGGACAAGACAAACCTTGGTACACAAAATTTCTTGCACTGCTCCAAGGTGGGGAATGAACACTGTTCTGGTTATCAGCATTGGCAAAAGCCCAGACCCCTGCCTTGCCAGTGTCGAACAGCACAAAGCCAAGCGAGTGATTTTTTTTGCTAGTCAAGAAACCCGTGAATCCGTGACTGACATCGAACGGGTCTTAAACATGCGAGGTGAACTGGTTGCGCTCGAGAAAGACGACGAATACGATTTTGAACTCTGCTATCAAACTGCAAGGGTTGCGATTCAAAAAGCCCTAGCCACACCTGAACCCAAAAGAATCGTGGTGGACATAACAGGGGGTACAAAAACCATGACTGCCGCTCTTGCACTGGCTGCATCTGATCATCAACTCGAGTTTGCTTATGTAATCAGTGATAAACAACCCGATGGAACGTTTAAGAGTAATTCTGAACGAGTCCGACCTTTTGCCAACCCATTGCATAAGTACCATATTCGGGAACTCGAGCGATTACAAAATAGTTTTAATGCAGGTGATTTTAGGGCGAGTTTTCAGACGATACAAACCATTCTCGAGCGAAGCCAAGGTAACGATTATGACACGGCTTTTTATGAGGCGCTACGCGAATTGATCACTGCTTTTGAGCGCTGGGATTTATTTAATCATCAACAAGCAAGTGATTTATTTGCCACTGCCATGAAAATGCTCAAGCCCCTTGCGGCAGCTAAAACCAGTGCTTGGCAAGTATGGTTTAAGGAAATCAGCAAACTCCAAGAGGTACTGCTCGAGTTAAAAGCCGCTAAAAAACAACCGAGTATGGTTTTAATGCAGGACTTACTATCCAACGCTGACAGACGCGTTGCTCGGGGTGAATACGATGATGCCGTAGCAAGGATGTACCGCGCTGTGGACTTGTACTGCGAGATATTACTGACCGAGGCGGGTGTTCATATGAATGATACCTTTTATACCTTGCCAGAAGCCCAAAAGCACTTTGTACACGAATTTAGACCACATCAACAAAAAAGTGATAACACCCTAAAACTAGCTGGGATTTACGATGTGGCAAGACTTGCTGCTATGCTCGAGCCACAAAAAGGCGGAGATTTATTACACGCCCTCGAGCGAGGTTCGTTAAAACGAATTCTCGAGCAGCGCAATGAAAGCATTTTGGCACATGGGTTTGACCCGATTAGTAAAGAATCCGCCGAGAAATTACGCCGTGTGCTGCTTGAGGAGTTTGGCTTAAGTAGTTACCCTATTTGGACAGAAATGCCAAAACTGATTTAAGTTTGAACAGGGGTCAAAAATGAAAAAATCTAGGCAGTTGTCTCAATTCCTCTCAGCAACAAGTGGCACTATTTTTGGAGGTGTCTTTGTCACACTTTTTGTCGAAAGCTACTTAAAAAACATTGTTCAAAACTACCCTTGGTTATTGGTTGTGGCATTGATTTTTAGCGTTGTTCTTTACTTCTTTGCGCCACGGTTATTGCCGGATATTATTTATCAAACCAAAATAACCGAAGCTAGGGTCGTCAACCAAGCAAATCAAAGCCTTGAAAACCGTAAGGTTTTGATTGCTCTTGTTTCAAAATACGCTAAGAGAGCGGGCAACCAGAGTCCGCTTTCAGAAGAGGAGCAACAACTAGCCTTGGCGCAAGCTGATCCAACCAACTTAGACCTCGAGAATTCTAATTTAGCTCCTCTGATTACAGCAATTAAATACTATCCAAAACTTGAGCAGGTTTGGTTGATTTCGACAACAGGAGATTTAGGACAAGAAGAAGAAGGTTCTTTACCAAGTGCTAGAATGGTCGAAAAATACATTAAAGCCACGGGTAAACAAGTTCATTTTCACTTGAATATCCCTTGGATAGTGGCTAGACCATTTACCCCACAAGTTGCCGCCGATGTGATGCGACTTGTGGAAAGTGCAGTTGAAGAAGCCAAAAAGATGAATTACACCACCAAAGAAATTGTGACTGACATTACAGGCGGTACTGTCCCCATGAGTTTTGGTGCAGTTTTGGCATGTGTTCATCCAGGATTAGATGTTCAGTACAGTGGGTTAAACAGTGTTGGTCATAAAGAAAGACTTGAACCAACCGTATTTGGATTTGAATACCAAGAACAAAAAACAACATGACCATGATTGCCACACAATCCAAAATCAGTCTTGCTGACATTAGCCAGAATTTACTCGAGGCGTGGCATAATACCCGCAGCAAGGGCAAGGCTCGAGGTTCGGATGGGCAGAGCTTTGATGATTTTGAAGCTGATTTAGACGCAAATCTAGCTAAACTCGAGCAGGATTTTCGCCGTGGAACGTATACGCCACGCCCAGCCCAACGCGTTTGGCAGGTTAAAGACAGTGGCGGCGAACGTGGGATTACTGTTTTTTGTGTGCGTGACCGTGTGGCATTGAATGCGTTTCGGCGGGCGCTGTCTGGTAGTTTAGCGCCGCTTGCCAGTACCGCCAGTTTTGCTTACCGTGAAGGTTACGGCGCGGTTCGGGCAGCCCATCGTTTGCTTGAGCATCGTAAAGCGGGGCGGGTGTGGGTGGTGCGAAGCGACATCAAAGATTTTTTTGACACAATTTCGCACTCGAGATTGCTTGGGCGTTTGACCGAATACTTGGATGCAGACGTGCTGAAGCTGCTTGAGGTGATTTTACAAACCCCAATAAAGGATGGTTTATCGCTGCATATTCCAGAACGGGGACTTGCCCAAGGGAGTTCGATTTCGCCCATCCTGAGCAATTTTTATTTGAATCCGTTTGACCAAGCGGTCAATTCTGAGGGAAGAGCTTTGGTGCGTTATGCTGATGACTTTGTGATTGCCGCGCCCAGTGTCAGCATGGCGGCTATGGGCTTAGAAGTGGCGCAGCAAGTGCTAACTAACCTTGAATTACGCATGAATGAAACCAAAACCCAAGTGGTGAGTTTTGAACAGGGCTTTGATTTTCTGGGGTTTCATTTTAATGCTGACACAGTACGAATTAGCCAAAAGAGTTTAGTTGATTTCAAAACGCACCTTGAAGCCCTGCTTTTTACTCGGCTCGAGCGATTTGACCCAAGTGGGGTGAAACGTGCCAATGACCTGATAGTTGGCTGGCGCAACTATTATTCGCTTGGGGATGTCAAAAAAGATTATGCCGACCTTGAACAATGGATGCGTGACCGTTTTGGCTCTAAATCTCGGTTACTGGCATCGTTAAGCCCAGAACGCCAAATTCCTCGAGCGCCGACTTTGGGGGGTTACACCCGCCCTAGGCGCAGTGAGCCAGAACCAAAAGCCAGTCCACCAAACCCAAAAAAGAAACAATTATTTACCCATGTGCAACAAGATTCAAATGGCACGCCAACCACAGTCAGGCGCGGTAAAACCATCCTCAGTGTTGAAAATTTTGCGCCACTCGAGCCAAGCCCATACCTTGAACAAATTTATGCTGAACTGACCAAAACCGCTTTGTTCCACCGAGCCAACACTGCTTGTCGTTGGAAAACCCCGCAAGCTGCTGATGCTGCCAGCACCTTGACCCGAGCGATGATGGGACAAGGCGACTTTCAAAGCGCTTTTGAACATTACGAAGCGGCGCTTTTAGCCCACAGCACCGATGATGCTCGAGCCGCCAAAGGGACGATGCGAGCCTTACTTGAACGCAATTCTTGGGCGGCACTGCTCGAAGTTGGTTTAGAAATTGGCACTCCCAACCGCCAAATTCCCAAACTGGCAGTGATGCTGTCGGATGCTTACGAATGCCTGATTGCTGATATTGCACTGCTGGCTGCCATGAAAACAAATGGACTCGAGAAACCAGTACCGCATTTTGAACGAGCGCTAAAATACCAACCCGCATATCGCCGACCAAATGACACCAGCCCATTCAAAAACATGCCTTGGTATGTGGTCTTACAACACGAAGCCCAAGCGATTAAAGACACACTCAAGCAACAGAAAAACCCCTACAGGGCGTTTAAGTTTGGAATGGCGGAGAACCCATGAGCCAAATTTACCTGAGTTTACCCGGTTCTAAACTCCGCCTAAAAAACGGACGGTATCTTGTGACCCTACGCGATGAAACCCTGCTCGAGACTCCAAGTGAGGGGATCAGAGAAGTGATTTTACTGGGTGGAACGCAAATAACCACGCAAGCCATGCGGCACTTACTAACCCATCAAGCGAGACTGCATTTATTAACCCAAGAAGAACGGCACATTGGTACGCTCGAGCCAACGATGAATACCAAAACCGATACGTTACGCGCTCAGGTAAGGCAAACAGACCGCTTAGAATGGCGATTAGAAACCGCGAAAACCATTGTTAAAGCCAAACTCGAGAACACCCGCATTGTGCTGCAACGCCTTGCTCGAGACCATCCAAACAGCACCCTTGCCAAAGAAGCCGCCGAGTTCCAACGACTAGCGATAGAAAGTATCCAAACGGCAACAAACGAAAACGAAGTGCGTGGCTATGAAGGAATCGCTGCCCAAGCTCATTTTGCGGTGCTATCCGAAATAATACCGAGCCACTGGGAATTTAGTACCCGAGAACGCCGACCACCACCAGATGCAATAAACGCGATGCTCAGCTTTGGATATACTTTGTTACTGACCCGAATCATCAGTGCCTTACAAAGCGCTGGTTTACACATTGGCATTGGTTGCCTTCACGTTTCGCACGGCACACGCCCAGCACTTGCATTGGACCTCATGGAAGAATTTCGTGCTGCGCTGGTGGACAGGTTTGTCTTAAATATTGCCCTGCGTGAACTCTTAAAACCAAGTGATTTTATGCAAACCAATCAAGGATGCCGCTTTAGCAGTAAAGCCCGAGACCATTTTATTCGGTTATGGGAAGCTAGAATCCAAACCACAATCCAGCATCAAGAAAAAACCATGACTTACGCACGGCTAATTCGTTCACAAGCCAAGGATTTTGCCGCGTACATAAGGCTCGAGATTCCCACATACCAACCTTTAAGGATACGCTAATGCTAGTCGTGATTAGTTACGACACCCCCGACGATAAACGCCGTCGAAAAATCGTGACTTTACTGCGCGGGGTAGGCGAAAGAGTACAATACAGTGTTTTTGAAGCACACCTAGAACCAAGAGACATAGTGCGCCTACGCAAACGAATCCGCAGAGTAATAGACGAGCATTTGGACAGTGTACGGTTTTACAAACTAGGCGAAGATTACGAAAAAAGAGTTGAGATTGAAGGCTACGGTGTGATTCACGAAGAAGTCGAACTGATTATTTTATGAGAACCAATTTTTGCGCGGCGACTTGTATAAGTATGCAATTTTTTGTATAAAACTAGAAAGTGTCCTTTCAAATGCAATGAATAAGCCTTCTTGGTAAGACCCCGAAACTCTATATCCGTCGCGCTACCGTGCCTCACGCAAAAAAGCCAGATTTTAGACTCGAGTCTGGTCAAAATCTGGAAAAGTGAGAAGCCCCCGCGCAAAGCACCTTGACAACTAGCCTATACACACGCCAAAATGGGATAGCGTCTCGAGACGCGTACTCTGCGAAGAGATTGAAACAAACACAGGAGAACCGTGGTGAGTATCCATCGCCACGTCTCGAGACGCGTACTCTGCGAAGAGATTGAAACTGTAACTGGACGATTCCATGCTGCAGGAACATCTAAGTCTCGAGACGCGTACTCTGCGAAGAGATTGAAACCGCGATTTGCGGCGGGTGGACTGCAAAGTTTGGAGGATTAGTCTCGAGACGCGTACTCTGCGAAGAGATTGAAACGGTTTTCAGGTGTTCCCGCAGGGAACCCAATCAACACAGCGTCTCGAGACGCGTACTCTGCGAAGAGATTGAAACAGGGTTATTTTGCAGACTCGAGCCTCGGGCATTTGTCTCGAGACGCGTACTCTGCGAAGAGATTGAAACAACTGGCAGGGCTTTCCATGCCGCAATTACCTCGAGTCTCGAGACGCGTACTCTGCGAAGAGATTGAAACCGACAAGATGGCGTCGGTGTAATATCTCAACGAGCCAGGTCTCGAGACGCGTACTCTGCGAAGAGATTGAAACCTGGCAAACCGTCCGACACCTCTGTAACGAATGAGGGTCTCGAGACGCGTACTCTGCGAAGAGATTGAAACCGATTGAGCAAAAGCGATTGAAACGATGGCGGTGGACAAGTCTCGAGACGCGTACTCTGCGAAGAGATTGAAACTTTTGGAACTGATTACAGTCATGTAAGTAACTGTGTCTCGAGACGCGTACTCTGCGAAGAGATTGAAACGTCAGAGTTAACCGACAACGCTGCTACTGGGAGAGCGCGTCTCGAGACGCGTACTCTGCGAAGAGATTGAAACTGCCTTGCGTGTTTACGGTTCGTAGCATAGACAAGTCTCGAGACGCGTACTCTGCGAAGAGATTGAAACTGCAGCAATTGCAAGCAAACAGGTTGCGATTACAACGTCTCGAGACGCGTACTCTGCGAAGAGATTGAAACAGGTAGGAAGCCCGCTCCGTCTAACGTCACAAAG
>JANNVX010000083.1:0-1819 GCA_031414595.1 Deinococcales bacterium
TAAAGATGCCGATTCTCGAGTTTTATCGCCCTTAAAAAAGAAACGCTAAAACGAGTTTTATCTCGTCAACAACAACCACACTGTCAAAGAACTCGCTCGCATTCGAGATGGTCTCGAACGAAGCGACAAAGAATGTATCACCCATTAGATGGCTTGTCAACAGGGGTGAGGGAGACGAGAGGAAAGAAAGAAAAAAGCGTGAGAGACAGTGTTAAAATCCTATAAATAGCTCGCGATGGTAAAAAAGAGATGGTGTGTGAACTCGAGTATAAGAAATTGGAGTGGCTCAAACTACCCACGTCCAGCCTCAATCGCACTCGAGAACCACACGGGAATGGCATTCTTAAAGTAGCGTCCACCCCATTCGAGCGCCCAATCATGATAGTTATTCTCGAGAATTGCGGCTCGAGCAGCTTCGGTAATTCGGTGCAAGAAGCGCAGATTGTGCAGACTCAGTAATCTTGGCGCAAGCATTTCTTCGGCTCTGAGCAAATGGGCAATATATGCCCTCGAGTGATTCTGGCAAGCGTAACAATCGCAACCCTGCTCGAGTGGATTTGGGTCGGTGCGGAACTTCGCATTTTGCAGGTTCAAACGTCCTTCGGAAGTCAGGGCATAGCCAAACCGAGCCGTGCGGGTTGGGTAGACGCAATCGAACATGTCTACGCCAAGGGCGATGCTCGCCACCAAATCCTCGGGGAAACCCACACCCATTAAGTAACGCGGTTTATTTTGTGGCAAGTGCTTGGTGGTGAATTCAACACTGGGATACATTTCTTCTTTGCTCTCCCCTACTGCAAGACCACCAATTGCAAAACCGGGTGTGGCAAAAGGAATGGTTGCTTCTAAACTGCGCTGACGCAAGTCTAAATCCACACCGCCTTGAACAATCGCAAATAAGCCTTGGTCATTTCGAGTCTTGGCTTTTAAGCAACGTTCTAACCAGCGTACCGTGCGCTCCAAACTTGCCAGACCATATTCAAAGGTGGCGGGGTGCGGTGGGCATTCATCAAAAGCCATGATGATGTTCGCGCCAATCGCTTCCTGGGCTGCAACACTGCTTTCTGGGGTCATCTCGAGTTGGTCGCCATTGATATGATTCTTAAAAACCACACCATGTTCGGTAATGGTTCGCATATGCCCAAGGCTCATGACTTGAAAGCCCCCTGAATCGGTCAGGAACGCCCCCGAGTAGGCTGTGAACCCTCGCAAGCCATTAAATTGCTTCATAATCTCGAGACCAGGGCGCAGAATCAGATGATAGGTGTTACCCAGAATCATTTGTGAACCAATTTCTCGTAAATCCCGAGCCGAAAGGCTTTTGACACTGCCTTGTGTACCAACTGGCATAAACATTGGGGTTGTGACCGTTTCAAACGGTGTGATTAGGGTCGCAACTCGAGCGCGTCCAGACTGGGCAGTAATTTCAAACTCAAACACTTCTCGAGTATACATTCACCAGTCTCGAGTATACTGTCTGCATGGTCAGAGCAATGCCTGTTAAAACCGTCACGACGTTCGAGGATTACTTGGCATTTGAAGAAACCAGCCAAGAACGCCATGAGTTTGTAGATGGTAATCTGTTCGTTATGGCTGGCGGAACAAATCGGCACAGTATGATTGTCTTGTATTTAATTTCTTTGCTGATGCAGCAAACCTTAAAAAAGAGCTTTTATATCCAATAGTCTGGAATGTTTTACGCAGTCTTAACTCCCAGATTAAGCGCGTCCTCGAGCAACACAATGTATTTCTCGAAGCTCAATTCCAAAGGCAACAAACGAATAATTCGTTCTGCAAACAACTCGTTATACGCCCGTCG
>JANNVX010000084.1:0-2751 GCA_031414595.1 Deinococcales bacterium
ATGCTCATTCCCTCTTGCTGGGCGAGCTTTATGGCTTGTTGCTTAAATTCTAGGGTATATGTTTTCATTTGCTTTGACATCATAGTCTCCGATTTCATTTTGAAACCGACCTTCATGTCCACGAAAGTGTACTCTTTCCAGCCATTGTCCAACCCCAGGCGCACTGGGTGCAGCCACACTCGAGGAAGCCGTTAAACCATCTGCTACTGAGACCATAGAAGCCCATTCAACTTTTATTCCACGTTGTTGCAAAGCATCAAAGGCAATTCTCGCATGACTTGGTGTATCAAAAATCCATTGCACTGCTTTGAATGAACGCAATTCAAGACGACGTTGCAAACCCGTAAACTCGAGACTTGCTACATCAGAAATAACTTTTGGGTAAATGGTAAAGGCGACACCACCTGATGCTTTTTGTAACCGCAAATTTGACTGCACTGTTAAAGCTGCCATCCCAGCCGCAGGAAGTTGCACTGTTCCTCGAACCGCCCCAGCTTCTCGAGCCAAACGAAGGGTGTTCGAGGTTGCACCCGCCACACTGACTTGTACATCTAGCGCCCCATACGGCAAGTTACTAGGCAGCGTGGCTTGGAGTTCTGCACCAACTCGAGTTGGAATGATCACGGCGCTATTTAAGTTAATGATGGTTTCGGTTGCACCAGTCCAACCCACTCCTGTTAAACGCAACAACGACCCTTCAAGCACAGCACTATCAAGTCGCGGTACAACACTTAAGACTGTCTCGAGTGGTTCAGACAATAGGGTGCTAATCAGTTGAATGGTCTTTTGACCAGCCACAGTTGTTGTGGGGACTGTGAACAACAAACCATCTGGAATAACAACTGCATTCAACTCGAAACTATCCAATCGAAGCGTTGCATTACTTGGCAGTACACCAAAAACCGAAACAGCTTCACCAGGGGCAACAGGCGACGGTAAAACCGTGCTGATACCGTATTCAATTTTTATTGGACGAGGACACGCCACCAAACCAAGTAATAAAACCAAACCAATCACGCCAAGCCTGAATCCTCGAGTCATGGCACAGTAATCCGTTGAGCCGCGCTGTACGTGAAGCCATCGGCTTTATCGAGTTGGTCAAAACTGACCCCAACAATCAACCAGTAATATGTTCCAGATGGTAAGGGATTACACTTGGTTGTGCCGTTCAAGGCTGGGACTGGATAGACCACACTTAAAGCGGCTGTGGTTCTCGGAAAATTCGTACACATAATTTTGGGTTTCGTACCCGCAAACGGGTCGCCATCGTAAATAAAATACTGATAGCCAAGCACCCCAGTTGTCGCCGTCCAAGACATATTCGGTTGACCATCGGGGATACTTGCTCCATCGAAGGGCGAACCTGAATCCTGAGCGGCTAAAAACTTCAAGCCATCAGCATTGGATTTACCCGATTCAACCGCACCACCACTGGTTAGGCTTGTAACCGAACCAAACATCGAATCGCCTACTCGGGCTGTATCCACAAAACGTTGAAAGACCTGTAAAGCTGTTCCTGTATCCGAAGCCTGATTCCGCACTCGAGTATATGTCCCAGCCAATTCCTCAGTCGAAGAATAAACCCCGTATCCATCTGCGCCCAGCACTGGTGACCACTCCCATTGTTGGGCAAAAACCCGATCTCCAATAGCCGCTTGTGGTGTGACTCGAGCCGAGCGCAGAGCATCTTGTTGAGTTTGTGAAAGCTCAGGTGGTGGAGTCACCAGACCCATTGAAGCAGGAAGTAAAGAACGCTGTCCTTGCAAGACCACCCGACCCTTAGCAGGATTAGCGGCTGGTGGATAGGTAAAAGCAGCCAGAAGTGATAAATTCGGCACACCAGCATTCTGTGTTCGCACCCGCACGGCTGTGCTGCTACCCGTATTACCACTCTTATCTACTGCTTCGGCAATTAACTCGAGTGGCAATTGATTTGGTACGCCAGAAGCACTGTTGGTGTTCCAAGAAACCACAAAGGGTTTGGTGATACTCGAGCCAATCAACACCCCTTTTTTGCTACTCCCCACGCCTCGAGCGTACACATTGACTTTAGAGATACTGGTTTCTTCGTCCTTAGCATCAACTTGAATCGTCACTGTTCCAGTTAAAACCGAGTCCTGAGCGGGATTGGTAATGTTCGCTGTGGGAGGATTGGCATCAGGTGGTTTAGGACAAGCAACAAGTAGGGTGGTTAAACCCAAACCAAGACCAAGTACGGTTGTGATTGTACGCATCAGAAAACTCCCTTCAAGATACTCAGACAGCGATGGGTTGGTATGAATGACAAAATGAACGCAAAGGCAAGATTTTAATGAACTGACTTAAGCACCAGTGAGAAGGCTCGAGCAGAAGCGAAAGTGAGCGGGAAAGAAGTTGTGAAAGACAAGTTGGATAGAAAGGTGGGGATTGCCCACCGCGAGGTGTGCCTTGACATTTAAGATGGTCGCTACTACCGCTATAGCTACACGCAGTACAGCTTAATAACTTAGGGGGTCAGATTCAAATCCCTGATAAAAATAATTGCGATAGCTAACCCTTCAAAAATTGTTATGTAAGAAAGAAAATGTTTTAAAACGTTATTTTTTAACGTCTGTATTACTGCAAATAATAATATATTAGACGTTATCGGAAATTAGGATAAACTATTCGAGTGCTGCATTACGACAAACTCGTCAAGAATAAAACTCGCTTCTTAGCCCTGACTGGACTAACCAAAAAAGAATTCCAAGCCTTACTTCCATACTTTCAAGA
>JANNVX010000085.1:0-18913 GCA_031414595.1 Deinococcales bacterium
GGCTGATGGTGGTTATGCGGGTCAATTGCTTGAGTGGGTCAAAACCTTTTGTTGCTTTATCCTCGAGATTGTTAAGCGTTCTGATACAGCCAGTGGATTTGTTGTCTTACCGCGTCGTTGGGTGGTGGAACGGTCGTTTGCTTGGCTGACTCGTTGTAGACGTTTAACTCGTGATTTTGAGGGCTTACCGAGTACAACCGAATCTTGGGTTTATTTGGCGAATATTCAGTTGATTTTGAGACGTTTTGACACTTTATAAACACGCTCTAAAAGAAAGAGACCAAAAAGCAAATTGCTTTTTGGTCTCCTCAGTACCCGTCTGGAATTGGGGATTCTAGTCCCACCACTCGGGTTTTTCGCGTTCTAAGATGTTTTTACCTTAGAGGCGATTGCAAACGCTAGGCGTTTTGCAGGGTTAGCCCCGACGGGCACCTCCACCAACTAATTTAATATGTAACAGCTGGATCACCTCCTTTTTGGTATGGAAGAAGTGTATCATACTTTGTGACCGAAAATGTAACTAAGAATGCTAATTCGAGCCTAAGCCATCCGACGTATGCACCACTTCTTTGTGTAGGGGACTTGAACTGGGATGTGCTGGCAAAACCCGACCATATTTTACTTAGCGGCGGGGATACGACTGGACGGGTGCAACTAGCGCATGGTGGCTCGAGTGCAAATGTGGCGGTCTGGGCGCGGCGGGTCGGAATGCCAACGGGTTTTTTAGGCAAAATCGGACGTGACCAATTTGGGCAGTTTGCCCTAGCCAAACTCGAGGAAGAACAGGTACAGCCACATATTATTTGGTCAGACACCAATGCCACTGGTGTGGTGTTGGTACTCATAGACTCGAGCGGGCAACGCAGTATGCTGACCAACCAAGGCGCAGATTTTTTTTTGATGCCGCATGAATTGCTCAAAAGTGTGATTGCCGCAGCCAAGCATGTGCATATCACGGCTTGGAGTTTATTCACCGACCCACCCAGAGCGGCGGCGCTCGAGGCAGCCAGAATTGCCACCGACGCAGGGGCAAGTGTCAGTTTTGACCCCGGAAGTTATCAGATGATTCGGCAAATGGGACGCGAAGAGTTCAAACGCGCCACCAAAGCCCTGTCCATAGATATTATGTTCCCGAATCTCGAGGAGGGCAGAGCATTAACCGGCGCTCAAAGTCCCGAGGATGTGCTGCACATTCTGCGTGAAGAATACCCACAAACCCTGATGTGCTTAAAACTCGATAAGGACGGCGCGATGATTGCCGATACCACTGGCATTTTTAAGGTCGAGGCTACCAAGGACACGGTGATTGATGCGACTGGCGCAGGCGATAGTTTCTGCGGCGCGTTCCTAGGGCATTACTTGCAATCTAAAGACGCTCGGGCAGCCTCAAAATTAGCGGCTCAGGTCGCTGGTTGGGTGGTCAGTGTCTTTGGGGCAAGACCAGAAACAGATGCACGTCTCGAGGAACGGATTAAGGAATATGGGTTTTAAGTTCGCAATTCTTACGGCTTGGTTAGACAGTTTTTTTGAATATCTTCCCAGTCAAAAAAATTGAGACGGTAGGTGATTTTTAGTTCAAACCACTGCTCTGTAAAAGTTTCACCTCGAGCATCTTGTTCAATCCCACTAATGCTACAAATGCGTAAATGACGACCAGATACCCATTTATTGGTTAAGTATCTATAGTATATATCTTGAGAATCTGTTTCCTCACCTTTTACGAACCTAATAACACGTAAGTATTTACTTTTTTTTTCCTCTATTGTTCTTGCAACAAAATTAGTGGCAGGAAAATTACGCTGGTCATTTGGAGCAAGTACCTCTTCGACAATTCTTGTACCTTGATACGTAAACATTCTTTTAGCGCTATAAAATAGAGCAAAAATTCCTAAACAAGAAATAAGGATTCTCACGACAAGATCGGCAGATTTTTTTGAAACTCGTAGAATCCAGAATTTATCATCATTTTGCACGGGCATACTTTTTATACGAGTGTTTAGGCAAATAGTTCCATAAAAAATGACGAGGGCAATCAAGCCCTCGTCATTTCAGTTTTTTACAGCTTACTTCTCGAGTTTAACTTCAATGCTCTTTTCGTCTGGGAAACGGACTTCTTTAGTAAATGGCTTAAAGCCTGTGGCTTCGACTTTCAGGGTATAGAAGCCGTTAGGGATTTTTGTCAGGCTGGCACGGCTGCCTTTTGCATCCACGGTTTGCAGCGTGGTTGTTCCCTCGAGCAAGGTCACTTTGGCTTCGGTTGCACCAACCAATTTAATCTCGAGCGGTGGATTCTTGGCGGCTTCGTCGGCTTTGCGCTTGTCATCTTCGGCTTTGCGTTTGGCTTCGTCAGCCGCTTTTTGCTTGGCGGCTTCGGCGGCTTTGGCTTCGAGCTGCTTGCCTACACCTTTGTCGCCCGTGTAAAGGTTCTCAGCTTTGGCAGCTTTGACGGCGGCTGTTAGCCAGCTTTGTCCTTCTAGGCTGCGCTTAGAAGCAAGGGCTTTTTCTTTGGCATCTTCAAAGACTTCTTTAATCGGTTTGGTCTTTTTCTCGATAAAGCTCGAGACCCCAAGGATAATAAATTTCTTTTCCTTTTGAATCACGTCAGATACTTCAAACCCACCCGCTTTAGCCAGTGCCTTGGCTTCAAAAACCACGGTTTTGTATTCTGGGGCAATACTTTCTGGGGTTAATGCGCCGAGTTCAGAGACTGTACCTTGTTGCTTGGCGGCACTCTTGGTGAAATCCCCGCCACCTTGGGCAATAAAGGCACTACGGAAGGCTTTAGCGGCATCAAGGCTGGTGAAGGTGGCTTCGTTGATGTTAGCACTGGCTGGAGTGCTGTAAAGGGCAACGTTATCGGTGTAATACTTGGCAACTTCGGCATCGGTGATGCTAATGTCTTTGGTTTTCCATTGTTTGGCTTGGTTGACAATATCTTGTTCTGAACCAAAGAAAGGCTGTCCGAGTTTTTTGGCAGCTTGAACACCGACCACACCACTAATCAGGGTCTCGAGTGTTTGTGGTTTGAAGAACTGCTCGACCAGTTGGGCGCTCTGGGCTGCGCCGCCTTGTTGAATAAATTGTTGAATTTGTTGGTTTTGCAAATACACTAGGCGGTTGAGTTGATTGAGTCTAATTTCTTCTTTGCCAACTTTTGCTACGGTCGGGTTGAAATACTCAAGTTTTTGTTCAATACCATCTTTGGTAAATTCAACTTTGGCGTTCTTCTCGAGTTCTTTAATCCAGGCTTCGGTTGCTCCAGCCGATTTTAGGGCTTTGGCATCCTCTTCTAGTTTGGCTTTGGCTTCTTCAAAAGTTTGTTGACCGGCTGGGAAGTATTTTTCGACTTTTAAGAAGTAGAATTTGCCAGCTTCGGCAATTGGCGCAGTTACGCCACCAGATTTGAGGGCAAAGGCAGCCGTAGCCACATTGGTTGGTAGTGCAAGTTGCACCACTGGGACTGGGGTTTTCTTACCTTTTTCTGAGGCAATTGCGCCATCTTCGGCTTTTGAAGATTCGTCTTTACTGAATTCGCGCACCAGCTTAATAAAATCCTCATTAGCTTTTAATTTGGCAGCCACTTGATCGGCGGTTTTTTGGTCATTGACAATAATTTGCCGAGCAGTGATGCGTTCTTCGTTTTTGTAATTGGTTTTGTTGAGTTCCCAAAAGAGTTTGACTTCGGCTTCGGTTACTTTTTGGGCTTCGTTAATTTCTTTTAAGCGGGCTTGAATTTTTTCTTGTATAGCAAAAGTTTCACGAAAGGTAACATCTGTAAAACCTTGACCCCGCAAAGCATTCTGGTAATCAGAGTCCTTAGCTAGATTGTTGGCTGCACGCCACTGAGTAATCCCTTTAGCAAGCTCATCACCACCCAATCGAATACTTCTCGAGTCAGCTTCTGCGGCTTTTAGCAGAGTTGTTTGGCTAAGCAATTGGTTTTTTAAATCTTCACCAATCACTCCATCTAAGCCAAGACCAAACAATTGATTCTGACTACGGGTACGCTCCAAATCACGTTCAAAGACAGGTAAGCCATTCACGGTCATGACTGTTTTGCCGTTTGATTGTTGTCCGCCAAGTCCACCACCCAAGTTTGGGGTGAATTGAATCACCATACCAGCCAATAGCGCCACAGCCACAACGCCAAGCACAACACGAGAAACTAAGGTACGCTTCGAGACTGGTTCTTGGGTCTCGAGCGCGGCGTAACGGGGTTTACGGGGTGTTTCGTTCACTTGCATTCCTCCTCGGTGCGTGCTAATACTTAATTAAGCGATTTTTACTCGCCAAGCGCGCCCGTAGCTCAGTCGGATAGAGCGTTGCCCTCCGGAGGCAAAGGTCAGAGGTTCGAATCCCCTCGGGCGCACCATATCAGCACACCCTAGCCCCTCGGTTGGGGTTTTTAATTTCCCCTAAGCACTATATCAGCACACGAGTTTAACATGCCAAGACAAGGACAGGTGAGCTTCAAATGAACTTGGTCACTGGTTCATTAAGGTTTCTATCTCGAGCATAACATCTGTCGGCAATGCCCCAAACTGCATTGCCGACACGTTTTCTTCGACTTGAGAAACAGTCTTAAAACCTGGAATTGGCACAAGGCTAGGGTGAAACGCCCAAAGCCACGCCAAAGCACCTTGGGCTAAAGTCCTGCCGCCTGTGCAGAGTAATTCTTTAATCTTCTCGAGTTGCCCTAGTTGCGCTGCTTGTTTGCCAGTCTCCAGATTCCATTTGAAACGGGTTCGCATGTCGTTGGCTGCAAACTGATGCCCCGCTTGGAGTTGACCAGTTAGTAAGCCCATACCCAGTGGTCGGCGCACCACCACCCCTAAATTGAGGTCGGCACATAGGTCGGGTAGTTCTCGGTTGCCCTCGAGAACATTCAGCAGTATGGGTACAACACCAGCTTGGGTATCTCGAGCAAAAGCGCTTAAGGTTTCGGGTTGTTCATTGCACCAAGAATACGTACCAATCAGACCTTCTTGTACCAAGTCATCCAAAGTCCCAGCCACTTCGAGGGCTTCTATAAGCGGCAGGTCAAACAAATGCAGTTGGTAAATGTCTATTTTTTCGCGTTTTAGGCGTTTTAGGCTCTGCTCGAGGGCGTACCGGATTCCTGTTGGGGTGATGTCTGTCCCTGTGACTTCGGGGGGGTCGTCGGTAAACGTATAGCCAAATTTGGCAGCAATCATCACCTCGGCTCGAGTTTCATGCAGCACTTGCCCAAGCAGGGTTTCGGCATGACCACAACCGTAGACACCAGCCACATCAAAGAACCGAATTCCCAATTCGAGGGCGCGGTATAAGGCACGAATGGATTCGGCATCATCCACATCGCCGTAGCCCATGTAGCCGCCTCTATCCCAGAATGCCCCACCAATAGCCCAGCAGCCGAAGCCCATTGCCCCAACATCCAAGCCAGAACGCCCCAGCCCTCGAGATTTCATGGATTTAGTTTACTGTGATTTTCTTGCTTGTAAACCTTTCAAACGCTTTATTTGCCAAGCATAATAAAGTTGAACCAACCGCGACTGACTCTGCGCCAACCGATACTGCATTTGATCGATGCTCGAGAATTGCGTGGGTAATGGCACGGATTGAAGTAAACCCGCTTCTTGGGCTGACAAAAGCAGTTCATGTAGTCGTTTGCGTAATCCAAATGGCTGTGCAATTGCAAAAAAAGCCTGCCAATCAAAAACACTTTGCAATTCGGGCATAGCTCGAGCCAACCAAACCATGTCGTTGCGGCTGTACTCGAGTCGGTGTAAGACGGGTTCTGGGCAACTTTGGGCAAAGACTCGAATGGAATCTTTGAAAGTCACCCAGCCACGTATTTGCCAGTGCAGTAAGTATTTTTGCTTGGACATTAACCACTTATTGCTTGGGATGGCTCTGAGCAATGAACTGATGTTCTGTACGGCAAAATCCGAGGTGGCACTGATATTGAGTTTAGCATCATCAAGCAGTTGATAAGCGATACCGTGTTGCTCGAGGTTTCGCTGCCATTGTTCCTGATTAAAAATTCGTTGTTGTTGCAAAACCCAAGCCTGTTTGTAGATGCCTCTCAGACGTGGGGTCAGTTCATCTTGAAAGGCTGATAAATTTTGATACAAGTGCGGCAATAAATCAAATTCGCTGCTGCTTAGCTGCTCAAAGTTGGTTTGTAATTTCCAGTGCTGATAGGCTTCAAGGGCTGCTTCTGGCTCACAACAACAGGCTTGCAGCAACAAGGTGGTTCTCAAATTGCCCTCGAGCGTTTCTCAAGTAACAATTGACGCAGCATCTGAAAATACCCGCTCTGTACTTGGTCTTTTTGGATACGGGTCATGTTCGATTGGTGAATTCGTCTTTTAACCAAGCACTGATTAAGCATCTGCACAGCAATCCCAAGTTGTTGGACTCGAGCCAGCCACAACATGGTGTCACCACTGTGCAAAAGTGGAAATAATCCCGCCAAATCAAAGACTATTCTCCGCGCCATCAGTGCCGAGGTACTGGGCAGTAATTGTGCTTCAGGTATAAACAGAACTTGGTTTTCTACTTCTGGGGTGTCCAGACTGATAAATTGCTCAATCGCCGTAAAAACCACACCAAGCAAAGGGTCTTGGGCAAAAGTCTGGAGTTGCATCTCGAGTTTTTCAGGCAACCAAAGGTCATCTTGGTCAAGAAGTGCAATATAATCACCCCGAGCCAAAGTAACGCCAGTATTACGAGCCGCCGCCGCTCCTTGATGTGTACAGATTTCAAGATGCACAGGGTAAGCTCGAGCCACCTGTGCAGTGTTATCAGTGCTTCCATCATCAATCACAATCACCTCAAAAGGCTGCACCGTTTGGGCGAAAACACTATCTAAGGCTGCCCCAAGGTAACGCTCACCGTTCCAAGTTGGGATGATGACACTGACATTCATGCTTGTCTTCGCCTTGCGAGGTTTAGTTGTAGCACCCAAAGCAATTCTCGAGTGCTGAGTTTTGCCTCATGACCTTGGTTTTGCCGATGAATTCGTTTGGTTAAAAGCACTTGTTCTGGGTATGCGAAACGCAATTGGTGGAAATTAGCTCGAGCAAACCAATCCACATCGGAATTGCTAATAAAACTGGTATTGAACAGACCCACTTGTTGAAAAACTGTTTTTCGGACCAATAAAGCACTAGGCAAAAAAGCAGCAGCGCCCTCTAAGTAGCCTTGACGAATCAAATGCCCAAAAGCCTGTGCATCGGATTCAAGTTGTGCAATCGTTTTACAAATTGCATAATCAGCATTTTTTAAGCTCTCGAGTTGTAACACCAATTTATCTGGATGCCATAAGTCATCTTGGTCAAGAAAAGCAATAAATTCTGCACCGGCATGAGCTATTCCCGAGTTTCGAGCAGCCCCAGGACCTTGATTCGTTTGGCTTAGAATTATCTTGGTATAGGCTTTGGCGATTTCTAGGCTTTGGTCGCTCGAGCCATCATCCACAACCACTAGCTCAATTGACACCTCAGTCTGAATTAAGGCACTTTCCAGAGTTTGGGCGAGGTACTTCTCACCGTTATAGACGGGAACAATCACACTTATTTGTGGTTTCATGGTCTTTCCTCGAGTATTGGTACTTCTGGCAGAGCAACCATTCGATTTTGTTGGCGTTTACTGCGTCTGTGAATGGCTTGTAGTAACCAATGGCGAACCGCATTTAGATCTGATGTGATGTTTGTGTCGTGTAAACGATAGCCCAGTAAAATTTGTGGAAGCGTCACAAAACCAGATGATTGTTCACGCAGTCGTAAAAACCAATCAAAGTCTTCGCTTTGGGTCATGGTCACATCAAAAACACCAATTTGATCAAACACTTCACGCCGCACCAAAGCAGCCCCAGTCGCAGGTAGAAAGGTTTTTATGATGCTGGGTTGACGGTTTGATAGCATAAAAAATTGTTCAACAAAACCTGTGACTACCCTAATTTCAGGATGTTTTTGCAGAACCTTGATTTGCAAATCAAGTTTATTTTGTACCCACAGGTCATCGGCATCTAAAAAAGCAATCAGTTGACCTCGAGCCGCCGCCAGACCTCGGTTGCGAGCGGCGGCAATTCCAGTGTTTTTGGCTTGCTTAAACACAATTGCGCCCATTTGCTTAGCAATTTCGGCACTGTTGTCAGTGCTGCCATCATCTATCACCAGAATCTCGAGATTGGGGTAATTTTGGGCATGAATGCTGGCGATTGCCTCGGCAATAAAACGCTGCCCATTAAGGACTGGCATAATTACACTAATAAACGGTTGGTTCATACTTGCTCGAGAAAAGATTTTATCGCAGGCGCAACAGCTTTTGGCGTATCACCAAGGTACAAGCGGTAACACGGCACGGTTCGGAGCAATTGGCTCATCTGGGCGAAACCTATCTGGCTGCTTCGCAATTGAAACAGGCTATTGGGCGCAAGGGCTAATAATGCGGTTTGAGGATGCACTGCTTCAAAACCAAGCTGCCCGCCCAATGTCGGTAACAACACGGCTCGAATCGGGGCTTCTAGCACCAATTGTGGCGCGTGGGTTTTAGAGAGCATCACAAAGGCTTTCTCGAGGTCTGGGTTTTTGCGTGGCTTTAGAAAATTTAGCCGTGCTGCATTGTCAAAATGAAACTTCGCACTCGAGTATAAACTATAAACCATTGGTTCTGACTCGAGGGAAACAGCGCAGTAATCGTCACCCAGAAAATCTAGTCCAGCTTGTAGTGCCAGCAGTGCAGTGGTGCTTTTTCCACTGCCGCCCCGCCCAATCAGCAATGCCGAGGCGTGTTTTGTGGCAATCGCTGCCGCGTGCAGCACGGTGATGGATTTCTTCTCGAGCCATGCCCTAAGAATCTGCACAAAAGGCGCACACTGCTGATAGGTTAGCAACGGAAAATTTGTTTGACACAAAGCAAAATCAGCGCTTAGGAATTGCAACATGTCTTGATTATACGGGTCTAGGTAAAGCACACCATCCGAACCAATATCCTCGAGTTTTGGTAAATCGGTGCGAATGTCAATGGTTAAATCGGGCAGACCAGCAAAGGTTGGTAAGTGTAAAAAGGCTTCTGTGCTTTGTTCTAGCAGTTCTGGTACGCCAATCAGACGAATTTTTTGGTTAGCAAGCATCAAGTCTCGAGCCTGAGCTTCTTTTGGGCGCGTACCTATAACTCGCTGGATAAAAGCTGAGGCTTGGGTCATACTTTTTTACTTGTGACGGGCCAGCCTCGACTGGGTTCAACTTCGTGGATTGGGTCAAGCAGCAGTAACGCCTGCATATCATCAAATAACTCGAGTTCAGGTTTTTGCAGGGTCTGGCTTAGACTCGGCAACTCAATTTCTATTGTTTCTTGCGAACTGACCCGAATCAGTTCTTTTTCTAAGAGTTGGGTAATGAATTCTGGAATCAGTTGGTCTGCATTTTCAAGCCGCGTTTCAAGCTGCCTAGCAATACTCGAGACCGAATGATGCGCCACCACCAAAGCCCAAATCAGGGCAGCACTACCACGTAAACTAAAGTACAAACCATTCTTAAAATCAATCACCATGGCTTCGCCGTCAAGCACTTCGGCGGCAACTTGAGGGCTGTTTAACTCATAAAAACTCATGCTACATTCTAACCAAAAAAACGTTTTTAAGGTAATTTTTGACCCGACGACCTTGCCATAAAAGCCCACCAAACCAGTTTTTAGCTGCCAATGACACCGCATCATCTTTGGGTTGAAAGCCAAGTAAAACCTTGGTTGCCTCAAGACCAAACGGATTATTTTGATTGTCGGATACCCCATGGATAATCGCAAAGTGCTGGTCGGTCTCGAGACATAAGCCTATCAACTGCACCAAATCGCGTTCGGTAAGACTGATTTTTAATTGCTGGTCATGGGGATGAAGACGAGCGTCGTTTTTACTCAGTACCGCCCCAAGCCGAACACAAATCACCGATAAAGCCCGGTCATGACTATGCACCCGAGCGAGGGCTTCAGCAAAGGCTTTGCTTGCCCCGTAAAAATTGGTTGGGTAGGGGGCATCAGTCTCGAGAATCGGTTGGTGCATATGCCCCCAGACCGCTTGAACACTGCTCATCAGAATCACACGGCGACACTTGGCGGCTCTGGCAGCCAGTAAAATATGTTGCACCCCAATAATGTTAGGTGCGACCTGCAATTGCCAATCAATGCCATAATCCAATACCCCCAAATGCAGCACCGTATCCACCCCTTGGCAAAGCTCGAGCAGCGCCTGATAATCCTCGAGTTGTGCCTTGGTAAACGGCGTAAGTGCTGTTTTTGGTTCTCGAGCATCGGTAAATATTAACTCGTACTCAGTTTGCAAATATGGAATCAGTAACCCTGCTACTTTTCCGGCTGCTCCTGTAATCAGTACACGCTGCATCGGCATGAGTCTACAATTTTTGGGACAACCAAACCTTCAAGCCCTCGAGATTAGCAGTTTTGAAGGGTATTGATGTTTTTCTCGAGCAAATAGAAGGGCAGTTTATTCTGCTGCACAAAGAGTATCAAGTCATAGTCCAAAAAAATAGTCCAGCAAGCATTTAAGCCTAAGATGTGAACCAACTTATCAAGTCTATGATAGGTTTGTAATCAGGAGAAAAATCGTGAAAAAGACTTTAATCATTGGCTTGGTGGCTCTAGGAATTGTATCTATTGGATTGGCGACACATACGGCTGGTAATATTTTTAATACTTCGGCTGAGGTCGTCACAGAAAGCACTGGCACATTCAAACAAGGCTTTGTTCATTTGTTTGTCGAAGAAGGCGATACAATTACCAATACTGTCGCCCTTGAAATAGGCAAAGAATACACAATTGTGGCAATGGGTGATGATGAAATCCTGAGTGATATTGACTTGGTTGTGCGTGACAGCCGAGGTAAAATTTTAAGACAAGATACCAAAACCAATTCTTCTCGAGCCGAAGTGACATTTATACCAACCACCAGATTTACTGAAATTGATGCAACTGCCAAGGAAATGCCATCTTCCAATGGGTATGGTTCAATCCTAATTTTTGAACAAGAATAAATGAGAAGGCTCGAGGGTAAGCAACCCTCGAGCCTTTTTTACTGCTTACTTCTCGAGTGATGTGGTGCGTAAACCTAGGTACGAACTGTTTGAGTAATGCTCAAAGCCTTTAACATAGCCAGCAATCCCTTCGTATTGTGCCGAGTGGAAAAGCGGGACCATTGGCACGAGTTGCAAAATCCGTTCTTGGGCTTGGTCATAGATTTTTTTGCGGTCATCTTGCTTAGAAACTGTTCGTCCTTGCTCGAGTAATTTATCTACTTGGGCATCGGAGAAACTCATAAAATTACCGCCACCTTTGGTATGAAAGACGTTATACAAGTAATCGTCTGGGTCGCCTTGTCCAGATTCACCAATGATCGTGCTGACAAATTTCTTGCCGACAAAATTTGGTAGGTACACACTCCATTCTTCAGCTTGAATTTTCAGGTTGACACCAATTTTAGCCAGTTGTGCTTGCAGCACTTCGGCTGGAGTTCGCAGGAAATCGTAGGTACTGGTGACTTTTAAGTCCAGCGATAAACCATTGGCATACCCTGCTTCTTTGAGGAGTGCTTTGGCTTTTTCTAAGTTTGGTGTGCCATACGGACTATCATCAAAGGAGTAGAACCCGCCGCCCGGAATGGTTGTGCCTTTTGCCACCACACCGCCCGTGCCAAAAAGCGCCACATCCACAACTTCTTTGGGGTTAATGGCGTAAGCAATGGCTTGGCGCACCCGCACATCATCAAGTGGTTTTTCTTTGAGGTTAAAGTACAAGCTGCGGAAATTAGCCGATAATCCGCCGACCACCTCGAGTTTTGGGTCGCGTTTAATTGTGGCAATATCGGCGGCTGGCACGTACTCAATCCAGTCAACTGTACCCGTGCGAAGGGCGGTACTGCGGGCAGTCGCATCGGGCAAGTACGAATAGGTGATACCGTCTAGGTACGGTAATTTATTGCCTTTGCTGTCGCGCTCCCAGTAGACAGGGTTTTTCTTTAAGACCATGCGGGTGCTAGGAATATATTCACTAAAGACAAAAGGTCCTGTACCAACGGGTTTAGTGCCGATGGTGGCTGCCGCTTCTTTAGGGATAATCACATTCAAACTAAAGGCGAGTTTAGACAACAACGGCGAGAATGGTTGCTTAAGTTTAATCACCACGGTTGTTGCATTTGGGGCTGTGACTGATGCCACTTGGTCAAATGAATTGGCTCGAGGCGACTTCACACTTGGGTCTTTGATGCGGTTAATCGAAAATGCCACATCGGTGGCATCCAAGGTGCGTCCATTGTGGAATTTCACGCCTTGGCGCATGGTGAATGTCCAAGTCAGGTTGTCTTTGCTAGTGCGCCAACTAAACGCCAAAGACGGAATGATTTTACCTTTGGGGTCAAAACGCACCAAGGTATCGTAGACATTCTCGAGTTGATTACGGGTAGCCGTGGCATTGGTGGTGTGCGGGTCTAAGCCCACAGGGTCGGCTTGCATACCGGCTCTTAGGATACCTCCAGATTTCTGGGCTAACCCCAGACTGATGAGTGTGACCGCACCGAGAATAAGAATACCGACTTGCTTTTTCATACGTCCTCCTAAATGGGAATAAGTGTCTAAACATTAGGCTTTGCGTAAACGAGGGTCGAGTGTATCGCGCAGACCATCGCCAAGTAAGTTAAAACCGAGTACCGTAATCGTAATTGCAATTCCAGGACCAACACTAATCCACGGCGAAGTCTCGAGCAGTTGACGACCATCGGCAATCATTTGACCCCAAGATGGGGCTGGGGGCTGCGGACCTAGCCCTAGATAAGACAAGGAGGCTTCAGAAAGAATCGCAAATGCCAAGCGCAAACTGGTTTCGATAATTAAAGGCGATAAGGCATTGGGCAGCACATGGCGCAGTAAAATCAGGCTGCTCTTGTTGCCAAGGGCTTGACTGGCTTCAACAAAAACCTCTTCGCGCACCCGCATTACACTTGCCCTTGCCACTCGAGTAAACGGCGCAGCGTAGACAGTCGCAATGGTTAAGGTTAAATTCCAGAATCCTCCACCCGCAAAGGCAAGCAGGGCAATCGCCAGTAAAATCGCGGGGAAGGCAAGTAAAATATCGGTAAAACGCATGATGATCGTGTCCACCCAGCCACGGTAAAAACCAGCCAATGAACCCGCCACGCCACCGACAAGGAGCGCAATACTGACCGACAAAAATGCGACTGCCAAAGACTGCCGAGCGCCATGCAGCACCCTCGAGAAGGTATCGCGCCCGTAGATGTCTGTGCCGAATAAATGTTGCCAGCTTGGATTTTGCAAACGATCTTCGGTGTTAAAAGCGATTGGGTCAAATGGCGCAATTTGTGCGGCAAATAACGCCGATAAAAGCATCACAAGCACCAACACACCACCAATCAAAATACTTGGTGAACGCAATAGCTGCTTAAAAAAAGTCACGCGAACCTCAACGCTAGGGTCATGCGAACCTCACTCGAGGGTCTATCAGGGCATACAGCACATCCACCAAAACATTGACCAAGACAAAACCAGCCGCCACCACCAGCACTGCACCTTGAACCACAGGATAATCGCGCAAGTTAATACCCTCGAGCGCAAAGCGCCCAATGCCCGGTAAGCCAAAAATTTGTTCGATAATCACTGTGCCGCCCAGCAAATTGCCGATTTGTAAACCAATCACCGTCACCACTGGAATCAGGGCGTTTCTAAAGGCATGTCGGTACACCACAGCCCGTTCGGTTAAACCCTTGGCTCTGGCTGTGCGGGTATAATCAAGCATCAGCACCTCGAGTAAACTGCTGCGAACAATTCGTGTGGTAGCAGCCGCTAAAGAAAGCCCGAGGGCTAACGAAGGCAAAAACATGCTTTTTAAGTTACCAATTGGGTCTTCGCTAAACAGTGCATACCCAGAAGGTGGGAACCAACGCAATTGCAAAGAAAAGAACAAAACACACAAAATCGCAATCCAAAAACTAGGCGCAGCAATACCTAAGAGCGCAAAAGAACTGGCAACAGTGTCAATCCATTTACCACGGTTGTTGGCGGCGGCGACACCAAGCGGCACAGCAATAATAATCGCAATCACCAAGGCAAATAAAGTCAGTTGCAGTGTCACAGGGAAACGAAGCGCCAAATCGGTCAGCACAGGTCGTTCGGTGCGAAGGCTCGAGCCAAGGTCAGCTTGTAAAACACCACCAAACCATTTGGCAAATTGGGTTTGAATCGGTAAGTCCAAGCCAAATAGTCGGCGCAGTTCTTCACGGCGCTCAGTGGTGATGTTGGTGTCTAAACCAATCAGATTGGTGACCACATCGCCCGGCACAAGTCGCACCATTGCAAAAACCAAAATCATCACCCCAAACAGCGAAATCAGGGCTAAACCAAGGCGTTGTAACAAAAAAGAAATCATAAAAGGGCGGGTGTACCAACCCAAAGAACCCGCAATTCTTGCTCAGAATCGTTGCGCCAGACATGACGTAAACCAGATTGAAAATGAGCGCTGTCGCCAACCGTTAAAAGATGGTTTTCTGTACCAATGGTCAGACGCATCTGCCCTTGCAAGACAAATAAAAATTCTTCACCACTGTGGGTCATCGGTTCAGAGGCATAATGCGGCGGATAAATCATCAGGAGCGGCTCGAGTTGACGTTCTGGTAATTGGCTACCAATTCGCCCGTAGCGAACTTGGCTTTGGTCTAAACGATAAAAATGCGTGTCCGATGCCTTATGTACCAAAGTATTGCTGCTGGCAATATCTAAAAAGTAAGAAGTTGGCACACCCAAAGCCTGTGCAATTTTGACCATCGAAGTGACCGAAGGGGTGGCGGTGCTGTTCTCGATTTGTGATAAAAAAGGCGCACTCAGACCCGCTTTTTGTGCCAAAGAGCGCAAGGTCAAACCCAACTGCTTACGGCGGTTCTGCACCATCTTGCCAAGACGAGGCTCTTCGGCTTGAGGCGGTGGGCTTGGCACTGATGTTAAAAATTGAGAAACCATTTCACCCCTCGAGAAACACTGTCTGGGACTATGAAAGACTTAAAAACTACGATTGTTAAACAGTATCAAAATTTGTTTGATAAAACAAGTGCTAGAATTTTAGGTATGCAAAAACCAATTGTTTGTATACAAACCGAACTCGGTATCATTCGGGTAGAACTCGAGACCGAAAAAGCCAATTTAACGGCTCAAAATTTCTTAGGCTATGTGACCCGAGGCGATTTTAACAACAGTTACTTTTATCGTGTAGTTCACGAGAAAAATCAAGACCATCAGCCCATCAAAATAGCAGTTATCCAAGGCGGGCTAGGGATGAACACCGATCCCAAAAAAGGCGCAACTATTGCCCACCAAACCACCCTCGAGACGGGCTTAAAACATGTCAACGGTACAATTTCAATGAGTCGGCTCGAGCCGGGCAGCGCCCACTCCGAATTCTTTATTTGTATTGGCGACCAACCCGAACTTGATTACGGTGGCAAACGCAACCCCGACGGACAAGGGTTTGCGGCGTTTGGGCAAGCAATAGAAGGATTTGAGGTGATTCTCGAGATTCAAAAGCAACCAGAAAATGGGCAAATGTTGCTTGCGCCCGTCAAAATTTACAGCATCAGTCTCGAGCAATAAAGACTTCAAAAACACATCAAAACATGGCACAATAGCAACCATGAGTATTCTCGAACTGCAATACCAAGTTGAAAAGTTACCTGTGCAAGAACGGGTCGCTTTAATGCAGCATATTCAACACACACTCACCACAAAAGAACTAGAAACCTACTGGGTCAACGAAGCTGAACGAGTGATTGACTTGGTAGATAGTGATCAAATGCCAACATTCACCTCTGATGAATTAAGGAAACGGCGTGCCGAACGAATTACTTCATGAAATTTACTCCGAACTGGCAATCGAGAAAATTCTTGAAATTGAATGGCATTTAGAAGCCCAAAATCCAGACCGCGCCGCAGCTTTTCGCCAAGAACTCGAGGAGTTAATTAGTCAGCTTCTAACATTTCCCGAATCAGCACCAATTGTAGGGTATCGAAAAAGAGTCCGACGGCGCTTATTCAAACGATTTCCATACGGTTTATTGTACGTCGTTCGAGACGAGTTTTTGCTTATTACCCTGATTTACCCACTTGGACAAAGTACACCTTTTTGGGATGATTACATTCAATGACCCTCCTAAAAAAAAGCAACTCGAGTATCAGCAATACCTCGAGAATCCAAAAATCAATGGCTTGCGCTTTGGCTCGAGCCTAATGCGTGGACAAATTCGGCTCGAGAATGAACCTTTTGCTGAGCGTGGGATTCGCTGGTGGATTAAGCAAAAAGAGAATTCACGCCTCGAGAAGCAGTAAACTATCATCTGTGAATAAGTACCAAATGCCGCCACTAACCGCCCTTCGTTTTGCCATGCTGGCAGTGCTGGCAGGGCTTTTAATTGCTTTAATGCTGGGTGTGGCTGTGCCACGAGTGGCGATTGTGATTCTAATTTTGGCTCAGGGTGGGCTGCGCTATTACACCAACCGAACCGACCCTAAATTGCGAAACTCGAGTCTGTTTCAATTGCTGGTCTCGGCGGTGCTTGGCTATCTCATTCTGACCAGTTAAACTGTTTTATGCCCGAAGATTGGTTAGGTCATTTATCTCGAGCCTCGAGCGCAGTGCTGAGTCAAATTGGTTCAGTGGTTGGCAAAGCCCCGCTTGAAATCATCAACGCCAGTGTCAACCGCAACGCCTTTGAAGCCCATGAAAACCTCAAGTACGGCTTACTCGAGCGGCAGTGCTTGGATTTATTTGTTGTGCCAAATACCCTTGGCACACTGGTTTTTGTGCATGGTGGCTACTGGGATGCAGGCAATAAAGAAGAGTATTTATTTGTGGCGGAAAACCTCTGCTTGGCTGGTTTTAGTGTGGCAATTATCAATTACCGCCTCGCCCCAGAAGGTGTTTTTCCAAAGATGATGCAGGATTTAGCCTTGGCGGTGCAGTGGTTACGGCGTGAATTACCTATTTATGGTGTGACCTCGAGCAACCTAGGCTTACTTGGGCATTCGGCAGGGGCGCAGATGATTGCGCTGTTATGTGTTACGCCAGTTCACCTCGAGCGTGTGGGCTTAACCCGCGAGGTGATTAAAGCCAGTGTTGGCATGGCAGGACCGTATGATTTTTTGGAATGGCTCGAGACCGACGAACGCGCCCAGAAAGCCATGGGCGCACGAGAGCAGTGGCTGGAGACCCAACCCGCCCTGATTGCCGATGGTAAAAACCCGCCGATGTTACTGCTGCATGGGGCTAAAGATACGCTGTGCAGTCCAGCCCACGCGCCACGCCTCGCCCATGAAATCAGGTTAAAAGGCGGGAATGTAGACTGGAAAGCCTACGAAAACCTAGACCATTTTCGGATTATTGGCGCGTTTTCCAAACTGATTCGGTGGCTCGAGCCAAAGGTTTTGGATGATACAGTTGCCTTTTTTAAGCAGCATTTTCGCTAAGGACAGTCTCGAGATAAGATGAACATCCAAGGTTTACACGTAGCATTTCGAGTTCAATTTTTGGGAAACGACTCCCATCTTGTACCCAAGCCTCAAGCCACTGACAAAGCAGTTGGTTTGAGGCTAACTGCTGCATTTGCAGTTGTAAGTGGATAAATCAAAGTGGCTTTGATACCCTATATTGACTTTTGATGTACCCCATTGTAGACTTTCAATATGCGTATGACTTTTGAGACTCTAAAAGTTCTTAATATCTTTCTCGAGAACCTAGACGAACCACAGTATGGACTCGAGATAACCAAAGCCACTGGCGTTCAAGCTGGCACGTTGTACCCTATTTTGATGCGGCTCGAGACCAATAAATGGCTCTCGAGTGACTGGGAAGATATTGACCCCGTAAAAGCAGGTAGACGACCACGCCGCTATTATACAATTACAGATTTAGGACAGCGTGAAGCATTAAAAGCGCAAAGAGAACTTTTGCAGCCGAAACTAGGAGTTATTCATGTCTGAACTTTTAGCTTTTTTGCTTGGCTTACTTACCAATGAAGTAGGTGAGGTTGCACCTTGGTTAGCGAAACGCATTATCCGTTTTTATGTTGGATTTTTGCCGAAGGAAAGCCAGTTACGCTACCGTGAAGAATTTTTTGCTGAAATTGAAAATGTGCCTGGAAGTCTAACAAAACTGCTTTACACCTTAAAAATTTTAAGTACAGTAATAAGTCAAGTTCAGGCATTACAGTCCTCAGAATCCGATTCTAAAACTTCTGCACGTAATTCATCTCTTCAACTCCAAAGAGTTTTTATAATTGTCTGTACCATAGTCGTGAATGTGGCATTACATGGTTATGATTCATCTGAGCAGCGTTACACAACAAACATCATGATTGTGGTTACCTTATTTATAAATTATCTGGTTGCAGCTTTGATGTGGAATTATGCAACTAGGGGAAAGTGGAAAGAAATTCATTCCATCAGTACCGAGTTAGATTTAATTTCCACAAAGCTCGAAGCCGCAAAAGCAACACCTGAAGACTTGAAGTCCGTAAATGAACTGAAGGCACGATTAATTGAAGTCCGAAAATCGTACAAGTTCCGATTTTAATTTATCTGGCAATTACCAAAAGAAGCACCAATAAACAACACCGCCAAAACTAGGAGTTATTCATGTCTAAATACTTTGCAGCTTTACTAGGTCATGTTACCGATGAGGTCAAGGGAATTTTACCCTGGTTAGCTGAACGATTGATTCGATGGATTATTAGACGTTATCGGAAATTAGGATAAACTATTCGAGTGCTGCATTACGACAAACTCGTCAAGAATAAAACTCGCTTCTTAGCCCTGACTGGACTAACCAAAAAAGAATTCCAAGCCTTACTTCCATACTTTCAAGA
>JANNVX010000086.1:0-112685 GCA_031414595.1 Deinococcales bacterium
TAGAGCGTGAAGTAAAGACTTGGGTTAAAGAGCGGAATAAGCGCTGTATAAAGATTAATTGGCAATTTTCGATCAAATCTGCTCGGACGAAATTTGCGGACAGGTATCCAAAGATTACTTCTTAATCCGACGCTGCACTAAGTGCGAACAGCCCGCAGGTGCTGTCTTGTGAGCAAGAAAAGGAGTAACAACGAAACGAAATTAACGTTTGAATGACAATTTGACCGCTTTTTGGTCAAATAAGAGTGATTAAGTTAATTTCGTATAAGCCTTATTCAATAAATCTAGTACATTTCTGGAAAGATTTTTTTTAACCGAAAAATAAAACCATAAAAAAGACCAAACACTTTATCGGGAATGGCTAAAATAATTATTGTAAAAATTGAAATAAAAGTCCATGAATAATTTTTAATAATTAAATGGCTTGCCAACTTATAATCAATCTCAAAATTACGATTTAAATTATTTATTTTTGCACTCAAAGTAAATCTAAGTAAAAAAACAAGATTTTTTTTTCGACAAATATCAATTGATTCTCGAGAAAAACCCAGATTTTTTGCAAAATCCAAAAGTGCTTCAAATTCTATAATAAACACATTATAAAAATTATAACCACCACTGTTATGTCCGCGAACAAATAAAGCATTGTCTTCTAAATAATAAATATTGTCATGCCAAATGACTTCTAAAAATAGATATGATTGACTAATACTACCTTCAAGTTTTTCTGGACTTAAGATGCGTGAAGATAGTTCTCTTCTAAAAATAATGATGGACAAAAAGGTGATTTGAGTTCCTAAAAAAGCCAAGAGGTTATCTTTATCAAACACTTGGCTTTTGCTTTTGAAAACAGGTTTTTTGGCTTGCCTAATGCTATTTTTGAATGGGGCATAGTTGATAATTAAACCAGACAGGCTGGTATCATTTTTAAGTATTGCAACAATACGACGAAAGGTTTGGGTCACAACCAAATCATCATCTGAAATAATCCAAATAAATCGCCCAGTGGCGTAGGTACTCACCACTGAAACATTTATTGGTCCGATATTTGAATCTTGATTGATAACTTTCCAAATGAGTTGTGGATAGGTCTGCTCAAACTCCTTAACGAGTTCCAAAGTCCGATCTGTAGAAGCATTATTTGAAATCACGATTTCAAATAATTGCCGATCTTCTAAAGAAATAGCATCCACAACCGACTGCAAAGAATCCCCTAAGAATTTTGCACGGTTAAAGGTTGGGATACAAATCGAAAGTAGAATCATTGTACCCTTTGATTTAAGTGCCTATTCACCCAAATTGGATTACAAAAAGCAAGTGGTAACAAGGCAATCATTGTGGCTATAGGAGCGCCAATGACACCAATTCTTGGAATGAGAATAAGATTTAAGAGACAATGCACAACAAATCCGACCATCAGCCAATAAACTTGGGGCTTGAGAATACCGATACCATTCAATACCACAGAATGCACATTTACCCAAGTCCATAAACACGTCCAGCAAGCCAAACCAATAACAAGCTCAGGTTCAAATAATTGCTTTCCTGTCCAAAGTTGCACAATTGGTTGATACAGCCAAAGTAAAATAAAACTTGCACTCATCATGCCCACGATGGTCACCAGACTTGAACGTTGCCAAGCATTTCGCGCCCAAACCCAATCGAGTCTTGCTGTGGCTCGGGTATAAGCGGATTGCAATGGCGATAAAAGTGCTAGATGAAGGGTTATCAACACCGAAAATAATCTTTGCAAAATAACAAAATGCCCAACTTGTTCAAGATTGGTCGCGCTGGCTACAAACAATGGCAGTGTACCAAAAATGCCAATACCAAAGATTGCGAGTAACCAAAACCAGAGACTCGAGTGCCATAGTTCTTGAAAGGTTCTTTGCAAGTCTATGCGGTTTGGCATTTCCAGTTTCCATTGGCGTTTTTGAACAAACCACAGCACTGCAAAAGCATTGAATATAACTGCAACTGTATAGAAGGCAAAAATGGTAAAACTCAGTTCTGAGGTTCTCGAGACCATCCAAACAGTCAGAGCAAGTACAAGGGCTTGGCTGATGTCGAGAACACCACGCTCAAAGGCTTCTTCGTAAGCATAAAATACTTGTGTCCCTAAATTAAAAGTAATTGTTAAACCGCAAGCAATTGCAAAAAAGAAAAAAACCAAGCGTGAATTCGTTTCGATATTTGGCAGTACAAGCATGATTAAACCTACAAGGATTCCAAGTACCGTACCAAAAATCAGCAATAGCAGCGAAATACTCCAAAATAAGCGTGCTTCGAGATTGTCTTGTCCACCTCGGGCATTGAGGTCGGCTAGTTTTAAGCGCAGTGCTTGCCCAAAACCCAAATCCAAATTGGGCATTAAGGTGTAAATGGTGTAAAGCAAAGCCCAAAGCCCAAAGGCAGTGGCATCAAGCGTCCGCGCCAGAATTCCCGTAATCAGCAATTGACTGACCGCACTCGAGATTCGCCCACCAAGAGAAGCCATAGAGCCTAGGGCTAGGCGTTTACTCGAGGCTTCTAGCGTCATGATTATGTGCCTTCCATTTCGAGTGGTTGAAATTCGGGTTCCATACCAGTAATCGGTTGACCAAAAGCAATTTTAGGATAAACATTGGTATTGGTGTCGATCATGATTTGTAAGAGTTGTGGTTTGTTTGGTTCAATCCAAAGCCACTCGAGGGCTGCTTTAATTTCTTCTTCTCGAGATATTGTTTGCGCCTCAATACCATAAGCCAGAGCCACTCGAGTAAAATCAGGTGCATCGTAACCCCAGAGTGTAGATTGGTAACGTTCATGAAAATAAGATTGTTGGAATTGCCTAACCATACCGTGGGTCTGATTGTTAATAATAATAATTTTCATGGGTAATTGATTACGGACAATGGTTTGTAATTCTTGGATGTTGCATTGAAAACCACCATCACCTGCTATTACAACCACAGGAGCTTGATTGGCAAAAGCAGCACCGATAGCGGCTGGCAAGGCAAAGCCCATTGACCCCATACCGCCAGAGGTTAAAAAGCGCTGATGAGCGGCAATCTCGAGTGATTGGGCTGCCCACATTTGATGCTGACCAACATCTACAACAAAAGCACTGCTGAGGCTCGAGGCTTGAGACAGTTGGTGCATGAACATATTTGGATTGATGCCAGAAATATCTTTTAACTCGAGAGTATCGGCGTACTCAAGCTGCATTTCAGTTAATTGTTGCCGCCAACCTGAAAAATCTGTTTTCTCGAGCCAAGTGCTATTTGTCTTGATTGCAGCCTCGAGAAACGAAAGTAGGTTCTCGGTCAGCGTTTCACAACCAACTACACGGTTGTTCATTTCGGCGGTTTGGACATCCACATGAAAAATTGTTTTCTCACCTTTGAATTCTTTGGTCATTGCCCCTGTTTGACGCACATCCAAGCGGCTACCGAGGACAATTAGTAAGTCTGATTCGCCAATTGCAAGGTTTGCCCAACGATTACCATAACTACCAATCATCCCAACATGTAGTGGGTGTGAATGAGCAATGGTATCTACACCCATCAGCGAGTAGACAACGGGTACACCTAGACGCTCGGCAAACTCAAGGAAGGCGTTACTGGCTCGAGATGCACGAACACCACCACCAGCCAGTATCAAAGGTTTCTTGGCTTGTTGTAGTGCTTGCCCAAGTTCTTGTAAGAAAATAGTGCGTTCTGGATTCTCAAGAGATGGCTTTTTCAACTCGAGTTTTGGAACGCTCGGTTCACCAATTTCGACCCGTTGGACATCCATTGGAATATCAAGCAGCACAGGTCCTGGTCTGCCCTCGAGGGCTAATTGAAAAGCCTTATGGAGTATTTCTGGGAAGTCTTCAGGGTTCTGGACTTGCCAAGCTGCTTTGGTGATGGGTTTGACCATACTGATAATATCGGTTTCTTGAAAGCCTAGTTGCCGAATGGCTTTATCGCCTTTTTGTTCATGTCGGTTGACTTGCCCGGTGATAAAAACAGTCGGTACAGAATCAAAGTAACAACTGCCAATACTGGTCAGTAAATTGGTTGCGCCAGGTCCACTGGTGGCAAGTGCAACACCAGGTAAGCCTTTGATTCGCGCCCAGCCTTCAGCCGCAAAAGCAGCCCCTTGTTCGTGGTGCATAGAAATAATTTTAATGCTTGTGTGCTGATAAATTGAATCAAGCATAAAAGTAATCATGCCGCCAACCAATTCAAACACATGCGTTACACCTTGTTGCTCGAGGTATTTACTGAGGTAGTCGGCTACTTTCATATTGTTTGCCACCAATCTATAGTCCGCTTGATGCTGTCTTGAAGTGAAATTTCAACCTGTAAACCCAGTTCGTTTCTGATTCGGTCAATCTTTGGTACGTACCTCGAGATGGTTTTATCTGGTTGTGATTGGGCAACTTTAATACTCGAACCTTGAAATTCTGCACTGACAGCTTGGGCAGTCTCGAGGATTGAATGGCTGTCATCGCTTCCAACATTATAGGCTCGAGTCGATGCGCCATGAAATAAAATTTTGAATAACCAAACGGTGTGTTCTGCCATGTATAAATATGAACGAGTTGGTGTTCCATCGCCAAGGATTTGAATTGGTTGCTGCTGCATGGCTTGTCTGATAAAATTGCCAATCGCAAAGTGTGAATCGAGTGGTAAATGAGCGCCTAGTACAGCAAAAGTTCGGCTAATTTTAAAGTCCAAATCAAATTCTAGTTTGGCAGAGTGAAAGAGTAATTCTGAAACTCGTTTAGCTTCACCGTAAGCGGCATTGTGTTTCGAGACATCTGGAGCGCCAAGGTACGTTTCTGGTACATGAGTCATATCCGATGGAATTTGACCATAAACCGCACCACTCGAGGTGAATAAAACTTTGGCTTTTGGGTTTACTTGACAAAGTTCTATAAAATGTTTGGTTGCTTCGAGTTGCTGCTTAAAAACTTTGCCAGCTACATTTGCGCTGGTGTTCTGCACTTCGGCTGCTGCATGAATCATAAAGTCAATCGGTTCTTTGGGAAATACAAATGAACTTGCATCGCCTTGAATCCACTGTAAATCTTGGTGATTACCGAGGTGTGGCATGGTAGTTTTGAATTGCTGTGGGTCTCGAGAGAGGGCTGTGATTCTAAATTTTGTATTAAATTTTTTATTAGATTCAAGTAGTGTTTCGAGAAACCATTTACCAAATAAGCCTGTTGCACCTGTGATAAACCAATGTGTGCCGCTTTGCGCCTTGAAATCTGTTTCAAGGCGGTCAAGCATAAAGTCATAGTCTACGGGTAACAATTGTTTCATCAAATTCCCAAGCCACTTTTCATACTCGAGACAATAAAGTCAAGCATTTCTCGAGATAAACCGGGGTACACCCCAATCCAAAACGTCTGATTCATCACCCGATCAGTTTGAGTGCTACCACCCACCACCCGATGCACTACATCTTTATAAGCTGGTTGCTGCAGTAAATTCCCTCCGAATAATAACCGTGTACCTATTTTGTGCTTTTCTAAATGTTGCACCAAAGCATTTCTTGAGACTGGTGCATCTTCACGCACTGTAATTGGGAATCCAAACCAACTTGGCTCAGAGTTTAGTGTAGCTTCGGGAAGCACAAGGTACTGCTCGAGTGGGCGTAATTGCTCGAGTAAATAATCAAAGTTCTCGCGGCGCTTGGCTATAAAACCATCTAATTTCTCGAGTTGTGCCACACCAACGGCTGCCTGCATATCCGAGAGTTTGAGGTTATACCCAATGTGGCTGTAGGTGTACTTATGGTCATAGCCATGCGGGAGTTCGCCAAGTTGCCAGTCAAAGCGTTTACCACAAGTATTGTCCACACCCGGCTCGCACCAACAGTCACGTCCCCAATCGCGGAAGGATTCAACCAGTTTTTTTAAGAGTGGGTTATTGGTCAGTACCGCCCCACCTTCACCCATGGTGATGTGATGCGCTGGGTAGAAACTAATGGTGGCAAGGTCGCCAAACGTTCCGACTTTTTGACCGTTATAGGTTGCACCCAAAGCATCACAGGAATCTTCGATCACCCATAAGTTATGACGTTTAGCGGTTTCCATGACGGCAGCCACATTAAATGGATTACCCAAGGTATGGGCAATCATTATTGCTTTGGTTTTGCTCGAGATGGCTGCCTCGAGATGGGTGGTATCTATATTATAGGTCGGAATATGAGCATCTAAAAAGACTGGCACAAGGTTATTTTGGACAATTGGATTGACTGTGGTAGGGAAGCCCTCGGCGGCGGTAATCACTTCGTCACCGGGCAGCAAACGGCGGTTCTCGAGCAAAGGGCTGGTCAGGGCAGACAACGCCACCAGATTGGCACTCGAGCCAGAATTGACCAACAAGCACGAACGAACCCCGAACCACTTAGCGAATTCGCGCTCGAACTGCTTGGCAAAACGCCCTGTGGTCAGCCAAAAATCGAGGCTCGAGTCAACAAGATGCTGCATTTCGGTGTGGTCAAAGACTTTGCCTGAAACAGGAACAGCACTCTCATTTGGTGTGAAGGTTTTATTGGGGAATGCCACACTGTGGTATTCGCGTACCAACTCGAGAATTTGTGAACGAATTTCTTCTTTGCTTCGGTTCATGATGCACCTAATAACTTTTTGTACCAAGGAATGGTTTTCTCGAGACCCCCATGCAAGGTGTGTGCGGCAGTCCAACCGAGTAGACGCTTGGCTTTGCTCGAGTCGAGGTATTGGTCTTGAATCTCGAATTTGGCGGTGTTTTCGATGATTGGTGCAAGGTGTTTAGCGTTCATGACTTCAAGCACTGCATCTACAATCTCGAGAACCGTAAATGGTTTTTCTGGCGAGAAATTAAAGCCTTGTCCACGAATACCATCTTGGTTTGAGGCAAGTGCTAAAAACGCATCCACCACATCTTCAACAAACAAATAATCACGCTGCATTGTGCCGTCTGAACGCAGTTTAATCGGTTGATTCTCGAGGGTTGCTTTGATTGTTCCGGGGATAATCCGACTCCAATTTAAGTCGCCAGCCCCATAAATGTTGCCGCAACGAGCAATCGTGACTGGCATATCGTAAGTGTGGGCGTAAGTCTGGGCGATAATGTCGGTACAGGTTTTACTGGCATCGTAGGGGTGTAAACCACGCAAGGGCATATCCTCGGTGTAGGGCAGCACAGGACTATCGCCGTAAGCCTTGTCGCTCGAGGCAATAACAATCCGCTTGACTTGTTGTTCACGGCAAACCTCGAGCAGTTGGTATGTACCCCTAATGTTGGCTTCAAAGGTCTCGAGTGGGTTGCGTAAAGCTGTGCCAACAATGGTTTGTGCGCCGAGATGAAACACCGTGTCTATTTCAAATTTACCGATGGCGCGACGCAGTGCAGTTATATCCTCGAGTGCGCCATTAACCACATTGATTTTTTCAATATCCCCGGAGCGAATCAGTTCAGATTGCGTGTCCCAGTCCTGAACCAATGCCACCACATATTTGTGCTGCTCGAGTAAACGCCGCACCAAACTCGAGCCAACCATGCCAGTTGCGCCCGTTACTAAAATGCGGTTCATGCCCAGACCTTCCACGGAGCATGACCAGATTGCCATAAATCCTCGAGAATTCGCTTTTCCCGCAGGGTGTCCATTGGTTGCCAGAATCCAGCGTGCTGAAATGCCATCAGTTGATGTTCAGTTGCTAGTTTCTCGAGTGGGTCGCGTTCCCAGTAGGTCTCATCGCCACTAATATACTCAAGGATTTCTCGCTCGAGGACAAAGTAACCGCCGTTAATCCAACCTTCGCCAGTCTGCGGTTTTTCGACAAAGGATTTGATTTGATCGCCGTCTACCAGCACCTCACCGAATCTTGAAGGCGGGCGGACGGCGGTCATGGTGGCGTATTTACCGTGGTTTTGGTGAAATTCAAGCAGGGCTTTTATGTTCACATCGGCGACACCATCACCGTAGGTCAACATAAAAGTCTGGTCATTGCCAAGCCATTTTTTGATGCGTTTAACCCGTCCGCCAGTTTGGGTATTTAAGCCAGTATCCACTAGATGGACAATCCAATTGGGTTGCCGACCATGATGAATTTCTGTTTTTCCAGACGATAAATCTATGGTGATGTCATTATTTTTGGCATAAAAATTGAGGAAATACTCTTTAACAAATTCGCTCATGTACCCAAGGGCAACAATAAATTCGTTTACACCATGATGGGCGTAGGTGTTCATGATGTGCCAAAGAATCGGTTTGCCGCCAATTTCAACCATTGGTTTAGGGCGAACACTGGTTTCCTCGGACAAGCGTGTGCCGAGTCCACCAGCCAGAATGACAGCTTTCATAACTTTAGAATACCAGTAAAAAATACATTGGTGTGTGCAGAAGTAGTGTTACTGTTGACCACATGTTAAACTCGGGTACGAAGCGCTTTTTTTGGCTTGGTTTTTTACTGTTTTTCTTGGTCGCATGTCCACCAGTCCCAACCCTACAAGGCGATGTGACCAGCCAACTCGAGACACTTAATAATCCCTATCTGCATCCAGACCCCTTCTCGAGAAACGTCTGGGATTTACAAGTTGTGCAAGACCGTGTCCTGATTGCTTCCGGCGACGCATGGAAGAATTCTGGCACAAACATCCAAAAAATTGATGTCGTGTCCTACTCGAGTAACAATTTTTTCACCAAAGAATTTACGGTAGATGATGAACAGATTCATCGTTTTATTGTGGCTGGCGCGAAAGTGCTGATTCCGGGCTTTGACCCGCTCGAAGATTGGAGTTTGGGTAATTTTTATACCCTCGAGACAGGCTGCCTTGCTCCTGTGCCGTGTTGGTCTAAGTCCCGAACTATTCCATTTGGGGTACATACTTACGATTTAATCGAATTTGAGAATAAACTCTTTGTAATGATAGGTGGTTATGAAACCAAATCGGGCTTGCTCGAGTCAGACGATGCTGGGCTAACTTGGAAATCGGTGACGACTCCAGAACTCTTAGGTTTGACTTTTACGCGGTTTTTTGTGTTTGACAAAGAATTATTTGCTGTCCAAGAAGTTCGGGCAGACTCGAGTAGCACTGGGCTTGCGAAGTACCACAATGGGGTGTTCTCGAGTGCTGGGTTATTAGACAAAAACCTTGTGCCAGACTTGCCAGACACATGGCGTGGGCGCTTAGGGCGAATCAGTACCTTTAAGAATCGGCTTTTGTACACGGCAGCCAGTCTTGGGGTCAATGTTGCGCTGCCCGAAGCAGTCTATTCAGCCGCTTCACTAAGTAGTGCCGAACGCATTGCGTTGCGAATTGATGAGCATCCAACTGACCTGTTGATTCTCGAGAACAAAGTGGTTTTGCTGACCACCCAAACCCAAGCTAGTCAATACACCAACCGCTTGTACACCTCGAGTGATGGTCTGAATTTCAAGGAACAATTTTTATTTACTTCAAATCGGTTTGCCCGAAGTATCGAGCGACTTGGAGCAGCTTGGATTTTTGGTTTGGGTTGTCTCGAGTCCGAAAATTGCGCTGAAGCTGGGGCTTTACTGCGTTTGACTGCGCGATAAGCGGCTAAAAGCAATCCAATCGGTGGCAACTGCTTGATGTCCAAGTAAACGAAGCATCATCATGATTTGCCCTCGGTGGTACGTGCCGTGATTGACCACATGCCGAGCGATTTCTTCAAAACTATTGGTGTACCCAGCGCCATCAAAGGCTTGGTACTGGATTTCTTGTTGCGGGTCGTGTTGCACAATCAGTTGCGCCCAATTTTGTTGGACTGGTTGCCAAGCAGCGCGAATCAAAGCAATGTGTGAAAAGTCTTTTGGATTGGGGCGGGTAAATTCGGCATGGCGGATGCGGTGCGCCCAAGCATTATCTGCCATTAAGCAATGTACTAAAGTGTCACGAATGCTGGAAAAGCTATTGCCAAGGTCTTTGGTGAATTCTTCGGGACTTAAAACCTCACAGACCTCGAGTGTACGGGCTGTTGCCCACTGGTGAAATTTCCATGCACTGATTAAGTCCATGGTTTAGTCTACTTCTTTCCAACGGCTGCTTCGGGTGTTTTCAATACCCAATTGGTCTAGCACTCGAGCCGTAATAAAACCAAGTAAATCTTTGATACTTTGTGGGTTTCCATAAAATCCGGGGTTGGCGGCTAAAATTCTTGCGCCCGCATCATAGGCTTTGAGCATTGATTCAAGCATTGGTCTCGAGTAGGGAGTTTCGCGTGGCACAAGCACCAACGGACGACGTTCTTTGAGGTGGACATGGGCAGCCCTTGTAATCAGGGTGTCCGCCATGCCGTGGGCGATTTTAGCGAGGGTACTGGCACTACAAGGAATCACCACCATGCCAAGGGTACGAAAAGACCCACTGGCGATACCTGCGCCAACGTCACGGTCATCATGAACTTGACTGGCTAAAGCACTTACATCCCTTGGGTTCATCCCAAGTTCTTGTGCCAAAACCCGTTTTGCCCCTTCGGAAATAATCAGGTGGGTCTCGAGGGCTAGATTTTGGCTGGTCTCGAGAAAATCTAAGGCGTACTGAATTCCACTTGCTCCAGTCATTCCAATCACAAGTCGCTGCATATAAAAATTCTGACACAAGAAGCGCGGGACGATTATTCATCCGTGTTCACATAGAAGCGTTAAACTATTCAAACCACCCTGCGTGGTCTGAAAGGTTATAAGTGTGCATAAAGAACTGATTTTAGCGTCTGGCAGTCCGCGAAGGCGTGAATTACTGGAAAAACTGGGCATTGCATTTCGCGTGCTATCAGCCGATATTGATGAAACAAGTATTGAAACCAATCCTTCAAAAATGGTTCAAACCTTAGCACTCGAGAAAGCCCAAGCCGTCGCCAAACTCGAGCCGAGCGCAATTATTCTGGCAGCTGACACAACCGTGGCTTTTGAAAACAGTATTCTCAATAAACCCAGCAACTTGTACGAAAATGCCGAATTTATTAGGCGTTTGTCTGGTGTCTGGCACGAAGTTTATACGGGAATTGCTTTTGTAACACCAGACCAAACTGTGGTAGCCGTAGAAATGACTCGAGTCAAATTTAGGGATTTAAGCCAAGCCGAGATTTTAGGCTATGCCAGTAGCGGTGAAGGACTGGACAAAGCTGGTGGTTACGGTATTCAAGCCCTAGGTATGGCACTGGTCGAACGCATCGAAGGGGATTTTTTTAATGTTGTTGGTTTACCAATTAACAAAATGCTGCAAACTGCTCAGGGTATTGGACTCGAGTTGCTGCCGTGGGTGAGGGAATGAACTCAAGAGTTGGTTTACTCTTTAGCGCTCTTTTGGTGCTTTCTTTAATCAGCACTCGCTTTGCGCCCAAAGCACCTTTGGCACTCTCGAGTACCGTGACTCCGCTTTGGACGGTCTTTAGTGCGGTCAGTTTGAATCTTCGTCATTTTCTTGAAGCCTTGATTTTAGAGCGCGACTTACGCACCGAAAATGCTGCTCTTAAAAATAAAGTTGGGGAACTTGAGTTGCGAGCCTATCAACTTGATTTAGAAGTCAAGAAACTCGAGGAACTTGCCGATATTAAACGCACCCAAAGTCCCTCGGTTTTTAAGGCTGCCCAAGTGATTGCTTTTAATTTTGATGCCTTAAATGCCGAACTGAGAATCAATAAAGGAAGTGCCGATGGGGTGCAATTAAAAATGGCAGTCACCACCCCGCAAGGCTTGGTTGGCAATGTGATGCAAGTCGATCAGCATAGTGCAATTGTGCGAACCATCTTAGACCCAGAATTTCGGGTTGGTGTCAAGGTTGCTAAGTTCAATAATGTGGCGGTGGCGCGTGGTGTGGCAGGGCGAGTCTTACGGGCAGAGAATTATAAAAATCCCAAAGCCAAAAATGGCGATGTGGTCTGGAGTTCTAACTCGGCAGGTGGGGTTTTTCCTTCGGTTCGGTTAGGCACAATTATTTCGGTCAGTCAATCTCGAGGCGATACCCTTGGGCAAACCCTTGAAATCAATCCTTTTGTGGACATGACGGCGCTGGAACAAGTCTATTTGCTGAGGTTGCCATGATTGCACGGCGCATCATTTTTATTTTGGTAATTCTTGGTTTACAAGGCGCAATGGGAATTTTAATTCCAGTTTTTCTTTCACCACCCGATTTATTTTTATTGGTTGCCTTGTTTGCGGCGGCTCGAGTACCGCTTTTTTTAGCCCTTTGCATTGGTTACAGCCTTGGCTTACTCCAAGATATTCTAGGGGCAGGTTTAATTGGTTTTCATGCGGCTGGAATTCTGGCAGGGGTTTTTACCTCGGGGTTTGTGCGTCGAGGCTTATCGGCAGAAACCAGTTTTAACCATGCGACAACTGCATTTGTGGCGTTAATTGCCAAGTGGCTAGTCTTTATTGCCCTCAATTACTGGACACGCCAAGGGATTTTATCCTTCGAGACGCTGCTCTACCGTTTTCTGCCAGAGATTGCCCTGACCTTATTGGTTGGTCCAATCGTCTTTTCTTTCGCAAATTGGGCATTTGGACGAGGCAACTCCAACAACGACGGTTTGCTGTAGTCCAACAAATCTGTATCACACGCCCTTCGCCTCCTCCCTGTATACTCGAGCCATGACCCAACGAACATTTGTTGATTCGCCAATGGAACGCGCCCTTGTCCTCGAGATTGTCCGAGTGACCGAACAAGCTGCCCTTCGTGCCAGTCATTTTGTTGGTAAAGGCGATAAAATTGCCGTGGATGGGGCTGGAACAGAAGCCATGCGGCAGATTTTAGGCGAAACCCATATTCGTGGCACAGTCGTGATTGGCGAAGGCGAAATGGATGAAGCCCCAATGCTCTACATTGGCGAACAAGTCGGTTTGCAAACCCCAGACTCCTTTGAAGTTGACATCGCGGTTGATCCCGTCGAAGGAACAACCGTGGCAGCACGGGGATTGCCAAACAGCGTAGCAGTGATTGCACTTTCTGAAAAAAACGGTTTACTTGGCGCTCCGGACATGTACATGGAAAAACTGGTGGTTGGACCGCCAGCCGCAGGACGGGTCAATTTGGCTTGGCATCTCGAGGCAAACCTCAATGCGATTGCGGTTAGCTTGGAACGCAGTATCTCGGATTTAACAATTGTGGTGCTTGACCGTCCACGGCACGAAGACCTGATTTCGCGCATCCGAGCGGCGGGCGCAAGGGTCAAACTGATTGGCGACGGCGATGTGATTGCTGCCTTAGCGGTTGCCATGCGTGGTACTGGAGTTCATGCCTTGATGGGTTCTGGCGGAGCGCCTGAAGGGGTACTGACGGCGGCTGCCATGAAATGCCTAGGCGGGGAAATCCAAGGGCAGTTCTTACCCGCCGATACCGCCGAATTCGAGCGTTGCCAGCGTATGGGCGTAGACCCGAATAAAATTTATAACACCCATGAACTTGCACCTGGTAAAGAAATTGTTTTTGCCGCGACAGGCATCACCGATGGTGAGCTTTTGCAAGGTGTACGACGTTTTGCGGGTGGGGCAAGAACCCAAACCATCGCCATGGGTTATGCCACCCGTGTGGTGCGCTTTATGGACACGGTGCATCTGGAAGGCGAAGGGGCGCGGGTCAACATTCGGGTGTAGAATTTCTTGCGGCTCGAGACAGCACAAAAGACGTGGATGCACTTTCTTAATCCGTGGGCAAGAACAAAAAGCCCGTTATGCGTTAGAGGATGTGTGGGAAGATGTCTGACCTTGAAATTTTGGCACACGCAGCCGCAAGGCGCGACAGTTTACAACTCAGGGCTTTAACCCTCGAGTTTTTACAAAACCACAAAATACTTGTGCATATTATGATGCCAAACATCGAAGATAAGAAGCTCTTAGCCATCGCCGCAGGACTACTCGAGTTATTCGCTACTCGCACCAAGCAAGAAGCACCTGCTTGGGTGGATACGATTGGCAGTACCGAACCGTTTTTCTTGGTGGCAGCAGCCGAAAGAATGCCACGATTACGAGAATTGTGTTTGACCCAATCGCCACCAGAATTACAAAAACGCGGTTTGTATGCACCGCCGAATTTTCTCGAGTTTGCGTGAGGCTGAAATAGCATAAATAAGTTTGAATGGTATAAGATTCACGAAGGAGAAATGGTGATGGCAATTAAAGCCGCAAGAACTACAAAAAAAAAATCCCCCCAGCTTGTGCAAACGCCAGAACTAAAAAATTTGGTGACTTCTAAAGATACCAAAACGACTGATGTTCATAATTGGTATTTTTTTCCACATTCTTTCTCGCCAAATCTTATCGATTTCCTCTTGAACAAATATGCCAAAAATCAGAAGCAAATTGATGGTCGGCTTTTAGATATGTTTTCAGGAGGTGGCACATCTATTCTTAGAGCAAAACAATTAGGTCTAAATGCTGATGGTTTTGATATTATGCCGTTAAGTGTTTGTGTAGGAAATGCAAAATTGCAAATTTATAACGAAAAAGAGATTAAAAAACACCTCAAAAAAATCATAAAAGAACCAGAAGTGGAAATTTTAGATTTAATAAATAATATTCCCGAAAAATTTGTAACATCTATTTTTCTTGAAGGCACATTGGCACGACTTTTTTATATCAAAAAAGCTATTTTACAGACCCCTGTTCATATTCAAGATTTTTTTCTAACTGCCTTACTTAAAACTGTTGAAGAAACTATGAATGCAAAAAAAGCGGGTGGTTTTCTTAGGGGATCGCCTAGAAAAAGAAAAAGTGCCACAATTTCAATACCGATTCAAGAAATAGATAAAAAAGTACATACAACTATTGAAGAAGCCGTCAAACAGTTCATTCATATTGTTAATGGAATGCTGCTAAGTAAACCAGAATTTAATGAGGCATCTCCTAATTGTCAGATACAATTAGGAGATGCCCGAGCAATCCCAAAACCAGCAGAACTATACAAATGGGTGATTACTTCTCCACCCTATCCTAACAGACAAGATTATACTCGTATCTTTGCAACAGAGCTACTTTTTACTTTCTCCGAAGACCTTGAAAATCACAAAACTTTAAGGTATTCAACACTTCGGTCACATCCAGAAGCAAAAGCACCAACTTGCAAAGTAACTGGATATACCGAGCCTACAATTTTGAAATCACTTGAAGAAAAAATGATTAGCAATTTTAATATAGAACGCGAGAAAAAAATGGAAAGAGCAAAGCAGAGAGGTGAAGTTAAAAAATTCGGAAAATTTGACGCTCGGTTAGGACGAATGATACGAGGTTACTTTGAGGATATGTACCTTGTGCTACAGTCGCTTCGCCCGCATTTACACAAGGATGCCCATGTTTGTTTTGTTGTAAGCAATGTACGTCATTTTGGTGTTTCAGTTGAAGTTGATAAACTTTTAGCTGAAATTGCTGAAAACATTGGCTATACTTGTAAAGAGATTTTGGTTGCTCGAGAACGCGGCAACAGCGCACAACAAATGCGTTTGTATACGCGTAGCCCTTCTCGAGAAAGCATTGTGGTGTTACAACCTACTCCGTAATTGAGTCCCATTTCTCGAGTGTCCCATCAAAGAATCGATTATCCATTTTCATTGGTTTTGGTAAAACACACTCGAAACCAAGTATTCTATTAGTAAACTTGGTCAACTCAGAAGCACAATGAATAAAGTAAGGATCACTATTCGGATTCTCAAGCCGTTCAACAATTTGCAGTAATTGTGTGTCACTTGATATTAGTGCCGTTGCTTGCACAACCAAGGCGCAAGCATATATCCAAGAATCAATTACATCAAGATAAGTATTTCTCTGTAGAAAGTCACATATCTTCGAGATTTCGTCATATCTTCCATTTTCTTCTTCAAGGATATTTATTTGTATTTTTCCGTGGTCGTTTATGAAATTTTTTCCACTATCCAAATAATCAGTGCAATCTCTGAAGTCTTCAGTATCAAGATATTTTAGGGCTATTACACTCAAATCCCTATCTGTTTGTCTTCTTCGGTAAGAAAATCCTGCTTCAGCTAACTTAAAATGAACCTTACCTTCAAAATTTCCATGTAGGATTTCATAATTGCTCATTTGTGACATATAAAACAGCGCATCATCTCCGTCAATATTTGACTTCTCGATTAAAAATCCTAAAATTCGTGCGCCCTTAACATAATTATCAGCAATCCCTTTGGGTATTCTTTCTGAAAAAGCTCGAGAAATCTCTACAATTTGTTTACTGTCAAAAAATGGAGGAAGTTCTATAGTTTTGGCTTTTTCTAGATATGTCAGAGCATAGTGAATAGCATTGGTATCAAGAAAATACACAGGTCTAGTCGAAATGCTTTCGCTGGTATTTGGCTGAGTCACTTTTTCTCCGAATCTTTTGTTATTTGAGGAAAAAATTCTGATTGAATTTTTTCAATAAACTCTTTGGTGAATGGTAAAGATACTTCTTCCTGAGTAGCAGTTGCAATTGTATAGCTTGCTAGTTTAATGAGTCTTCGCGGGTTTGATTTTACATCTCCACGAAGCAAATCTGCAATGTTTTCAGGAAATGGAAATACTTGAGAACTATTATCCCAGCCGTCTAATCTTGAACCTTTTAACCTATGTTCAAGTAGTTTTTTGACATCATCATCGGTTAATGGTGCAATGTTGAATTTAGACTGTTCTCCATTTGCGAGTCTTTCCCAAAGGGCGGGCTGTAATTTTTCTGTTACCTCAGCCGCTTGTGGGGTCATTGCAAGAATTATCCACATATCGTGATCACTTGCGAGATTGTACAACCGTTTAAGCGTTGCCAAGTAATCACCAGACTGTCGAGAAGTCAGCTTACGATTAAGCGATACATCTTCAAATTCGTCAATCAAAAGAGCAACACCCCCAGCATTACTGGCTAATTGTAATGCACGAATAAGGGCTGAGAAATACGGGGCTTCTTCGTTTTCTGCAACTAAACTTCCCGGTTTCCCAGCAACAAAATCCCTGTATTCATAATAGGGTTTATCTAAAGTTTGCACCACAAGCATTCCAAACCTATATGCAATTTCTTCGACAGATGTAATCCCCTTTTGTATCACGCCTTTAGCGATTTCATCAATGGCTTCTTTTTCTCGCCGATTCCTTTTAACGCTCTCGAGCCAACTATGAAAAGGATTGGTATTAAACAAAGGACTTTGTGAGTTTGACAGGCTAGGAGAGACGAATTCCCATATCATTTTTGCAAATGGCTCACGCCCAATTTGTTTCAAAAGATAGTTTGCCAAATCATAAAATTGTACTCCTGGAGTATCAAAATAAAAGGATCGAATTCTTAGGGCTGGGAATTTTTCTCGCTCTAACCAGCGAAGTATGTAGGATTTACCACTTCCATATTCACCCAAAACGGCATAAGCCTTTGCTCCTTCAACTCGATTCATACGATCAAAAAAACTATTAAAGTGGCTTAACCATCTTTCAGGCATCCATAACTCACTGTTTCCAATGGGTGCGCCACTTCCTGCCGACTCAAAGGGATTGAAACTTAGTCCAAAATCACTTAATTCTGCCATAATGCCCTCAATTCTCGATGAAATCGAATATGTGAAATATAGCGTCCACGTTCATCTCTCATGTAGCCTCTTAGCTGATAATCTGCTTGGGACTTTAGAGTCGCTCCAGCATGGGCAAAAGATGCTGATGTTGGTATTAAAACTACATCAGCATATTGCTCTTTTTGGATTGCTAATATGGATTTGAATAAACGCTCAAGTGTAATCCCAATTTTTGGAGCATTATCGAAAATAAAATTCCTAATTGAAATAGTTGTCCACTCATTTGAAGGGCTGATTAAACCACTAAAGAGTTTCTTCAAGGCTGTATCTGATTTTTCTTCATGCAAACAAGTTAGGTACATAACACCAATACCACCGTTATCCTCAAGAAAAATTTCTTCTAAGAATCCCAATTCATTTCTACACCAATGCCGAATTCCATAAAAAACAGCATTCACTTCATCTGGTGTTTTTAAGAGGCGATATTTTTCAGGGTCAGTAAAATTTTTTAACTCAACAGGAGTTATCTCTGGATGCTTTGGATTTCCCGACCAAGTAACTTTACTGCCACTTTTAATTAAAGTGTCAAAACTGGTAGGTAAAGTATCAAAAAGACTAAAAAATACTCTTTGGCAGTCAGTTTGATTAACAATAAGTCTAACAAATACATCTCGCTCTAAAAAACTAAGTCTCGAGAAATCGCAGTCTGTAACCCTAACCAATCTCTGAGCATCTGAATTTTGTTTATTTATTTTATACAAACCTTCTTTTAACTCTAAAACACCCAAGTGTTTTAAGATATTTCTTTGGTGAAACAAAGTTGACCTTGACGGTTTTTTAGTTTGCCCAAAACGAATAGAAAATTCGCCTGTTCGCATTTTTTCATCAAGTTCACCTGCTTTTAGCCCGTCAGGTGAAGCACTAACATAAAGGATAAGCTCTTTCAGAGCCAAAAAATCTACAGAACGCATCCACAGCGATTTTAATGCGTTGGTTGACATAGCATTAGCGTATCACACTCCTGTATTGTCATTGGTCACTTTGCAAATTCAAATTTATTTCTTAGCCCCTCGAGCCTTGCCCTCACTTTCTCCTCCCAGCCTTCACCTGTGGCATTATAAAATTCGTGCTGCTCGAGTTCTGGCGGCAAATAACGCTGCTTAAAACTACCTTCTGGGTCATCAAAATAATAGGCGTAGCCGCTTCCGTAACCAAGGCTTTTCATGTATCCCGTTGGTGCGTTCCGAAGGTGCAACGGGACGCTTGCGCCAGTATGCTGACCAGCAGTCTCGAGAACAGCCTTCCAAGCACTGTAAATCGCGTTAGACTTAGGCGCAAGCGCTAAGTACACCACAGCTTGGGCAAGTGCCAAATCCCCTTCTGGACTGCCCAAAAACTCGGCACTGTCACGGGCTGCAATTGCCAGACGAAGCGCCACGGGGTCGGCAAGTCCAATGTCCTCGGATGCCATTCGCACCAAGCGTCGTGCCACATAAAGGCTGTCTGCGCCACCTGCAATCATTCGGGCTAACCAGTACAAACTTGCGTCCACATGAGAGGCTCTGACCGATTTATGCAAGGCGCTAATCAGGTTGTAAAAATCCTCGCCATTTTTGTCCATCGCGGGTGTCTGAGCGCCCAAGGCTTCACGCACCATCTCGAGGGTGAGGTGTTCGCCAGTTTGGGCAGCCACCTCAAGGGCAGTCAGGGCTTTACGGGCATCGCCATCCACGGCACGGGACAGTGCTTCAAGTGCGTCTAAATCGGCTGTTACATTCGGTAGCCCTTGAGGGTCAGTCAGGGCTTTTTGTAGTAAGCCCAGTATTTGCATCGGTGGAATCGGCTCGAGTTTTAAGATTCGGGTTCTCGAGCGCAGCGCGGGATTGACTTCAAAGCTCGGATTCTCGGTGGTTGCGCCAATCAGGATTAAAAGCCCAGATTCAACATGAGGCAACAGTGCATCTTGTTGGGCTTTGTTAAAGCGGTGGATTTCGTCTAAGAATAAAACTGTGCGCTGTCCAAAACCTCTGGCAGTTTCGGCATGGGTCACAACATCCCGCACGTCTTTAACGCCAGCACTAACAGCCGATAATCCGACAAACTGGGCATTGGTTAAACTCGAGATTAAACGTGCCAAAGTGGTTTTACCGCAACCCGGTCCACCCCAAAGAATCAGGCTTGAGAGTTGCCCGCGCTCGAGCATCAAGCGCAAAGGTTTGTTTGGGGCAGTTAAATGGGGTTGCCCAACGACTTCATCTAAAGTGCGAGGGCGCATTCGTTCGGCAAGTGGGGCATTAGGGGCAAATAAAGTCATCTGTGAATGTTTAGAAGGCGGATGTTGTATTTTGTTCAGTCAGCACTTGCCATGGTTGGTTTTTTGTGCCATTACCATAGGTGATCGATAACGAAGTGGATTTTCCATTGGCAACCGCCAGTATTTCGACTTCAAAGAACACTTCATTCCAACCGCTTTTGTAATTGATCGTACTCTTATAGATGATGTTATCACTTTGGCAGTTGTTATAAATAATTGAACCATCAAGATTGGCGTACTGACGGTAAGCACTGATTATTTTTAAGCCAACGGTTGGATTCGGAACGGTCAGGGATTTGGTTTGTGTTACCGAACTGATGATATTTAAGTTGTTGGGGTCGTTGTAATACACCAAGTACATCGAAGCCGTAGCTAAGCCAGAAGGCGAAACGGTATTTGTTCCAGATGTGCAATTAAAGGCTTTTTTGATGTCTAATTTTTCGCTTGGTAAAACAGGTAGGGTCACAGAAAAACTGCCATTTGCGGCGATGTTACCGGCTGGAATGGGTGCAATGGTCTTAAAGCCCGGATACTCGAGTTGAATAGCTTTTACCCCATCTTTCCAACCTGCAATCGTTCCAGTGATGGTTGGTGTTTGTCCCAAATCACTGTTGGTAGGTGTTGTTGGGCAGGCAGTCAAAAGCGTACCCAATGCCAAGATTGTTGGAAAGACAACTGTTGTTTTCATGATCAAAGGGTATCACAAGAAGCTAAAAAATGATCCAAACTGCCTTGGACTGCGTATACTTAAGTAATGAATGGTTTGGCAACAGCAACATTTGGTGGGACACTCGAGGTTCTTGGTATTTCTGAGGTTTTGCAACTGGTTTCTAGCAGTAAAAAAACCGGAGTGTTGCGTTTTACGCCAAACAATCCAAACCTCGAGTTAAAACTGGCATTGCGCGATGGTCGGGTGGTTGGTGTCTCTGGGCGGAGCGTACCAAAATTAGCCGATGTGCTGCTAAAATTCGGAGTTTCGCCGCAAGTTGTCGGTTCGCTTGGGGCAGCCTTGACCCAAAGTAAAAATCCACAGGTACTAAACACGATTGGGCGTGAAAAACTCGAGCAGTGTTTGCGTTGGCGGCTCGAGACTGGTTTGTTGTTGCTTTGGCAGTTACAGGTTGGTGCATTTGAATTCAGTCACGGTGAACCGCCCAGCACCCTAGAATCTGGCTTAAATCTTGAAACAGTGATGCTTGAAGTGGCACGACGCACCGATGAACTGAGCCGTATCCTGCTGCCCGATGTGACCCCAGACACGATTTACAACATTGCTGAACGGGTTGGGGATTTCTCGAGTGCGCTGCGGAGTTTAATGCCAGCCGATTGGAATTTACTAAACGCCATAGACGGTAATTCTAATTTGGCAGCTGTGGCAATCAATGCGGTACTACCTTGGGATGAACTGATTCGTGGCATTAACCAACTTGAAAGCATTGGCTTTATTGAACCAAGTGCGGCTCAACGTGGTTTAGAACGCAAGTACAAGCGCTTGGTCAAAACCGATTTAGCCCCAGCCTTTACGCTACCAACTTTGGACGGCTCGAGTGTTTCTTTGGGTAGTTTACGTGGTAAACGCACCTTATTGACTTTTTTTCGCCATGCCGGTTGCCCATTTTGCAACTTACGGGTTCACCATCTGATCGAAGCCTATCCACGCCTCGAGCGATTAGGGGTACAAGTGATTGGGGTCTTTGGCTCGAGTTTAGAAGGTTTACGCGCTCGGGTTGGGCAACAAAACCCACCGTTTCCACTGCTTGCCGACCCTGACGATGCGATTCATAATTTGTACGGTACTGGACACAGCATTTTAGGCTTTATGGCATCGTTTGCCCCAAATGGCATTGCCGCCTTTCTCGAGGGTTCACGGCTTGGCATTACCCACGGTCAAACCGATGGCGAAGCCACCCGAATGCCAGCCGATTTTTTAATCGGTCCAGATTTACGCATCGAAGCGGCACTGTATGGTGGCAATGCGTTTGAGCATATTGCCATCAAAGCCCTCGAGCAGTGGGGACAAAACGGGCTGGTGGCAGCTTAAAACGAGAAAAAACTTTGGTCGCAAAGACCAAAGTTAATTTTACTCGAGTTTTAACTTAGCGTTTAATCAAAGAGAACTCAAAAATTTTCGTCGGACGGTTCTTCTCGAGGTTCATGTTTTCAACCCGTAAACCCGTGAATAATTAGTTCTTCTCGAGTTTAAGAATATCGAATTCTTGTGGGTAATCTTTGACGGTGGCAAGCCCAAACGCCATGCAGCCTGTCAAACTAACATCCCGTTTGCTGTTCAGAGGTAGGGCTGTGTCACCACAACCAGTTTGGTTTAAGACAGCTTGAATATCTGGAACATGAGCCGTGATGAATTTTCCAGTTTGACCCCAAGTGACTTTCAATGTATTGGCATTGATTGCTTCACCAAAAGTGTACAGTCCAACAATTTTATTGGTGAATAACTGCACGTTGCAGGCTGGGTCAGCAAAAATGGTGTATTTAAGTTGCCAAGTGCTGGCTGTAAATACAAAATTGCGTTTGATAAAAGCGGTCTCAGCCCCCACCACAAATGTTTCGCAACCTTTACTGTCCCACGTACCCACTAAATCGGTGTTCTTAAAGGCAGCTTGCTGAGCCGAAACTTGAAGAACAGCCAAACCAGCAACAATGCAAGCAAGAATAATTTTTTTCATGATGAACTCCTTTTTGGCAATACAATGCCGTCTCGAGTTGCTTTTCGGGTGGCAGGGCGGCAGCGCTGTAGACATCTGTTCCCAGACCAGTCCGAAACCGAATTGCCAGTACCTCGGTGTTATCTTCGATGCGGTGGGCATGACGCTGGTTGTCGTTGAGTAATAAGTACCTATCTGGTGTGACCGCAAACCGAGCGCGTCCGACTTGGTGTAACTCGAGACTAGAAAAAACGCTGTACAAAGATAAAGACGTGGTGTGAACTGGGATTTCTTGCATTACCTTTGGCATGAATTAAAACGTTGATCCATCCTTTAGGGTTAGGCGCATCCAAACTGTGTCCAAGGGTTTTAGGGCTGCATAATCGGTTAAGAACACCCCCTTAGTTTAACTGGTCAAGCCAAGCCTTTGTACTCGAGCCGTGGGGACAGAACAGGTTAGTGGCATAAGAAAACCCCCGCCATAAGCGGGGGCTTTTTTACTCGAGTTCTGAGAAGATTAGAATGTGAGGCTGTAAGCGATGGTGAAGCGTGAACCCCACGTCACTACTGGCGCACCAGTGATGTTGGTGTGGTTAAACAATCCGTAACGGAATGCCAAGCCATAGTAATTGAAGTTGAAGTCAATACCAGTCAAAACAATTGATGCGGCAGCGTCGCTACCCCACGCACTAAATGGTACTGGAGCAGCAAAGCTAGGACCAAAGCCAGTTCCGCTGCGACCAATGTCGGTACGGGTGCTGAAGCTCACTCCAAAGGTACTACCTGGGAGTGGACCGTTTGCCCAGCTTAAACCAGCACTGAACAACCATGTGCTTGCGTTGGCTGAACCGGAACGGGTATCAATTGCAACACCAAGAGCAACTTTCGAGCCAAGCAAGAAATCGCCATTGGCAGTGATATTTGCACCAAGGGTGGTGTTATCTCCAGCTAATGAACCACTGCCTGTTTGCGAGCCAAAGTAGGCTTTTGGAGCAATGGTGAATCCAGCTAAGTTGAGTGAAGTGTCAACATAGGCATAGATTGAAGTGCGTGTACCAGCCACAACAGTGTTGGTGCTGCTGTTAAAGCCAGCCACGACGTTGACACCTGGGATTAACTTACCAGCGTTAGCAATGGATACACCAAGGTCGGAGCGACCATAGGTAGCCACACCAGCAGCATTTTCTGCATCGCTGAAGAAGTAGGTTTGAAGGTCAAATCCAGCCAAAGCCAAGCCAACAACAACACCAAAGTCAGTCGAACCACTAATGGTTGCGCCACCGTTGGTATTCATGCTACTGAGCAACAAGCCACCTTGGAAGTTGATACCTGCGGGACGTGCTGGACCATTTCCTAAAGCCGAACCTGTGATGCGTGAACGGCTATCAAAGTATGCACCGACATTCAAGAAACCAAGCAAGTTCTTAGCACCAAGGGTTACGCCAAAGCCCGTTTGGTTATCGGCATAAGGACCATCGTTGGTGCTGCCATCGGTATTATTGGCACTACCTTCTGTAAGTGCGCTACCCCAAGCATCATCAACAAAGCGCCAGTTACCAGCAATGGTAAATGGATCAAAAGCCAAGCCAACTGTAACAAACGAAGCAACGCGGTTGGTGGTTAAAGCTGGAAGTGTTTGGGTCAAGCTGCTTGCGTTCCACTCGCCAGCCAAGTCAACAAAGCCAAAGAGTTTTCCAGCAAAGTCAACACCAAATTGGGTAACGCTATCTGCACGTACACCAGTACCAACAATGTCTTCACCAGCAAGAGAAATATAAGCGCCGCCAGTTAAACCTTGGATAAGGCTTAATGTACCTTTCGCACCAACAGTGTAGTAGCTATCGCCATCTAAGCCAAGGGTTGATTGGTAAACAATGCTGAGGTTAGGGTCAAGTGGCAATAAACCAGCGCCGCTCAAGCTGGCAACAAAGCCGTCGCCATTGCCGCCTGTGTTCATGGCAAACTTAGTGAAAGCATAAGGAACATTTACACCAAAGTTAATAAATAATGGGGCTGCACCAACATTGTAGGTTAGTGCCAAGCTCGAGAGGGAGAAGCCAAGGAACGAAAGGCTTGTTCCACGACCACCACTCAAGTTGGTGAATGGTCCACCAGTGGTGGCTTGTGCGCCGTTGACTATACCTGCTGGAACCATTGTTAAAACCAAACCGATTGAGAAGTTATTGCCTAGACCATTGGTTTTACCACCGGTTAAAGCACGTGGCTTGAAGGTAAAGACCAAAGTTGCACTTGGAGCAATACGACCTTCGGTATCAACAACTTGACCTGATTGACCGTTAATACCAACGGTACGTGTACCGTTGGTACCACCGTCACCACCAGCAAAGTCAGAGAAAGTGCGGGCATTGGTGCTTACACTTCCATCGCCAGTACCGCTCGAGAAACCAAATCCGAAACCGCCATTTGGCAATGCCAAACGATCAATATCAAAGTCACGTCCTAAGCCTGTGCCATCTTCACGCCAAATCAAAGCACGGCGGTAGCTTAGACCAATTGTGCCACTAACTGTAAAGGCATTGGCTTCTAAGACTGTAACACGACCTTCAACCGCAGTTACACGGCTTTCGACACGTCCAACACGAGCTTCAAGTTCGCCTACACGGTCAGCCAGGTTGGTCTGGTCACGGCGAATCAAGGTGGTGAATTCGCGCAGTGACTCGAGGTCTTCTTGGCTGGCGGCGGTGGCTGCCAAGTCATCCAAGGCAGCATTGGTAACCGACAGACCGCGTTCGAGTTGGGTTACTTTGTCTTGGAGGCTCAGTACGTCTTGGTTCAAAAGCACAACAAGGTCGTTCAAAGCAGCAATGCTGTCGGCTTGACCTTCAACGGTTGCGCCAAGTTCGCCAAATTGTGCTTCGAGGTCATCAATGCGTCCGTTTAATTCGTCGTAGCGGTCTTGGAGTTCACGGGCTTGTGCCAAAGCAGTGTCAGCCGCGATGCTGGTGGCTTCTACTTGGTCTGCAAGCGCAGCAAAGGCTTCTGGGTCAACGCCTTCTGGCAGGTTCTCGAGGGCAGATGCAACGGCTTCGGCGAGGTCACGGGCTTGGTTTGCAGTTTCTGCAACTCCTGCCAAGTCATCGTTGGTGGCGTAATCGCCGGCTGGTTGGGCTTCTTGCGCCAGCGCTAAAGCATCATCAGCAGTTTGTTGGGCAACTTCGGCGGCGGCGGCAGCAGCAGCAGCAGCGTCCCCAGCGTCCCCAGCCGCAGCCATTGCGTCGTCAGCAGCTTGCTGGGCATTTGCGGCTGCATCTAAGGCATCGTCGGCACTTTGTTGTGCAACTTCTACGCCAGCCGCAGCGTCATCGGCGCTTTGTTGGGCGGCAGCAGCAGCAACCATTGCATCTTCAGCCGCAGCAAGGGCAGTATCGGCTGTTTCTTGGGCAGTAGCCGCAGCAGCTAAGGCATCGTCGGCACTTTGTTGTGCAACTTCTACGCCAGCCGCAGCGTCATCGGCGCTTTGTTGGGCAGCAGCAGCCGCAGCCATTGCATCATCAGCAGTTTGTTGGGCAGTTTCGGCGGCAGCAGCAGCAGCGTCGGCAGCTTCTTGGGCAGCAATGGCAACAGCCATTGCGTCGTCGGCAGCTTGTTGTGCATTTGCAGCCGCATCAAGTGCATCGTCAGCGCTTTGTTGGGCAACTTCTACGCCAGCAGTTGCGTCATCGGCGGTTTGTTGGGCAGCAGCCGCCGAAGCAAGTGCGTCGTCGGCGGTTTGTTGGGCAGCAGCAGCAGCAGCTAATGCGTCATCGCCTGTTTGTTGGGCAGCATCGGCAGCCGCTTGGGCAGCTTCAGCCGCATCTTGGGCAGCCGTAGCGCGGGCAGCCACAACAGCAATGTTGGCATCGGCAGCCGCTTGGGCAGCCATAGCCGCTCTTTGGGCAGCATCGGCAGCCGCTTGGGCATCTCTGGCTTGTTGAGCCAAGGCAGCAGCATTGGCATCGCCGTTTTTGGCAGCCAGTGCAGCAGCTTGGGCAGCAGCATCGGCAGCCGCTTGGGCAGCACTAGCACGAGCAGCCAAGGCAACAGCATTTGCGTCACTCGAGGCTTGGGCAGCTTTAGCAGCATCAAGCGCAGCTTGGGCAGCGTCAGCAGCTTTTTGGGCGGCAGCCAATGCGTCATCGGCGGTTTGTTGGGCAGCCACAGCAGCAGCAGCAGCAGCGTCAGCAGCGCCACCAGCAGCATCGGCGGTTTGTTGTGCGCCAGCCGCAGCAGCGTTTGCACCAGCCGCAGCGTCTTGTGCAGCCATGGCAACAGCCATTGCGTCGTCAGCAGCTTGTTGTGCATTTGCAGCCGCGTTGATTGCGTCATCGGCGCTTTGTTGGGCGGTTTCTACACCAGCAGCAGCGTCGTCGGCGGTTTGTTGTGCGTTTGCAGCAGCAGCCAGTGCATCATCACCTGTTTTTTGTGCGCCAGCCGCAGCAGCAGCAGCATTTGCAGCGCCGTCATTGGCTTCTTGGGCAGCAGCAGCCGCAGCTTCGGCGAGGTCACGGGCTTGGGTTGCAATTTCTTCAACTCGAGCCAAATCGTCGGCGGTGACTGCATTGTCCTCGAGTTCGGCAACGCGAACACCGAGTTGGGCAAGGTCAGCAGCCAATTCTTGGATCGCGTTTTGCAAGACAACCAAGTCAGCAGCAGTCAAGAAGTTCTTGAGGTCGTCTTTGGTGGCAACGTTAGCTGGTAAACCTGGCGTTCTAGCAATTGCAGCGTCCAATTCGGCTTTGGTAGCGTACTTTGGAATACCGCATTCGCCATTGCGAACTGCGTCGAGCAAACGAGCGATGATAGCGGCGGCTTGGTAACGGGTAACAGCTTCGTTACCACGGTAAGTGCCATCTGGGAAACCGCGAATGATACCGCAATTCGCAGCGACTTGGATGGCGGCGGATGCCCAGTGACCGGCTGGAACGTCTTTCAGTTCGGCTGGTTTCTGGTTCTGGGTTTGGGCAGTTGCTGGATCTACTTGCCCAGTCGGGTTTGTGCCTGTTTGCGCGAAAGCGGTTACACCCGCACTAAGCGCAGCAGTCAACAACATTGCAGCCGTGATTTTCTTCATTACTACCCCCTAAAGGTATGCGCGGCTTTTTGGCTTTTTGGCTTATCTTTGGGGTCTCGAGGCGAGTTGCCGTGTTTCCTCTCTCGATTGTCCTAGACGTACCAATTGGCGTAGGCGTTGCACGTTGCAGGTACTCGAGAACCGTTTGGGGTTTTCGCTCACGCGAAGAGGTTCTGTTGTGACGCTGCTCCAATTAAAGATTTTAACACAATGAGAGCAGGCAAAGTCAACTCTGAGAAGAAACGGCATAAAAAGGGTATTCAACGTGGCTTTGTTACTGTGTGAGAGCAATTATTAGTGAATTGGGCTAATCTGCCTTATTTCCTCATAAAGCTACCATAGTTGTTCTTTTTGTGGTTTGTCGTACAATTAAATCAACAGCGTTCCTGACGAATTAAATCTACATCAAAAAACCAATCGGGCATTTTTACGCTCATCAATCTGTTTACCTACAGAAGTAAACTACCTCGAGCCTGCATCGGTTGGGAAAAAATTAGAATCGTGATGGTATTGATTAAAAGCACTAAAAGCACCTGCGGCAAAATAACTGCCAGCACCGCTCGAGTCAAGCGCTTTTGCCCAGAGGCTTTTTGATAAGCAATGTAGAGACTGCTCAGAAATGCCAGATAAGACACCACAACTTGAAAAGGGAAAATTGCATCTAAACGGACTGTGCTGACCAAAGCTGGAGGCTCGAGCGGTAGCTCTAAGCGCATCAACAGGTTGATGATATTGGGTAGTAAGGTACTTGCACCTGTTATAAAATGAAATAGATAGTGTCCACCCCAAATTGCCAGCATCAACGGATATAAAACCCCAACCCAATCCCTGAGCAAACCTCGAGAGGCTTTGGCTGCCAGTACAGTCAGGCTAAAACCAAGCCCGAGCGCCACGGTAAAAATAATTCCAAGTAATAACGCCTCGTCTCGAGTACCAAGAAGGGCTGATAACCATGCCGCCAGCCCAAAATAAGGTGGAATCATCGCAAAGGCATTCAGTAAACCCGCCCATGTCAGTAAAACCACAAACCAAGTCCAATCCGATTTTGGTTTGTCTATAATCGCTTCACGTAGAGGGTTTCTGACCTCGAGTGCAACATTATCGTAAGGACACGCCCGAAGACAGTTCAGGCATAAAGTACAGTCCTCGTTGCTCTGGATGCTCGGCACAAATAAATTGGTCTCGCAGCCGGGGAAAGTTCCGATGGTCTTGGCGTTTATCGGCTCGAGTTGTAACAACACATGTTCTGCTCGATTGCCCTGTATTGGCGCTCGAGTTGAATTGGTCTCGAGTCTGCCATTTAAGCAGTATTTACCTTCGCAGGAATTGCAGACATTTTGGTCTTTAGCCGTAATCTGGGTTGGACTGACCTTAGACAAAGCAAAATTAAAATTACCAAGTGGACAGACATATTTACAAAACGTCCCGACGGGAAAAACAGCATCCACCACCAGTGCTGCCACAAAATAAGCAATCATCAGCCAAGCCGTAATCCAAGGGCTTGCCCACAAATCAAAGTATTCGTAGGTGAACAAAAACAAGACCGTCGCGCCAATCACCAAATATTTATTGCGTAAACTTTTAGGAAAACTAAATTCTGGCAAGAACCGCTTCAAGAACTTGGTTGAACCTCGAGTTAGCATTAAAGGACAGGCAGCACAAAATAAATTCCCAAAAACCGCCAATGCCAAAGCCACCAAACCACGATAATGCACCCAAACCGCTACGGTTGCGGTGTTGGTCGGTGCGAGTTGTCGCCCAGTAAAACCATCGTAAATGGCAAGTAAGGCAAGCACAAAAAGAGGAACTTGCAACACAAATCTCGAGTAGTGCCAACGCAAAAATGCACCCAGAATTGGTAAACGCAAAACATCAAGCGTCATGGATTAATTCCAAGTTTAGCTTCGCCAGTTAAAGTCTGTGTGCCTTTTTTGGCGGTGATGCTCAGTACCCAATCGCCCGACATCGTAAAGCCAAAGTTATCTAGGGCATAGCGCCCAGCCTCCAGTTCTCGAGCTTCGGCTTGGACTGGCGACATCCCTGCATGGGTCATATCGCCACGCACCGTAACAATCGCTTTGGTCAAGGGTTTACTTTGATACTCGAGCAGCAGCACGATTGGCACTTTACCGACTTTGGGATTGGTGATTTCAAGTTTGACTGTCAGTTCGTTTTGCTTAGCTGGAGTGCAAGCCAGCAGCAGACACAACAAAAACAAGGCTTTCAAAAAGAACTTCACAATGGCACTTCCTTGTTCTTAGGACGAACAAACAACACAAAAGCCAGTGCCAGCAACGCAATCACCACAGGTAGGGCAGCCAGAACCACCAGTAACGTCAAGTCTGGTTGCCCAGCTTTAGAAGCTGGTAACAACAACCGCACCGATTGGGTCAACGGAAACTGCACTGCCTTTGCCACCTCGAGCGCCTCGGCAGGAAAAGTTGTATCGCGGAGTTTCAGGGTGTACGCACCGCTTGGCACACTAACCACCACGCGGTACTCACCATCTGCCACTGGCTTAACCACGCCACTCGAGACCTCGCCTGTTTCGGACAGCAAGCTATACGCCAAACTCGCGCCGTTAATCGGTTCGCCTTGGACTCCGTTCATTAAAACCACCAAGTCTTTTTTCTCGCTGAACACATCCAAGTTGACTGCCACAGCATGGGCAGAGGCACTCGAGAAGAAAGAGGAAAGACAAAAGAGAAAGGTAAAAAGAACCAACTTCATGGCTAAAAGTCTAATCAGACTCAATCAGACGTTTGCCTGACCTTTGGATGTATGACTGTTCTACGCCAATTGTCTGAGGCACGATTTTGGATTCTCGAGTAGGCTAAGAAAAGATTTTAGAGGAAGGAGGGACGAGAAAAAAGAAATTGTGGGTCTTGCTGCCAACAAATTAAGGTTCTTTCCTCCATCATGTTCACTTTCCTAGATTTTTTAGACATTGCCCTGGTTGCCGTCCTGCTCTACCAAGCCTACCGCTTGATGGCAGATTCACACACCCTCAATTTGGTGCGTGGGTTGGTGGTTTTTGGACTGGCACTGTATGCGGCGCAGTGGCTAGGCTTAACCACTTTTTACGCTATTCTCGAGCGAATAGCCGCGATTGGGGTCTTTGCCCTGATTGTGATTTTTCAACCTGAACTGCGAGCCGTTCTCGAGCGGGTTGGCAGACCGCGCCAAACCGAGGATGCGCCGCAAATGCTGGCACTCAACGAAATTACCAGGGCTGTCGAATGGTTGGCTGAACGCAAAATTGGGGCGCTGATTGCCTTGGAGCGCCAAACCCCACTGGGCGATTATGCAGGCAGTGGGATTAAACTTGATGCTGAGGTCTCGAGTGGACTCTTAGAAACCATTTTTGCCCGCAACACCCCTCTGCACGATGGCGGTGTGATTGTCCAACATGGCAGAATCCGTGCTGCTGGTTGCTTATTTCCACTGCAAAGCGACTCGAGCGGGGTACAGCGCTTATACGGTACTCGTCACCGTGCCGCACTGGGATTATCACAACAAACCGACGCACTGATTGTGGTGATTTCCGAGGAACGCGGCTCAATCCGTTTAGCCGAAGATGGGGTGCTTAGCCCAGATTTAACGGTGCTTGAATTGCGAGAACGACTCCGCAGCAGTGCCGCCCAAAAACCACGCAGCACCCGAATTGGACGCAGCTTTTTTAAGCTGACCCGCCAAAAACTAAAAGAAACGCAGGTCAGCGAGGTCGGCAATGCCAATTAAACTTCCTGCTCATTTAGAGAAAATGATTCTCGATAACTGGTTTGCCAAACTCGGGGCATTACTGATTGCCATTGCCTTATGGTTTGCTGCCACCAATGAACGGCGCAGCACTGCCACCAGAGGCTTAGAAATACCGCTTGAAATTAGGGGACTGGACGAAAACCGAGTAATCAAAGACTTACCCAAAACCATTGCCCTTAAAATCCAAGGCGCTCGAGGCGAACTTGAACAAATCCAAAGCAGCAATCTCGAAGCCAGTATCAACATCAGCAGTCGCCCTGACGGTTTCTTCTCGAGCGATGTCCGAGTAGATGCCCCCAGCAATATCAAAATCCTGAGTTACGAACCACGTCGAATCTCGGCAACCTTAAAAAGTGTAATCAGGGAAAGCATTCTGGTTAAAATTGCTCCCTTAGAAAACGCCAACCCAACCCCCTCGAGTTTTACCGTCCTTGCCATCGGCACAAGCGAACAAGTCAGCCAAGTCGTCTTTGCCCTAGGTGTGGCTGGCAATAACCAAACCGAACTGACCCCAGTGGACGGCACAGGAAAACTGGTCGAAGGTGTACGCCTCGAGCCAAGCAGCGTGGAATTGCGATAACTTAGCTTTTAATCACCTGTTCGGCTTTGTAACTCGAGCGAACCAGCGGACCCGCCACAACCTCGAGAAACCCGTACTCGAGGGCTTCGATTCGGATTTCATCAAATTCTGAGGGTGGGATGTAGCGCTCGACTGCCAAATGGTTGCGGGTTGGGCGCAAATACTGCCCAAAAGTCACAATGTCAACCTTGGCTGCTCTGATGTCCGCGAGTGCTTCCCGAATTTCTTCTCGGGTTTCGCCCAGCCCAAGCATTAGACTGGTTTTGGTGTAGACACTGGGCTTATAGGCTTTTGCACCAGCCAAGACCCGCAGGGTTTGTTCATAACCCGCCCTCGAGTCCCTGACTGGATGGGTTAAACGGCGTACCGTCTCGAGGTTCTGGGCATAAACTTCGACACCGCTATCAATCACAGCATACACAGACTCGAGATTGCCTTGAAAATCTGGGGTCAGTGCCTCGACTTTGGCGTGTGGGACTCGGGTTTTAATGGCTTCTACAGTTCGGGCAAAATGTGCCGCGCCGCCATCTGGCAGGTCATCACGGTCAACACTGGTCAGCACCACATACTTTAAGCCCATCAGTTCGACGGACTCGGCAATATGTTCGGGTTCGCTTAAGTCAAGTCGCCCAAGCGGATTGCCTGTATTGACCGCACAGAACTTACAAGCCCGAGTACAAACACTGCCCAGCAGCATAAACGTGGCTGTACCCGCGCTCCAGCATTCGGCGATATTTGGACACATCGCTTCTTGGCAAACTGTTGCCAGTCCGTGCCGCCCGACAATATCCTTGATGCTCGAGTAACCGATGCCGCTTGGCAGTGAGACTTTTAACCAATCGGGTTTGCGTTCACGCACCGCAGGTGCGCCTTTGACCAGCACCCCATCTTTGACCACGGGGAAATCGTATTCACGGGATGGTTTAATCATGGTATGTCCTCGAGTTGTAAAGCACTGCGTACAGTTTGCCGAATCATTGCAGCAGCATTTCGGAAGGCTTGTACTTCATCAAAATTAGGGGCTTCAAGTTCGCCAGGATAACGACTTCGGTTTGCAGCTAAATTAAGTAAATTAGCTCTGGACATAAACTTGAATACCTTCGGCGAGAACGGCTTCGGCAATAAAGGATTCCATTCCCACAAGATGTGAATAGTGCATAGGAGTAATATCCAATGCAAACGAACGGTCTTGACAAGCAGCATAGGCTTTTTGGGCTGCTTTCATTAAGTCAGTAGGCTGATCAAATACCAAAAGCATGTCCACATCACTATCTTGATGGGCTTGACCCCTAGCATGGCTGCCAAATAAAAAAACTTGCTTTGCTCCACTGGCTTGAGCGGCTTTTTTGGCATACTGCTTTATTTCCAATAACCCAACCATACCAATATCCTACTACTTCAAACCAAAAACATTTGTACATACCAATAACCTTTGCACACCTAACATTGTGAGGTTAAACTACAATCATGACTTTAGCCGCCACCCATCCAACTTTCAAAGCCCGTGGTTTAATAGAGCGTTGGCGCTCGAGACTGCCCGTATCCGAACTCACCCCTGTCATTTCACTCGGCGAGGGCGACACCCCACTGGTTGAACTTCGTGGCACACCTGAATCTACGGACCGCGGTATTCGGCTTTTTGCCAAATTCGACGGGGCAAACCCCACGGGCAGTTTCAAAGACCGAGGCATGACGATGGCAGTTTCTAAAGCACTCGAGGACGGAGCAAAAGCCATTGCCTGTGCCAGTACCGGCAACACCAGTGCAGCCGCCGCAGCTTATGCCTCCCGAGCCGGGGTTGACTGCATTATTGTGCTGCCTGCCGGGTATGTGGCAGCCGGTAAAATTGCACAGACGATTCTAATGGGTGCAAAAATTGTGCAAATCGAAGGGAATTTTGATGATGCGCTGCGTTTGGTGCGTGAACTCTGCGAAGTCACACCAATTGCTCTGGTCAACAGTGTTAATCCGTACCGTATCGAAGGACAAAAAAGCATTGCCTTTGAAGTTGCCGAAAGTTTTGACTGGGATGCTCCCGAGTACCACGCCATGCCTGTAGGCAACGCAGGAAATATTACTGCCCACTGGAAAGGATACAGCGAATTATTTGCTGATAACACCATCCCCAGAAAACCGATTATGCTTGGTTTCCAAGCTGCTGGCGCAGCCCCGATTGTCTTAGGTCACGCTGTCGAAAAACCCGAAACGATTGCCACAGCCATTCGCATTGGCAACCCTGCCAGTTGGTGTTATGCCATCGGCGCACGAGACGAATCTGGTGGAGTCATCGAAGCTGTGACCGACGAAGAAATCCTAACTGCTTACCAATTTCTGGCAAAAGAAGGGATGTTTTGTGAACCAGCCAGTGCTGCGGGTTTTGCTGGAGCATGGCGCATGATTAAAGAAGGTCGCATCCCAGACGGCTCGAGGATTGTTTGTACCCTGACTGGACACGGCTTAAAAGACCCAACCACTGCCAGTAGTCTTGCCGGTCTCGAGAATCCTGTGCCAGCCACACTTGAGGCACTGCAACGGGCTATTGGGGTTTGATGTTTAGTCTCGAGCCAGTCGCTGATGGTGTTTGGGCAGCCATTAGCCAAGACCCAACCTATGCCATGTCAAACGCTGCAATTATTGACCTTGGTGATAAAACACTGGTTTTTGACTCGAGCATGTCGCCAGTGGCAGCACTCGAGCTACGGCAATTGGCTGAAGAAACCACAAAAAAACCTGTATCGTACTTAATAAATTCGCATCATCATTTGGATCATTGCTTGGGCAATCAGGTCTTTGCCGATACCACCATTATCTCGAGCAATACCACCAGAGATTTAATGCAGATGCGGTTTGCTCGGCTCGAGACAGAGAATTTTGCTGAGGCAATACTTGATTTGCAAAGACAAGTGGCAACCACGCCTTGGGAAAGGAATTTATTGGCTTTGGAACTTGCTGAACTCGAGATGTTGCAAGCCTTTATGCCCAATTTCAAACCAACTTTACCAAGTGTCACTTTCTCAGATTCTTTTGAATTGATTGGTTCAAAACGCACTGTTCAAATCCAAACTTTTGGCGTTGGACACACCACCTTGGATGCTGTTTTGACCGTGGAAGAGGTACTTGTGACTGGTGATTTGGTCTTAAATCAGCATTTGGCTTTTATGGGACATGGAAACCCCCAAAGTTGGTTAGAACGCCTTCATGACCTCGAGCAAATACAGGGCGTTGTGCAAATTATTCCAGGGCATGGTGATGTTGGTCAAACCAGTCTTGTTGAAGCAATGCGGCTTCAACTGCTCGAGATGATCGCTTTGGCAAGTGCAGCCCAAAACATTGCTACAGCCCAACCACCAGCCCACTGGCTCGGGTGGGGTTTACCCGCCAGTTACCGTGCCAATCTCGAGTTTTTAAGCACAAAAGGGGTTTAATATGGACTTAACAGAAATTACACTTGAAGATTTTTCGCCGCTCGTAACCCAAGAATTTAAGCTCGAGGGCAGCGAGGTCGCCTTTACCTTGCTCGAGACAAAACCCTTAAATACCCATGAGGGAGCGCCACGTAGAGCTTTTTCTTTGTTGTTTGCGTCTCCAGTCCCAGCCCCTCAAGGCACATATGCACTGCTGCACACTTCGCTTGGACGGCTCGAGATTTTTCTTGTCCCCATTGCAAAAGCTGGTGAAGGTGTGCAGCTCGAAGCGGTTTTTAGTTAGCACGGTGCATTTTGACATACACCCCTGTGGCTTCGGTCTCGAGTTCGGTAAAGCCCATGCGTTTGTACCAGTCCCGAGCATGATTATTGATTTCGACATGCAAGGTAATATCTAAACCAGACTTTTTTGCTTCTATAAATAACTGCTCGAAACACCACTTGGCAATGCCGCGCTTTTGGTAGGGCGGACTGACAATAATATCCATTAACCGAATTTCGCTGCTTCTATGCACATAAAGCCGCCCGACTGGAACACCCTCCAGTAAAATCAAATCAAAAGCCGCGCCTTGGTAATGCTGATAATAGTGACTGCGTTGAGCCAAAAACTGGCTCTCGAGGAAAACTTTTTTCTGCTCCAAAGTCCACGGCACAAGACTCATCTCTTCGGCTCGAGATTCGGTATAAAGCCCGAGCAGAAACGGAATGTCCGCTTCTGCTTCGGTTTGCAAGGCAATGTCCATACTGACATTAAACCATGTAGGTGTTGGTGAACCCAGAGCGCAACCCAGAGCGTAAATCGTTTAAGCGTGGGTGCATTTCAGAGACCGACTCAAGAACCCGCCGAACCCCATTTTTCTCGAGGTACAGCGTATTCTGGTTTTGGTTGCGCTTAAATTCTAGCACCCCTCGAGCGGTTTGTACTTTAGCATTGCGTAAAGCCTTTAAGAAATTTAGGTTATCGCTATTGGCAGCTTGAATCAGCAGCGCCGCACTTTCTTGCCCAAGTTGCAGCACAGCATCTTCGCCAAAACTCGAGAAAGCAGTGGTGGCACTTAGCTTGGTTAAGGCACTGACACTGATAGGAACTCGAGCCGAACGCAGCATCTCGAGGTTGGTGGCATCCGAGGCGATGATGTGCAAATGAGCGGGTTTGAGGGCTTTAATCTGCTCGAGAACAGCCGCCCAATCTTCGGAGACAATTGTTTGCAGAACCTGACCGCCAGCACTTTCAAAGCCGCTTCTGAAGGCATAAGGCAAGTCGTATCCTGCTTCGCGCATACTGCAAACAATCACGGACGTGTTGCCGCGCCCAATGTTACTTTTGCGTTGGTTGGCAACAAAACCGCCCAATGCCCATTCGGATTGCCAGAGTTTTAGGCTGTTAGAAAGAATAAATGGACTGGTCTCGAGGGCTGGAATTTTAGCACCAAATTCGTTGCAAATGGCGGGTAAGGCGTACTGCTCGAGAATCGGGCGCAGGGCATCGGCATACCCATCACCAAGCGAAACCAGTACATCAAAGGTTTTGGTCTCGAGAATTTGGGCTAAGGCTCGAGCGGCGGATGTGGTGGTGCTGCCAGCCTCGACAAAGGTAAGTTCAAAGTTCTGGTTTGGGGTTAAGCCGCTTAAAAACTGGCTCGAGAAGGCTTTGGGGGACAGTGCCAGTACCCGCAGTCTATGCGGGGCAGCTTGGGCAACAATGCCAATGGCGGGAATGGCAGCGCCAACCCCAAGGGCTTGTAAGAAATCGCGTCTTTTCATGGGTAGACTCCTTATCCCCTTGGTGGGAAAACACCTTGCAGGGCAATACAAAAATTAACCACCAAATACGGCATTTGGTTGTTGTGGGGTAGGCTACTCCCAGCCGGTGCAAGACTTGGGGCAAGAATTGTGTTAGGTGCAGCATTGACATAGGGTGTTTTGCCAACAACCCGAGCAGGCACAGAACCGCTTGGGCTGTTGGTGTCACCAACGGCATTCAATGCTCCAAAGGTGTGATTGTGCTGTGGAATCTCGGTTTCCAATAAAGTCACATTGCTTTCACCAGTGGTTTCGCCCAAGCTGTAAAACGATAAGCCAGGTCCTTGACCCGGTTGCAGTGGGCTGCGTCCTTGTAAATTGGGTAAACCAAAGGTGGTTCGCCCGTCACCACCGTAGGTTATACCGAGCAAACTAAACAAAGCCGTATTTTGCGAAATAGATATAAGTTGTCCATCACAAGTTGCCCAGCCTCTCGGGGCAAAGTTAAAACCGACCATCCTGATTTCAGCTACAAATTGATCTGACATAGAAGCTCCTTATGTTTGCGTTGGGAAAATACCAAACAGCGCAATAATAAAATTGACTGCTAGAATCGGTTGGATGTTGTTGTGTGGTTGTGAACCACCCGCATTACCAACGGTGCCGGCGTTCATATTGACACTTGGACTTTCGATAATATGCAAATCAATATCGGCTACCCCAAGAGTCACAGTGCTGCTTGGTACACCTGTACTGCCTGTACTGCTCGAGACAACAACCGCGTGGGTGTGTTGCGGGATTTGCTGGCTAATCAGTGTAACGCTTTCTGTGCCGCTTTTTTCGCCAAGGGTACGGCTACCTAACCCACTTCCTGTCCCTTGATGAACGGGTATTCGTGAACGTAAATCTGGCAGGGCAAACGTGCTTTGTCCATCGCCCCCATAAGTTGTGCCAATCAATGCAAATAAAGCGTCGTTTTGGGAAATAGCTTGTAATGAACCATCGCAAAATGCCCAACCAACAGGAGCAAAATTTCCACCGAACATCCTGATTTCACCAATATAAGGATTACTCATCTTGCTCTCCTTAGTTCCGACTCGGAAAAATGCCAGCTAAGGCAATACAGAAACTAATCACCGAATACGGCTGCATATTGTTGTGTGGTTGTGAACCACCCGCATTACCAACGGTTGAAGCCTGTAAAACCGCTCCGTTATTTTGTGCCGCATAAAGTTTTGCTGCACCATTGGCAAAACTGTTATTGGTCGGTATGGCGGCTGCACTAGCACTGCTCGAGGCATTCAGGGTGTGGGTGTGGCTTGGCATTTGGCTGACAACTAAAGTATGGGATTCCGAGCCACCCACTTGCCCTTGTGTAAAACCAGACCCCATATGAATTGGGGTACGACCTTGAAAATTCGGTAAGGCAAAAGTGGTTTGCCCATTACCACCATACGTTGTGCCTAGTAAACTAAATAAGGCTTGATTTTGATTGATGGGTAGAAATTGCCCATTGCATAATGCCCAAAATTTAGGCGGAAAATTAAAAGCCATCATGCGGATTTCACCAATAAATGGATCTGACATAAGACCCCTCCTTTAGAATGTTGGAACAACCACGGTACAAGTACCATAACCGGGGGTAGCACTGCCTAAAATACTTGTTTTGCCAGCAGTATTTAAATTACTGCGTGGAGCATCTGACAACCAAGAGGTTACAGTTGCAGCACTGGTCAAAGGTGTGCCAGTTGCCCCGTGCAAATTAAAGGTATTTGCAGCGACTCGGCGCAAAAGATAGTTGTTTGCATTTACATCCGAGAAATTGATGTTATTGCTTACGGCGTTTAAGCATACGGTTGCCCCTGTGCCACCTGAAGTACCACCTTGGACTTGAATGCCTGTAATCGGAAGCGGGTCAGTGCTTGTGGCGGTATTGCTCAGTAACGAGAGTTGTAAATTAGCGGTCGAAGTCGGTGCAGAACCAGCATTGACTAGGATACCAGCACCTTCAGCGTCAAGTACAGTATTGGTTTCAATCAAAGCCTGTAAAGTAGCTGCTTGACGCAGGCGGATGTCCATACCAGCACTTGCGCCAGTGTCTGCCCCAAGGTGCAAATCTATGGTGTTGCCTTTGATTCGTAACTTATGGGTTTGGGCTGGGGTATCGGCATCTATGCGAATACCAGAACCATCCACTGTAATTAAATCTATGCGGTTATCATCTATGGTGGTGGTGGTTGCGCCACTGCTTTGGTACTGGGTGTTAATGCCATAAAAAGCATTCTCGCGGATACTGGTTTTCTCGACCTTCAAGACCATCCCTGCACTCGAGCCGACAACCGTATTGACCCTGATTCCACTGCTGTCACCTGCTTGAATCCGCGAAGCCACTGTGGCTGCATTGCCAGAAGTTACAGCCACTGTACCAATCACCTCTAAGGTGTTGCTACTTGTACCACTGGCGGTGTACAGCACACCATCATGGGTGGTTACAGCTGCCCCCACATTGTTGATTGTTACATCCTCGAGCCGTAGTAAATTTGTGCCAGTGTTTGGACTGGTTTCCACACCTTCGTTCTGCGAGTTGCTGATTCGCATATTTTTCAAGCTAACCGAACCAAATTGGGTGGCTAAATTTACGCCATCGGCAGTATGACCCGTTAAAATCCCGCCGCTTTCGGCAGTTGTGCCTGTACCTGTCACAGCAAACGAACCCGTGGTGTTGGTTAATTGAATGCCGTTTGCACCTCCACTCGAGGCGACTCTGGTTAAACTCACTGCCATTGTACCGTTGGTGATGTTCACAGCTTGGTTTGCACCTGCGGCAATACTGGCGTTCGTTACAGTTAGCGTACCGCCAGCCGTACCATTTAAGCCGCCAAACGTTAAGCCTTTGATGGTGTTGCCTGTGGCTACGGTCATCGGGGTTTGAACCGTTGGGGCTGTACCAGCCACCGCTAGTGTCTCTACGCCAACCACAAGGGCTTCGCCAGAACCAATCGCTTGTTGACCATTTTTTAAGACCAAGGCAGTTGTGTTGGTGCTGTTGCCTTTGAGGTAAATAAAGTCATTGATAGCCGTGGTGTTAGCTGCCGCCACATTGAGGCTCTGGGCATTCTGGAATGGTGCGTTGCTGCGTCCGTCGCCGCCAGCCGAGGCAGCCGAATCTATGTACCAAACGGTATTGCTTGGGGCTGCAAGGGTTGCCGAGAAATTAGGGCTGGTGCAAGTCCCATCAGAAATCTGGTAATTAAACGAATCGGCTACTCGAGAATTGACCAATGGACGAATTGTGACTGTGCCAGTTGAAGCGTTGGCAATGCCAAGATTACCGCCGTTGGTGGTGGTAGCACTGGCAATAGCGCGGTTTTGTGGGGTCAGGGTCGCGCCGCCTAGGGCTGTAAACCGTGCTATCAGGGTAGCGTTTGCGCCCGTGTAGGCTTTTTCAGTGTTGCCAATAATGCCAGTTAGATTAGCGGCTGTGCCATTATCAAAGAAATTTCCGCCCATCCAAGCCGTGTCCACGCCTACACCCACAGTACGAACGCCGGGGATAAAGGTACTACCCGTTAAAGTTGTGCCGCACATACTGGTGATTTGTGGGCTACCGCCAAAGCTGGTGGCTCGAGCGCTTGCACCACTATTTGTGCCTTGTTCAGAAGTGCTTTCGGTGACTCGATTGACATTATCGGTAAAGACTAAGAAGGTCATGCTATAACGGTAAGCAGGGTTGCCGTTTCCAGCGTCGCCTGCTTGTGGAACTTGCAGAGCCAGTGTAACTGTGCCAGTTCCATTGGCGGCAATAGTACGGCTAGTGGCACTACTACGTGCCACATACGCATATTGCAAAATGCCTTCGCCTGTAATTGGATTAACATTGATTAATGACCCATTGGATGCTGTAGTCAGGGTGGTGATTTCGCTGCGCTGATAAATTTGCAAATCGGCATTATTATTGTCTACACAAACAGTGGCTGGCAAAGTGCAGCCTGTAGTTTTCATAGCATTAACAGGGATAAGATTATTGACATCAACCGTGCCACCCGCAAAGGTTTGAACATTCCTAAAAGCACTCCCGCCGCTATTATTATTCTGGCGGTATGCTACTAAGGTCAGGTTTGTACGAGCAGCCGCCGCGTTGTTGGTCACAGTAAACCGTGCCATCAGGTAACGGTTGGTGGTAGCTGGCACATCAATAGATTGAAAGACTTGGCTATTGAATACCAAGGTAGATTCAGTGATTGGTGTCAGGGCTTGGCTCGAGACTCGATTTGGTACAAATTTAGCGGTTTGTACTTTACCCTCTCCACCAAATTGAACGGTTAGGCTACCCAGCAGTGTGGGTGCAAACGGTTGCTCGAGAACTGGCGGTTTGGCTTCTGGTGTGGGCGCTTGAGGACAAGCCACCAAGAGCGCAGGCAGTAGTAAAAGTGCCGTCACATAGTGCTTCATTGTTCACCCCCCAAAGTATCTTGGAGTTCGTCCAAGGGATTATCTGGGAAGCCTGTTGTGCCTATGGGTAAGGACACACCAGTCATCGAATGCCATTGGTGCTTTTCAAGTTGTGGCGTGTAATACGTCTTTTTTGTGAAAATCGGATCGGTCGGGATCATCATTTCCTCCTTTGGTTTGTTCTACTCTATCTAAAAAGCGTCACACAAGCGTCACACGGAGCGTTACATCTGAAATCGGTCTTTAAGAATTACGAATATAAACACTATCACATTTTAATAAATCAAGTCCTAAGCTATTAAAAAGCAACTGCATTGTTACAGTGTCTCATTTCTTGGCTGGTGCGAGTAGCCCGCAAGCGACCCAAGCCCGAAGCGCCCAAAGCCCGAAGGTGCTGTTTCAGGGGCAAGACAGGTGCTGCTGTAGGGGTCAAGAAGGTGCTATTCCACGAGCAAGAAGCGCGAGTAGCCCGACAGCGACCCAGCCCGCTAAGTGCATCTTTAGGGTCAAGACAGGTGTTATTCCACGAGCAAGAAGCGCGGGTTTTAGCGTAGACTGAAAACCATATGATTGCACAGGTTGTCGGCTACGGAATGATTGATGGACTTGGGAATAATCCAAAAGACTGCTTTGCCAACATGGTCAATGACCAAGATTTTGTGACTGACCTGAGTTTTTTTGTCAATGGTCAAATCACCAGAGGGATTCAAGTCAATTATCAAAATTTGGTTTTGCCGACTGGTTTTTCAGATAAGGGCATCACCCAAACCCAGCGCCTAGCGATGCACGCCACGGCTCAAGCCATTACCCATGCTAATTTACCGCATAGCTCCAATGTTGCGGTAATTCTGTCCACAGTCAGTAACGATGCTGAATTTATCGAAGAATACTTTTCTAAGTTTATCGAGAACCGCCGGGTCAGTCCTCGAGCCGTGGTCAATCGTTTACCAGACATTGCTTGTAATCAAATTGCTTGTCATTACGATTTTCGCGGGGTTTCGTATTCGTTGTTTGCCTCTTGTAGCACTGGTTTAATGTCCATAGACAGCGCCATGAAATTGCTCGAGGACTACGATTATGTGGTGGTTGGCGCAGCCGACGCGGGGTGTTTTGGTTTTTCGATGAAGTATTTTGCGTATATTGGAGCTTTGGGTAATTTTAGTGCGCCTTTTGATGTTTCCCGCAAAGGTTTTTGCATGGGTGAAGGGGCTGGTACACTGATTTTACAAAGTAGCGAAAAAGCCAAAGAGTACGGCAGTACCGTTTATGCCACGCTTTATCCGGTTGGCATGGCATCGGATGCGTATGATGCGACTTTTCCACATCAGGACGGACGCGGCGCAATTTTAGCCATAGATAAAGCCATGAAGCACATTCCAAGCAACGGAATTCACGCCGTCAATGCCCATGCGACTTCAACCCCGATTGGCGACGCGGTAGAATATAAGGTCTTAGCCGAAAAGTTTCCCCATATTCCGATTTACGCCCCAAAAAGTAAAATCGGGCATACCTTAGCTGCCTCTGGGATTCTCGAGACAATTTATGCAATTGAATCCATGCGTCACGGAGTTATTCCACAAATTCATAACTTAAAACACTGTGATTTTTTGCGTGAAGAAGGCAAACTCAATTTCACCTCGAGCCAATTTGGTGCTGAACCGACCCTGAGAACCCTAAAAAACTCTTTTGGTTTTGGTGGCAAGTGCGCCTCGATGGTGATTGAAGTGACAAGGGACTAAAGGCGTAAGATAGCTCCAATGAAGCCGAAATTCTCCTATGCTTGGGTGATTGTTGCAGTCACGGCAGTGGTCTTGTTGGTCACGGCTGGCGCTCGCAGTGCGCCAGGGGCTTGGCTGATCGAAATGGAACGTGACACGGGTTGGTCGAGGGCGAGTTTATCCTTGGCAACTGGTCTGGGTTTAATTTTATTTGGTTTGGGTGGTCCTATTTCTGGGTTGCTGATGGCAAAACTAGGGGTTCGGGCAGTCACCGCCGCCAGTTTAATCATCACAGCCCTCGCCATGTGGCTTTCAAGCCGAGTGCAGACCCAACTCGAGTTAAATCTGTTCTTTGGGTTGTTGTCTGGTATTGGTACAGGTTTGGTTGCCAGTGTGCTTGGGGCGACCATCGCCAACAGGTGGTTTGTCGAACGGCGTGGTTTGGTGATTGGTATTTTTGGGGCAAGTACCAGTGCTGGGCAGTTGGTCTTCTATCCACTGCTAACGACTTTAGCGGTCAATATCGGTTGGCGCTCGAGTGCCTTGGTCTTAGCCAGTATTACGATTGCGATTCTTGTGCCAGTCTTGTTTTTAATGCGTTCCGACCCGTCTGAAGTTGGGCAACGTCCGCTTGGAGCAAATCTGGACACGCCACTAACCGCACCCCAAGCCGACCTTGGAATCATGAGTAAAGCACTCCGTCACCCTGATTTTTGGTTACTGGCAATTACTTTTTATATTTGTGGGGCGACCAGCAATGGTTTAATCGGTCAGCATTTAATTCCTCATGCGGTGGATCATGGTTTAACCCAGCCTATTGCAGCCAGTATGGTTGCACTCATGGGAGCTTTTAATTTTGTGGGAACAATTGCTTCGGGTTGGCTAACCGACCGTTATGACCCGCGTCGTTTGCTCTTGGTGTATTACTTTTTTCGTGGTGTTAGCCTGCTTTTTCTGCCCTATATGCACGATGTTGGCGGACTGAGTATTTTTGCGGTTCTTTTTGGTTTAGATTACATTGCGACTGTGCCACCAACTGTGATGTTGGTAGCCAAAACCTTTGGCAGACACAATGTTGGCATTGTCTACGGTTGGGTCTTTGCGGCACATCAGTTAGGAGCGGCAATGGCAGCTTGGATTGGTGGTTTGGCAAGGGATAATTTGGGTGATTACACCTTGGCGTTTACGGTAGCTGGAATAATTGCCGTGCTTGGTGGGTTCTTGGCATTGGGTATTCGTCGGGAAACTCGAGAAGTGGCTATGCGCTAAATATGATATTTTTCACATTTGAGTCCCTGACGCGATATTGTAAGATTATTGTAAGGAATTAGTAATGATTGGTTGGTAGAATTCTAGCTGTAGGAGTTTATCATGAAATCTTTAAGTCAAATTACCGGTTTAGCACTCAGCGCTTTTATTGGCGCAGTGTTTGCTTCGTGCAGTACACTAAAAACCGAAGCCAAGCAAGAATACCTACTAACCTTAAATTTAACTACCAACGACACCCAGGAGACTGTCTTGCAACGTTACGGCGGAGCAGTGCTTTCTTTTGACTCACAAGCAGGTTTTGCAATTCTTAAAACTGATCGTTTGCCTGTCAGTAACGACTCGGCAGTTAAACACCTCGAGCCAAATACGACCCTCGAGACCACCGATGCCAGAATCAACCTTAATCAACCCAACATCAGCACCCAAGGCGCAAGCTCAGGGACTGCCAGTGTTGGTATGAGTGGCTGGGCTACATGGTCAAGTGGTTGGTCAACGTGGTCTAGTGGCTGGTCTACATGGTCAAGTGGTCAGACCTTACCGTTTACGCAAGCCCAAACCAGCAATGCTTATATGAGCAGCCGTGTGCCTCAAGCCCATGCGATTGCCCACAATTTTGCTGCTGGTGTGATTGTGGCTGTTTTAGACACGGGTATTGACCTGAACCACCCCGGATTTGCTGGGCGTTTAATCCAACCAGCCAAGCGCTGGAATTTTGTGGACAAAAACAACGATGTTACCGAAGTCAATAATGGTAAAGGCTACGGGCATGGTACAGCCGTAGCTGGCATTATTTTACAAGTTGCTCCCAAAGCCACAATTATGCCACTCAAAGTCTTGGATTCAGATGGCAAGGGGGACTTAGATGATGTGATTGCTGCGATTGATTACGCGGTTAAAAATGGCGCTCGAGTGATCAATATCTCTTTGGGTTCAAAAGAGTATTCAGAAGCCTTAAAAACCGTGATTAGCAATGCCATTAGTAAAAATGTCTATATTGTGGCTTCGGTTGGTAATGACAGTAAGAAAAATAAAGCTTCTTACCCCGCAGCCATGGGTTATTCATTTGGAACAGGCAAACTCATTGGGGTTGGCAGTATTAACGACAACGATCAAATCTCGAGTTTTTCCAATAGTGGCGATGATGTCTTTATGTACGCACCTGGCGAAAACGTGCAAACTTATGCGCCAAATGGTCGAACTGCCAATGCTACAGGAACTTCTTTTGCTGCGCCTTTGGTGACTGGGGCAATGGCACTGGCGTATGGTGAAGCCTATGACGAAACCTCTAGCGCTTATTTGAGAGAAATTGGCACGACTCTTGGGTCATCAAATGATAAAAAACGGGTTTGGTGGCGCAACTACGCCGAAGTAGACCCTGATTCAACTTGTAAAACACCAAATGGCAGTTGGTGTTTTGCCCAAGGCACACTTGATGTCGAAAAATTGCTCTTGAGTATTCCTGATTTCAAGCCAGCCAAACAAAAAAGTAAAGTAGATTTTGTAAGAAATGGTGGTTTTGAACTGGATGATTTCCAAGGTTGGAAAGCCACTGGAATCACAACAACCGCACCCTTTAGCGGGACAACCAGCATACGAATGTACCCGATTGGCAAACTGACTCAAAAAATTAATGGTTTATCGCCTAATACAAACTACCGTTTAACAGCTTGGGCAAAGGTGGATACAAAATCAGATTCGGTTAGTTTCTTGGTTAAAGACTTTGGAGGCAGTGCAGTCAGTGTAAGCACCACAACTCAACAGCATCAGTTTTTCAAGCCAATCAATCTGGTTTTCACCACGGGTACAAAAAACACATCGGCTGAACTGGTGGTTGACCGAAATTCGTCGTTTTCCCTAGCCGATGCCTACATTGATTCGATTAGCATCACCCAAGTTTGGTAACGGCTGGCGTGGTCTCGAGCATGGTTTTCCAAGTGGTTTCGTCGCGCCCAATTGCCAGTGCTTTGCCAACCCGAACCAAAGGCAAACGCAGCAAGCGTGGTTCGTCTTGGACTCGAATAAACCAGCCATCTTCACTGAGTTTTAGGTACTCGAGACCAGAGGCTTGAAAGGTTTTGCCAGTGCGGTCAAGCACCAAATCCCAACCGAACTTATCCAAGAAACGTTTCAGTTCGCCAGCCGCAATCGGGCGCTCGAGTAAATCCACCAGATGAATTTTAATTTTGCGTTCCTTAAAAAAACGCTCGGCGGCACGGGTTTCTTGTGACTTTTGAATGCCAAAAATTTGGGCTTCCATACTTATAACCGTGTTGTAATCACCATAAAGCGCACATCCGCACCTTCAAAACCGGGGGTCTGAACGGCGACAAAAACCGCCAAGTTATTGCCCAACAAATGAGCGCTTCGCATTTCATAGCTTAAAGCACAGGCTCGAGATTTAGGTAAGGTTAGCCCATCTTTTTGTAAGACTCGGGTTTTTCCAGCCGCACTTAAAGTCAATTCTAAACGCGAAGCGATTTCGTCAGGGCAAGTTTTAGCAGCTTGTTTCTCGAAGTTGCTGTTTAGCTCCAAGGTATAGGTGCGACCCGCATAGATAAATTCACTGCGTTGACCGCTTAAATTTGGTGCTGTTGGGGCAATACCAATAAATTTTCCTTGATTGCCACTGACAATTTTGTAACGGGTTAGTAAACTCTGCACTGTGCTTTTTATGGCGGCTCGAGCTTGAGCGGTAGAACTACTTTCAACTTCAATCATCTTTTCGGTTTGGGCAAGCAAAGTGTTTTTTGCCACATCCACAATTTGAATTTGGGCATATGGATACCCAATACCGTCGGTCATGCCAAATTGTTCAAACGCCAAGTAACGCCCATCTTTGGAAAAACCAATGAATTCAAGATTGGCTGCGTCTCCGGCTCGAGCAAAGGAAAAAAGTAAAACGAAGAAAAGTAAAATTCTGGGCATGGCAATACTGTAACATTTATTGCGAATAAAATGTGTCCAACCGTAGGGGCGAACCCCTGTGTTCGCCCTTGTAGGAGGGCATTTTTTGACAACGTGCGTCAGGCTTGTGTTTTTATAACTAAGTTATTGCAACACAACCACGCCAAGCGGCGTTTTTAAGCTGGCTTTTAAGCGCGGTAATGCCGATAACTGCACAGGTAACTCGAGACCAAGGGTTTGCAATTTTGTTGTAACCAATTCTGGTTGTGGGTGATACCCTGTCAGCGCCAGCAGTTCTAAACCACAATTCTCGAGGCTGCGGCTTGGGTTTGGGCTGTGCCACTGAATTAAAGTTGGGACAAGACCGCCTTGTGGTAAATGTCCATCATCTGGAATCGTAATCTGCCACGAATATGCGCCTCGAGTAATGGCTGTGATTGTGCCATCAAGATTTTCTATGTTCTCAAGATTCTCGCAACGTGCCACCCAATGAATTAAACGTGGTTCTAAAATCGGTTTGTCGAGTTCAAACCATCTGGCTCGAGACGGTACTTGGGCATCTGGGTCAATCGCAATGATTTCGAGGTAGGTATCTGCGCCAAGTTTTGCCAGTAGATTATGTGTTCCCATCAGCGTGTGCTTACCGCCAGCTTGGGCTTTTACGCCAGTCTGTTCTTCAAACCAAGCTGCCCCGATTTCTAAACTTGGCGCAGCAATCACCAGATGGTCTAAGGTCATCCAATCCCCTCGAGCCAAGCCGTAAAATCACGTTGCCCTCGAGCGTACAACACTGGGCGTTTTTCTTGTTTGGTCAGTTTTTTCTTATTTTGTAATTCGGCCGGTTTCTCGTTCTGCTCGAGGTCTGGGACCAATGCCCAATTGGTGTTCATCGGCTGGAAATTCTTGCTCTCGGCAGTCGCAAGAAAACGTACCAAGCCACCAAGCATACTGGTAACGGGCGGTACGACTGGCTCGAGACCAAGCGCGAGTCTAGCGGCGTTCAGACCTGCCAGCCAACCCGTGGCAGCGCTCTCTAAGTAGCCTTCTGTGCCAGCCAGCACCCCAGCCGTGAACAAATTTGGGTGTGCCTTAAATTGCAGCGTCGGCTCGAGCAGTTTTGGAGCGCAAAGGTAGGTATTGCGGTGCATCACCCCGTAGCGTGCAATTTCGGCATTCTCGAGACCGGGAATCAGGCGCACCACCCCCCTCTGGTCGCCCCATTTAAGCCCAGTCTGAAAACCGACGATGCTCCAGAGTTGCCCGAGCTTATCCTCTTGGCGAAGTTGTGCCACGGCATACGGTTCGCGCCCAGTGCGTGGGTCTGGTAGCCCTTTGGGTTTGAGTGGACCAAAACGCGGCGTGTCAATGCCGCGCCTTGCAATTTCTTCGATGGGCATACAACCTTCAAAAAACTCGAGTTTTTCCCAGTCGTGTGGGGTGTGACTGCGTGCCTCCTCGAGTGCCACAAAGAATTTCAGGTATTCTTCTTTGTTAAACGGGCAGTTCAAGTAATCGGCTTCTTGTCCGTAACGCCCAGCGCGGTAGACCACATCCATATTGATGCCTTCAAACTCGAGGACTGGCGCAGCCGCATCATAAAAACTCAGGCGTTCCCCACTTGCAAAACGTTGCACAATATCTTCAGCGAGTGCGTCCGAAGTCAGCGGACCCGAAGCCAGCACCACAATCCCGTCTGGCACTCGAGTCAATTCTTTACGGTGCAGCGTAATGTTTTTGTTAGTCTCGAGCAGTGCCGTGATATAGGCACTAAAACCGTCACGCTCGACCGCCAAGGCATTGCCTGCCGGAATTCGGTTGGCATCGGCGGCTTGCATAATCGGGGCTTTGGCAATTCGCATTTCGGCTTGCAGTAGTCCCTTGGCGTTGTTGTCACCTTCGCCACCAAAGCTGTTGCTACAGACCAATTCCGACGCGCCGTGCGAGCGATGAGCTGGGGTCATGCGGCTTGGGCGCATTTCAAAAAGTTGGACGTGTACACCTAAGCTGGCGGCGGCAAGGGCGGCTTGTGAACCTGCCAAACCCGCCCCAATGATTGTTATTTCTTTCATAGGCTAGTTTAACTCGAGCAACACGGGCATTTAACTTTGCTTTAATCTTTCTTTACTTTTCTTGCAAAATTCGTGGTGTACCAGTATTTTTATAGGGGTGTTCGCAGCCCCATGCGATTTGAGTTCGTCTCACGCTTGTGTGACGCTCGGTGAGTATGCTGATGCGACGCTCAAGCGACGCTCCAAAGAATAAGGTGTGGCTCGAGCAGTAGCAAGGAGAAATTATGAAAAACGTGTTGAAATTTGGTTTAGTTGGAATCGCCGCCCTCGCCCTCAGCAGCACCCTGACCAACAGCACTGCCCAAGGTCGTTTGGTGTTTGACGGCACATATGCTGTCAGTGGTAAAAACCCAGATGGTAGCGCCTACGCTGGAACAATGACGATTAGCCCTTATGGTGATGGCTACCGTATGCTCCAAGTTTATGGCAGCACCACCTACCGTGGCATTGGCAATGACGTTGGTGATTACTTGGCTGGTGCTTATTTGTCTGAGGGTGAACCAACTGTTACTTTGTACCGTGTTTCCGCCGCCAATACCTTGTCTGGTTACTGGCAAGATTATAGCAGCACCAAAGAAGGTACAGAAGAAGCCACCCTTGCCAGCCGTGCATTTTCGTTTGTGCCTAGCGTCCCAGTTGCCAACACATGGGATTACAGTGGCTCTTACGCAATTAAAGGCACAAATCCAGATGGTAGTGCTTATACTGGCAGCATGATTCTGACCACCTACGGTGATGGCTACCGTGCATCGTTTGCCAGTGGCGGAGTTGCTTTGCGTGGAATCGCCAATTACATTGGTAACAACTTAGCCATCGCTTGGTTGACTGGCAACATCCCAAGTGTCAGCATTTTTACTGGTAATCCACGTACTGGCAACCTGACTGGTTACTGGCAGGATTACAACAGCCTTAAAGAAGGCACAGAAACCGCCACTTGGCGCTAAAGTCCCCAAATCCTCTTGGGTTTTCAATGCACTAACATCATGGAGTTCTATGAAAAATATTTTCAAATTTGGTCTAGCAGGAATTGCTGCTGTCGTTCTTAGCAGCACCCTCACCAACAGTGCTGCCCAAGAACGATTGCAGTTTGCTGGGACGTACAACATCAAAGGTAAAGGCACGGATGGCACAGCCTATACTGGTACAATGACGATTGCTCCGTATGGCGATGGCTATCGTCTGGCACAAAGATTTGGCGACGAAACTTACCGTGGTATTGCTACAGATATAGGCGATAACTTGGGTGTGGCACTGCTCAGTGGCGGTAAGCCCCAAGTGACGATTTACCGTGTCACAAGTGGCAACACCATGACTGGCTTTTGGCAAGATTACGACAATCCCAAAGAAGGCACAGAAGAAGCCACTGTATCAGGAGCTACTGCTTTCTCGGGTGCTTCAAAAGTGCTTGCCGCCGCAACTTGGAACTACAGTGGTACATATGGCATCAATGGTAAAAATCCAGATGGCAGTGCCTACACTGGAACAATGGTTGTGTCCGACTACGGGGCTGGTTACCGTGTCAGGTTCACCTCTGGTGGCACAACGTGGCGTGGTATTGCCACCTACATCGGAAGTTACTTATCAATCGCTTGGCAAGCTGGTGGCATACCCCAAGTTTCGGTTTTTGCGGGCAATCCAACCACTGGCGAACTCAAAGGTTATTACCAAGATTATGACAGCCTGAAAGAAGGCACAGAAACTGCAACCTTGAAATAACGATGTGGCTCGAGACCTCGAAAAAAGCGTACTTTTCGGGGTCTTTACTTATTCAAGTGGGCAATTTTTGAAGTTTCAATAGTTCGTCTCACGTTTGTGTGACGCTCGATGAGTATGCTGATGCGACGCTCATGCGACGCTCATGCGACGCTCCAAAGAATAAGGTGTGGCTCGAGCAGTACCAAGGAGAATTTATGAAAAATATTTTGAAATTTGGTTTAGTTGGAATCGCCGCCTTCGCATTCAGCAGTAGCCTGACCACCAGTACCGCCCAAAGCCGTTTGATGTTTGATGGTGAATACAGGGTAACGGGTCTAAACCCTGACGGTAGTGATTACGGCGGGGCAATGACCATTGCTCGTTATGGTGATGGGTATCGCATTACCCAAGCCTTTGGTAGCGATACCTATCTTGGAATTGGCAATGATATGGGCGACTACTTAGCTGGGGCTTTTATTTATAATGGCAAACCAGTTGTTAGCTTGTATCGTGTTATCGATGCCAACACCTTGTCTGGTTTCTGGCAAGAATTTGACAGTACCAAAGAAGGTCAAGAAAAAGCAGTCCTTAACAATGCCACATTTTCGTTAATTCCAGCTGCCCCTGTTGCAACCACCTGGAATTACAGTGGTACTTATGGTATCAAAGGCACTGCTCCCAGTGGTGCGGCATATACCGGAACGATGGCGCTGACAAACTATGGTGATGGCTACCGTGCTTCTTATGTCAGTGGTACGACAACTTGGCGAGGAATTGCCAGTTACATTGGTAAGTACCTAGCAATTTCTTGGCAAGCAGGAAATAATGTTCAGGTTTCGATTTTTGAAGGCAATCCACGTACTGGCGACCTCAAAGGCTACTGGCAAGATTACAATAGCCTAAAAGAAGGCGCAGAAACCGCAACACTAAAATAAGAAACCAGCCCTCGAGACTCCAGAAACATAATTTTTTGGAGTTTTTGCTCCCGCCAACGCAAAACAAATAAGCGCTGACTCGAGTACCACAAGTACCACTCGGAGGCTTATGAAAAATATGTTCAAGTTCGCTTTGGCAGGTATCGCTGCCATTATTCTCAGCAGCAGCTTAACCACCAGCACTGCTCAAGGTCGTTTGGCATTTGAAGGAACGTATGCCGTAACAGGTAAAACCCCAGATGCGGCTGCCTACTCTGGTACAATGACCATCGTGCCTTACGGACAAGGCTACCGTATTACCCAAGTTTTTGGGATTTATACTTATTACGGAATTGGTACAGCCGTGGGCAATAATCAAGTAGGGGACTTTTTTGTAGCCGCTTTTCTGCACGAAAACCAATCAAGTTTGAGTCTGTACGCGGTCACGGCTGCCAATACTTTATCCAGTGTTTGGCAAGATTATGACAGCACCAGACGCGGCATAGAACAATCTGTTTTAGCGAACCGTAGTTTTTCAGTCATTCCAAGTCTGCCTGCCCAGAACAATTTGGATTACTCTGGAACGTATCGGGTTGCGGGTACGGACTCAGGTGGTGTGGCATATTCAAATTATGTTTACGTCTCGCGTTCAGGCAGTGGTTACATCGCACAGCGTTACTACCAGCGTTATTACGCGAACAACGACACTGCACTTTTTGGCGTTGGAGGCAAACTTGATGGGTTTCTTGTTTTTGCTTGGAATTACAACGGTGTACCAAGGATCTCGGTTTACGAAGGCAATCCTGATGTGAATGGTAAAATGGTTGGTTTTTGGCAATCGTATGATTCTCTAAAAAGAGGTTCAGAATCGGTCTACCCAGAATAAAACTTAAACTCGAGAAAAGCCCAAACTTAAACCTGTGGGCTTTTTTCTTGGAATTCTGCCCATGCCATCTCGAGGGCAGCTTCTGGCACACGCTCTAGCTTAGGTTTAGCAATATCCTCCAGCAGCACAAAACGCATCCCTACCGAATCTGCTTTTTTATCTCGTGCCATAAATTTGCGTACCTCTGCCCACTCGAGACTGGGTAAGGCTTGGGGGTTTTGGTACGCCAGAAAAGCGGCTGTCATTTTGGTTAAATCAGCGTAGCCCAAGGTTTTACCCAGAATAGCTGCATAGTGCATTCCGTATCCCACCGCTTCGCCATGATTAACACCGTGCTGCGTAATTGCCTCGAGTGCATGAGCTAAAGTATGCCCAAAGTTCAAAAAAGCCCGTTCATTTTGTTCAAATGGGTCACGCTCGACAATATCAATTTTGACTTGCACCCCAGAGGCTAGGGTTGTCTCGAGCTTCGGGTGTAAGGCGTTAAAACCAGTCTCGAGAACAAGGTTACACAATGCAGGGTTACGAATTAGCCCGTGCTTAAAAAGTTCGGCTGCACCTTCCCTAAAAATTCTTTCGGGCAAGGACTCGAGGGTGCTGGTGTCCATAAAAACCGCTCGGGGTTGATGAAACGCACCCACCAAGTTCTTACCTTCGGGCAGGTTGACCCCAGTCTTACCGCCAACACTGGCATCCACCATTGCCAGAAGCGTAGTCGGACAAACATAAAAAGCAATGCCGCGTAAATAACTGGCTGCCACGTACCCTGCCAAGTCCGAAGTTGCTCCACCACCAAGGGCAAACACGGCGCTGTCGCGGGTCAAACCGATTTGGGCAAGTTGCGAGAGTAATTTTGTGTGAAGCTCTAAGGTCTTGGCACTTTCGCCGCTTGGTACGGGCAGCAAATGAACCTCAGACCCACCAGACTCGAGACTTTGGACAAGTGTATCCGCGTACAAAGGCACGATTTTTTCGTCCGCCAGCACAACCACTTTACGCTCTGGGATTTGCAGGGTTTCTAATAGCCTTCGAGCAATCCGAATCGGGTAACTTGGGGTCAAGTTAAGACTTAATTTAATCATGGCGCTATTTTACTTTTTTAAGTACCATTGTGCAGCCCTTAGCCCAACCAACAACCCCAAAAAAGCCCCAAGCACCATACTTTGGCTTCTCGAGAAGATAAAAACTCCAAGCATTGCCCCAAGCAAAACACCAAGTATCGGAAACAAAAACCAGATGTGCAAACGGTGCAAGCGTTCAAAGGCATCTTGTAAAATAATGGTGGTTATCTCGAGCCATTTCATGTTGTAAGTCTAGTCTAAAAACCTAAAATATGACATAATTTAGGGCATTGCGTACTTTGGTTGGTAAAGGGGATTAGCAGCATGGCTTCGTTGGATTTTGACTTTGAGAAAAAAGTGTTCTTAGAATTTTATGATTCTCATTTAACAAAATTACTTGGATTTGTTGAAAAAATAGTAGATACACTTCAAGACTTAGTTAAAGAATTACCTGAATCTGATGGCTTTATGTTTTTGGGACGAGTCAAAGATAAAAATGAATGTATCGAAAAATTTCTCCGAAAATACAAAAATGATCTTGAAGCAAAGCGTGAAGAATATACAATCAAAGATTCTATTTCAGATTTGGTTGGTTTTAGAATTGTCTGCATTTATGTAAATCAAATTGATTTAATCAAAAAAGCACTTATTGATGAATTTGAAATGCTCGAAGAAACCAATAAAATCGAACAAATTCAAGCAACTGAAAATACTTTTGGTTATCAGGCTTTGCATATGGATATGAAGTTGAGTCAAAATTATTTACAGATACGAGAATACAAGCAGTTTTCTGGGTTGCAATTTGAAATTCAAATCAGAACTATTATTCAAGATGCTTGGAGTGTTGTTGACCATAAGATCAAATACAAAAAAGAGATCCCCATTACGCTAAAACGAAAAATTAATGTCCTATCTGCACTTTTTGAACTAGCAGACCGAGAATTTATGTCCATTAAAAACGAAAATACGTTTTTAATACAAGCCAATACGCAAATGATTTCTAATGCCATTGCTAACCAGAACCCGTCTAACTTAGGTTTAGATATTGTTTCTTTTACGGGTTTTCTGCGAAGTAAATTTCCTGATGCAACCTTTAAGGTTGAAGCGATAGAAAGATTTTTTAATGAATTGCAAGCCAAGAATGCTGACCTAAGTCTTGCTGACTTGGTTTTGTTATATGAGACAAATTATGACTTGGTGAAGCAATTTCAATTAGAATACAAGTTAAATTTTAATGCTTTTACTTTTTTGCGGCATTCCCTTTATCTCGCAGACAAAAACACCTATGCCTTGCTTTTGAGAGAATATCAAGTAGTAAAACTAAACCACTGGTTAGAAAACGAAAAACCGCCACCTTAATAAGTGGCGGGTGAACGACTTGTATAAATATCGTTCTCTCTAAGCAAGATGGTACACCACAATTTAATCAGTGTCAACAAATCAACATGTACACAAATCAACAAATCCCAGACCTCGAGCCTACCTCATGAGGAAAAGTTAGGATGAAACCATGACCCCGATGCAGCGCCTAAGACCCATTCATTGGGATGAAGTAGTTGGACAAGAACACGTCAAGGACGTGTTAAGACCAGCTTTGGAACGTGGGCGGATTGGTCATGCCTATCTGTTTAGTGGTCCGCGTGGTGTCGGCAAAACCACCACGGCACGGCTGATTGCCATGACGGTTAATTGCGAAACGGCAGGTGTCAAACCGTGTGGTACGTGCGATTCGTGTAAAAGCGTGATTGCAGGGCGGCATCCAGATGTTCTCGAGATTGATGCTGCCAGCAACAACAGCGTGGATGATGTCCGTGACTTGCGTGAAAAAGTGGCGCTGCAACCGATGCGAGGCGACAAAAAAGTCTATATCCTCGACGAAGCCCATATGATGAGTAAAAGTGCTTTTAATGCCCTCTTAAAAACCCTTGAAGAACCGCCGAGCCATGCGGTTTTTGTGCTTGCCACGACCGAACCAGAACGTTTACCAGCCACGATTCTCAGCCGTTGTCAGCATTACCGTTTTCGGCGTTTATCGGCGGATGAAATCGCGGGGAAACTCTTAAAAACCGCAACTGCCGAAGGGGTCAATCCATCGCCGCAAGCCTTAAATTTAATTGCTCGAGCCGCCGACGGTGCAATGCGTGACGGCGAGAGTTTACTCGAGCGTTTGTTGTCCTCGGGCGAACCGAATTTAACCCTCGAGATGGTTGAAGGTGCGCTTGGTTTGCCACCCCAAGACCGCGTTGAAGCCTTGGCGTTTGCCTTGGCTCGAGGTGACACAAAGCGTTTGATGCAGAGTTTAACTGCCTTTTACTCGGATGGTTTTGCGCCGCGCACGATTGTTGAACGGGTTAAAATTGCGCTGCGTGACCAATTACACGCCCAGCTTGGTTTAAGTAAAAACGTGACTGAAACATTTGCCGAAGTCAATTTGCTGCGTTTAATCAAAGCCCTTGATGAAGAAGACGGGCGTTTTGCACGGTCATCTGACCTGATTGCCTTAGAGATGGCGTTCACCAAAGCGATGTTAGCCCCAGACTCGAGCAGTGAGGCGGGTATGGTTTCACCAGCCCTAGAATCCCGAGTCGCCAACCTCGAGAAACAAGTTCGAGGCGCATTCCAAAAAGTGGTAGACGATGCCTTAAAAGCCAGTGGACAACGCGCCCCGAGTCAAGTTCCAGACTTTGACCCAATGGCAAGAACCCCGCGCCGTCCAGCCACCCCAGTACAACAAGATGAGCCGCCATTTGAAGTGCCAGAATCTCGAGCAGAGCAACCTCGAGTCTCAGAACTGCCACCATCTCGAGTTTCAGAACTCGCCCGAGAAAAAACGCCACTTGGCTCGAAAGGCTGGGCGGATGTGATTCTAAAAGCTGACTTGCGCTTGCGAGCCATTCTCAAAGAAGCGGTTGGGCATCTCAGTGCCGATACTTTGGTGATTGAGTACAGCAACCCAAAACACAAATGGCACGCTGACCAGGTGGCTGCCAAACTCGAGGAATTGGCGGCGCTAACCCAACAAGTCATTGGACAGGGCATTGCCCTTGAACTGGTCATGCCAGACGGCACTAAAAAAAACTCGAGAACCGTTCATAACCCCAGTACAAGCTCCTCAGCCGCTCGAGTAATTCCGGCTGTTTTGGAGAATTTACAACCGTTGGTGCAACCTGAACCAGAAATCCAAATTGTCCAACCTGAACCAGAAATTCAACCTGTGCAACCTGACCCTGAACCTACCGTAGGGGCGAGGCATGCCTCGTCCGAACCCGAAACGCCCCTTGCCTTGCCCGAACCCGAAATCCCCGAATCTCTTTTTCTCGAGCCTGAACCCAATAAAACCGCCTTTCGAGTCGCCTCAGATTTAGCCTTTGATGCGCTTGGTTCAAACCCTGCCAAAGCGGGTTTGTTTAGCCCTGCCGAATTTATTGCGGCGCTCGAGCCAGATGCCGTAACCACTGAACCATTTTTTGAGGACACACCAATTCCTACTGAATATAGCCTTCTCGAGACTTATGACTTAGAAACCAGTGCCGATGCACCACCATTGGCTGCCCTTGAAATGGATTTTGGCGACCTCGAAAACACAACCCCAACCAAAGTCGTCTCGAGTCTTGTGGGACATCCGAATTATGCTTTGGTCAGTAAACTGTTCTCACATCGGGTGCGTGAAATTGGTAAGCTCGAGGTCAAAACGGTGATTGCCGAGGATGACACAGCCAGCACACTGCCAACGCTGCCAACCGATGATTTGGAGTAAAAAATGAAAAAAATTGTGTTACTGCTGCTTTTGTGTGCTTCTGTGGCTCGAGCTTCTGATGCCAGCTTAAAGGTTACACCCGCCATCAGTCTGGAACGTGGTTTGACCGTGGTGCAAGGGCAGCAACTCGAGTTTCGGGTTTCACCGGGCATCGAGAAATTACAGACCGTGACCTTAAATATCACCCGAGGCGGAAGGGTTATGGGTGAGTATGCGATGCGCCAAGACGGTGCGGATTATGTGGCAAAATTACCACTTGAATTGCCCTACGCCCATATTGTGACGGTGCGTTTGTATCAAGAAGCCAAAGTTTGGTCTTCGGCACTGGATTTAACTGCCTTGCAACCCGAAGATGCCAAACTTGTTCCAGCCAACTCGAGTTTTACGCAAGCGCTTAATTTTTCTGTCACCGAAGGCAAAGCGGGTGGGGATGCCAATCCCTTGTGGGGCATTCTGGCATTGGTGATTTTAGGTGCTGGTGTGTTTATTGGTACTCGAGGCAAACCCAAGGTGATTTCTAATGCGTGAACGAACTGGTCTAACCGATGTTAAAGATGTTCTCGAGTCTGCCAAGACAATTGCCGTGCTGGGGGTCAGTGCCAACCTCGATAAACCCGCCCATTATGTGCCGCAGTACATGTTTGAACGTGGATACAAGGTTCTGCCTGTCAATGCCTTACTTGTTGGTCAGATGATGTTTGACCAGCCTGTACTGGCTACTTTAGCTGAATTAAAACAACCGATTGATATTGTGGACATGTTTCGCCGTTCAGAATTTCTCGAGTCACACCTAGAAGATATTCTTGCGATGCGCCCCCTACCTAAACTGGTGTGGTTACAATTGGGGATTCGCAATGATGATTTTACAAAAAAGTTGCTCGAGGCGGGAATAGAAGTGGTGCAGGACAGGTGCTTTCTGGCGGATCATGTAGATTTGCGTTTGTGACGGATTAGTATATAACCCGTCACAACCTGCCTCATAAGTTAATTCAGTGTGGTTTGCACATAGCCTAAACACATTTCTTCTTCTGTGCCTTCACCCCAAACAATGTACTTGGGTTTGCGTTGTTCGCCACCAAGGTACGGTTGGTTGGCTTGGCTGTTATCAAAGACACAAGTGATTCTAAAAGTATCGCCTGGCTGGACTTTAACAGCTTGTTCAAACCAGTAAAAACCTTGCCAATGAAAATCCCAATTGGGAATATCGAGCAGCACTTTACGATTGTCTTTGTTGGGGTTAATCTCGAGCTTGATGCTTTTGCCAAGGTAGTGCATATGACCAGCCAAACCATGCAGGGTTAAATTGGCGGGGACGGGGTACTCGCAAACCGTTTCGATTCGGGTTGCATCTGAACCGTTGATGTACTGGTCTATATTTCGCACACAGCTTCGCAGTACACTTCCGCCTTTGCGGTTGCGATTACCGCTCGAGTTATTAAGCGCTAAAACCCGTTCATAAGCGGCTTCGCGGTTACAAGCATTCTTTGGGTCATTTGGGTACGCTCCAGCACAAGGCAACTCGACGGGGGCAGTAGGGGCAAAATTCAAAATTGCTTTGAGGCGCATTCCAATTGGCGCAAGCTCGAGTTTAACTGCGCTTTGGTCGGGTTTAGCGCCGTTAGCAAGGTTGTAATGGACTTGCAGTAACAATTGCGAACCAGCCCGCAAACGAATTCCAGTGCTTTCGGGGAATTTGACGGCTGGGCTACCAGGTGCCCAAGCGCCAATCGGTTGTAAGCCATTTGCCACTCGAGGACCGCCAAAACAAGTGTAGCCATCGCGGTTATCGCCTTCGTCACGCTCGAGTTTTTGCGCCTCATTAATCAAACCCGCCTCGAGTTCAAACATCAAGACATGATGCACCACTGCCTTATTGCCCGGCAGGATGTCGTACCCCGTAATAAAACGTTCGCCTTCGAGCTTAGGGTCTACCCGAAAACAACGGTACTCATCGGATAGGGTCTTATTTGGCACAAATAACTGAGGCATAGACAATTTCAGGTCTGAGCGAACATTGACCTTGGTGACTCGAGACTCGGCAGAAACAGCTTTTTTGCTGTCGCCAGCCGGAGCGCCACTCCAAGACCAATTGGCAAGAATCGCAATTTCGTCTTTACTGAGGCGCAATTCGTGCTTTAACTTAGGACTTTCACCGTTGGGCGGAAAAGGTGGCATTCTTTGCGCCCGAGTATCCAAGTAAATTTGCCGATGATAGGCTGTGACAGTTTTCAGGTTGTCTAAAGCAAATGGAGCAATACCGTCTTGGACATGGCAAGAGACACAATTTGCCTCGAGAATCGGTTTGACATGCTGGTAATAATTGGGAATGTAATCCAGAAGGGGTGGCACGGTGCTGCCGTTGTTGCCGGCTAGACTTAAGTGTGCGCCATGCTTAGAGACTGGACGGGTCTCACCAGCCCCAACCGAACGAAACGCCATGCCAATTGCACCGAGTCCAAAAAGACAGGCAGCCGCCAAAACCAGTTGTGAACTTTTCATGAAACCAGCATAGCCTCTAAAAGGTCATGAATCAAGCATGGAAATTACGATTCTCGAGCCGTACAATAAAAACCATGAAAAACCCGATGATTTTACTCTTGGCACTGACCCTGCTTGGTTTTGCCACCGCCCAAAACCGCACCTTGGAAACCGCAAAAACCTTGTATGGCAAAGGTGACTTCAAGGGTGCGGTACAAATTGCCGAAGATATTCTCACTTCCGACGGTCAAGCCTTTGCCGCCAAAGCCAACAACACCTATGCCCTGACCCAAGCCGACAGCAAACAAGACCCCATTTATGGGCAATCCGAAAAATACGCCCGCAAAGCCATTTCGCTCGATACAAAAAACCCAGAAGCCTACTTTGAACTGGCAAGGGCTTTAGGACGCTTAAGTCAATTGCGCGGCGTAGGTGCAGCTTTAGCCCAAGGACTCGGAACGCAAATCCGAGAGAGCTTAGAAAGCGCCCTGCAATACGACCCAAAACACGCCCCAAGCATGGTGGGTTACGGGCTTTGGCATGCCGAAATTGTCAGTAAAGGTGTGGGCTGGTTGTACGGTGCAAGTGCTGAAGCTGCTGTTTTGTACTTTGAACGCGCCATTAAACTCGAGCCGAAAATGATTATCCATAAAGTCGAATATGCCAGAGGGCTACTGCTGCTCGACAAGAAAAAGTATCTCGAGAAAGCTATAGATTTACTCGAGGAAGCCATTAAACTCAAACCCGAAGATGCTGCTGAACAACTCGATTTGACTCGAGCCAAAGCCGATTTGGCTGCCCTACGTTAATAAATCACGCAGGGTTTGCAGGTATTCACGGTGTGTAAAATCAAGCCGCAAAGGTGTGACCGAAATAAAACCTTGTTCAACCGCCGTGTAATCCGAATCCGCTTCGGTGTCGCCTGTCGCCACACCACCGACCCAATAATAGGTTTTACCTTCTGGGTCGCGTCGTTCAGAAACATTATCCTCGTAATGATGTGTGCCTTGTACCGTCACCCGCACACCTTTGGGAATACCGGTGGGGATATTGACGTTCAGTACAGTTTTACTCGGTAAGCCCTGCTCGAGAATCTGAGCCGCCAAAACCCGAGCAAAGGCGGCACTGTGTGCATAATCCATATCATCGGAAAACGACTGGCTAAAAGCAATACTGGGGATTCCAATGTGCGTCCCTTCGATGGCACAAGCAAACGTTCCAGAATGGGTTAAATCGTAGCCAAGGTTCGGTCCGTAATTGATGCCGCTAACCACCAAATCTGGTTTGCCAAGCTGATGAACCCCCATCACCACACAATCGGTCGGTGTGCCATCCACACGGTAGGCTTTAATACTTGGATGTAAGCCCTCGAGCTTGGTTGACTTAAAACGCAACGGACGACGAATTGTAATCCCGTGTCCGACACCAGATTGTTCAAATTCAGGGGCAACAATCACCACATTGGCAAGGTCGGCAAGGGCGTTAGCAAGGGCGAGAAGTCCATGACTGTAAACACCATCGTCGTTAGCCACCAAAATTGTTTTTCGGTTCATCAGGCTAGGATTCTACGCTTTTGCCTTTCGCCTTTTGGGTTATGCTTATTCGGTGTTGGATTTATGTTTAATTGTGGCGCATCCCGATGACGAATGCTACGGCACTGGTGGGACATTGGCAGAATATGCCGCCAAAGGGCTAAAAACGGGCTTAATCACCCTAACCAAAGGCTCGAGTGGACGCAGCTTGGGCTTGTGTTCCCAAGAAGAACTGCCAGAATTTAGAGCCAAAGAGTTAATGGGCAGTGTCCAAGCGCTGAGCATCAGCAATTTTGTACATCTCGAGTACCCCGACGCAGCCCCAGCCGCTCGGGACAGCAACCATAAAGATGACGCGCCAGCCTTGTTTTTGGGCGGTTTACAAGATTTTGTCCCCCAAGCCACGGCTGAAGTTGTGGCGCTGCTCGAGACTTGGCAACCCAAAGTGGTGATTACTTTTGCAGCCGATGGTGGTAATCGGCATCCAGACCATGTGGCTTCGCATTTTATTACCATGGCTGCCCTCGAGCAAACTGGGTTGTTAGCCAAAGGCACAAAGGTTTTTGCCTTTGCCAATCCGATGTTACTCAATCCAGACTGGGCAGATACATGGTTGCCACCAACCCATTTTCGGGATGTGACGGCGCATTTAGTGCCAAAATTTAAGGCAATTGCCTCGCACCGCACCCAAGCCTTGTCCACAGTCGGGTTTTTAGCAAGGCTACCTGAACGGGTTGCCCTCGAGACTTTCAGGCAACTCGTGCCAAAGTTAGATAATACAGAACCACAATCCGAGTTCTAAGGTAGACTGTGTTTAATGAACCAATTTGAAGCACCAGCCAGAACAGTTCTGACCGCCAAAGACCCGAGCATCGAAGCCCAAAGTGTCTCGAAACGCTATGGGCGTTATCCTGTGCTGGAAGCGGTTTCGTTTAAGGTACTGCCCGGCGAAGTGTATGCTTTAGCAGGACCAAACGGCGCGGGCAAAACCACTTTAATTCGGATTATCACCGGTTTATCCTTTCCGACTTCTGGCAAAATCCTGCTTTGCGGCGAGGATGTTCACACTGGGGGTTCAAAAGTACGCCGAGCTTTAGGCGCAGTGGTCGAAGCACCGGCAGCCTTTTATCCGCACATGACCGGACGCGACAACCTGATGGCTCATGCCAAATTAGCTGGTGGGGTGGGATTTTCTACCGACCACCGCAATCCGCTATTGTTAGACGAGAACCGCATCCGCGAAGTGATTACCAATGTCGAACTGACCCGAATGCAAGACCGTTTTGTGCGCGAATACAGCCTAGGGCAACGCCAACGCCTCGGACTCGCCGCCGCCATCCTGACCAACCCTCGAGTGCTGGTTTTGGATGAACCGACCAGTGGACTAGACCCCTTGGGCATCAACCTTGTTCACCGTGTTTTATCGGGCATGGCAGCCACGGGTACAGCCGTGATTCTAAGCACCCACCACCTGCGCGAAGTCAGTCAGTACGCCCACCGCGTCGGTATCCTCTCGAGCGGCAAGTTATTAGACGAAGTAGACCTAGGCGCACGCAGTAGCGCTTACCGTTTTAGGGTAGATGATGCCCCTCGAGCCGCTGCCGCCATGTCAACCCAACCCTTTGTGGTGCGTTCCTTTGCCCGTCCGCCTTATGTGATTGTCCATTTGGATTCTGAACTTCGCGCCCCAGATGCCATCCGAGCCTTGGCAGTCGAAGGTATCCGAATGTTTGAAGCCAACCCAGACCATTTTGATTTATACGAGTATTACCGTGAACGGGTCGAAAGAGAATTTTAAGCTATGAGTCTCGAGCTACGGGCTATGAGCTATGAGCTATAAGGAAAATCACACCCACGGTTCACCTTTTAACCCTTTCACCTTTTAACCCTGCCCTTAAAGGAATCCCATGACAAAAAATCTTTCTAATCGCGTTGGTTACGGTGTTCTTTCGCTCGAGTTCCGTAAATTACTGGGTTTTCGCAGTGTGCGGCTTGGTTTGCTGGTGGCTTTTATTCTGCCAGCCATTCTGACGCTTGCCCCCGATGAGGGAATCGCCCAAGTGATTGGGGCGGATGTGATTCTGGTTTCGGGTTGGCAAGTTCCCGGGATGGCGCTCTATATCATGATGCCGTTTATGTTGCCGTTACTGACGGCTGTGACTTGTGCCGAGTTGGTTGGCGGCGAAATGGACTGGGGGACACTGCGCCCGTTGTTACTGCGCCCAGTCTCGAGAACCCGTGTGATTCTTTCTAAGCTGATGGTAGCCATGCTCTACCCATTTTTGCTGCTTTTAAGCACCTTGTTTGGTGGTTTGTTGGTCGGCGGAATTCGCTTTGGCTTGGGTACATTTTTGGGAGGCACGGGCTTAGGCGATGGTGCTTTTGTCGGGGTTGGCGAACTTGCACCTTTTAGTGCTTTAGCCGAACTTGCCCAAGGATATATGATTTCTGGTGTAATTTTATCGCCAATTGCAGTTCTGGCGATTGTTTTTGGGGTGCTGTACTTAAATACCGCAGCCGCAGCCTTGGCGGGGGTTGGCAGTATTTTGATGATGGGAATGCTGAAAGTCTTTGTCTGGTTGCGCCCGTTACTCTTAACCGAACATTTGGATGCGTACTCACCGTTACGAGCAAGCACCTACACCACCCAGCAATCCCTTATTTTGCTGATTATTTACACAAGCATTGGAATTGTTGCCAGTATGCTCATTTTTGAACGTAAGGACTTATAACTCAGTTCTCGAGGCGCTACGATTCCGAGCCAAGCAACCTGACCATATGTTTGGCTTTGGTGTCCTTGTAGCCTTCACGGGTGGCAATCACATCAAGGTGGCTATCGGCAAGCAAATGAAGTTCGTAAACCGCACCATCAAAAGCACTTTTGGTGACACAATGCAGCAAGCCCGGTAAGCAACCCGGGGGGGCATCGGGGTGAACCCGAATACTCGAGACCCAGACAAAAGCCTTATCGCCCATCCAAACACTCTGCGCCAAAATAAAACCATAGACGGTACTAGGCAAGGTTTCGGACTGGGTACTGGCATCTATTGCCACAAAACTATGTTCGCTTCTGGCATAGAACAGCAGCGCTGGTAAACTGCTGCGTAAAGCGGCTGTTCGGTCTTTTTGGCTTAACGAATCAAAATTGGCATTCTCGAGCCGAGCAAGTTCTAAATCCAGAGCCTGCATTCCGGGGTAATCCATTTCACAAGGAGGGCGGTAAATCATGAGGAGCAGTTTAACCAATTCAGGCAATTAAAGTTGGGAATGCGAACACCCGCCGTTGGGGAGCGGCGGGTGTGGTTAAACAGCGCGTTTGGGGAAGGACGCGCTAAGGGCTAGTCAAAAATATCGAAAATTCTACCCAAGGTACTTTTCTTCTTTTTGCCGTATTCATTACCATAACGACGGCGGTCATCGTCATTATCATCGTCTTCGCGGCGATAACGTGGGTCTGGCTGGGCATAACGTGGGTCTGGTTGAGTACGTGGGTCTGGCTGGGCATACTGCGGCACTTGTGGGGCTGGGACTCGAGGAGCAATTGGTTCGCCGTATTCGCGTTCCATTTCACGGGCGACTTGCAGCAGTTTCTCGAGTTCCCCACGGTCTAACCAGACCCCTTTGCATTCAGGGCAGACATCAATCGTCACGCCGTTTTTGTTCATTTCCATCAGGGGCGTACCATCTATTGGACAGAGCTTTTGCATTTTACTTCCTTCCTTTAGTTTTTACGGGAATGGGCTTCGGGGTTCTTAAGACGATTAAAACTGCAATTCCGACAAGTCCTAGGGCAATCAGTTCCATGTTTCTCCTACGTAGTAATGGGTTTAGAGGTGCTGTCATCATCTTTGGTTTTGATAAGGCTGTAAACAATTCCAGCCCCAAGAATAACGAAGGTAATAACCAGTGAGATGATTGGGTCGAGTTTGCCAAAAATTTGATTAAAGAAGACTTTGCCACCAATAAATATCAGCACGATACTGAGCGAATACTTAAGGTACTTGAAGCGGTGAATCATGGCAGCCAAGGCAAAGTACAAAGCCCTTAAGCCAAGAATTGCAAAGATGTTACTGGTGTAGACAATAAACGGGTCGGTGGTGATGGCAAAAATGGCTGGGACGCTATCTACTGCAAAGACCAAATCGGCAACTTCAACCAGAATTAAGGCAAGAAATAAGGGAGTGGCAAACCGCGCCAATTTGCCTGTTTTCGGGTCTGGTTTCTGCACAAAGAACTTCTCGCCATGCAGTTCATCGGTGACTTTCATTCGGCTACGAAGAAATTTTAGGACGGGATTTTTACTCAGGTCAGTTTCGTGTTCCTTGTCGGCTATCGCATCCAAAAGCATTTTAACGCCAGTCAGTAACAAAAACGCCGCAAAGATGTACATAATCCAATCAAATTGCTGAATAAGCGTCGCACCAAGCGCAATCATGATGCCACGCAGCACAATCACACCAATAATGCCCCAGAATAGAACCCGATGCTGATACTTACGTGGAATAGCAAAATAGGTAAAAATCAGCGAAATCACAAAGATGTTATCAAGCGCTAAGGTCTTTTCGATAAAAAAACCTGTGTAATACTGAATTGCCGATGTCTGCCCGAGTTCAAACCAAATCCAAGCCCCATAGACAAGCGCAATGCTAATGTAAAAGGCACTCATCCAAAGCGACTGAGCCACTCCGATTTCCTCGTTTTTCTTATGCAGCACACCCAAATCCAGCACCAACAAAACCAAGACAATCGCAATAAAAACCAACCAAATCCAAGCCGCTTTACCCAAGAACAACGCCGTTAAAAATTCCATTTTGAACACCCCAAAAAAATAAAGAACCCGAAGCGAAATGCCTCGAGTCTGGCTTTTGCTGTACGCACCGAAGCGCTCCAAGCGCTCGAATTGACGATGCACACACCTGTCTTTTTTCCCCAGACAGGAAGCTACTCCCTCGTGAGGGGTACTTTAACAGGCTCGAGGCATACAAGTCTCGAGCCTTGGAAACATTCGCGGTTAAAAGGATGATATTTACTTGCTGAACAGAATTTTCTCGAGTTTTGAAGATTTTCTTCTTCTTAGCAATAATCGTAGTATTTTATCGTCTAGGACAACTTCGGTGGCACTCGAGCTAGGGTGGCTTGTTCAAAAGCATAAGCAATCTCGAGTAATTGCGGCTCAGACCAAGCCCTACCAAGAAAAGAAATTCCAACAGGTAAACCCGTTTCGGTGTATCCAGCAGGCACAATAATCGTTGGATACCCAGCTTTTGCACCCACACTTGAACCCCAGTAGGTCGGAAACACAAGCGCATGCACGGACTCGAGGGCAGTGTCTAAGCCAGCTTTGGCAAGGCGCAGGTCTTCGGCTCGAGCGCGGAGGTACTCGAGGCTTTTTGCACCCAGCGAACTCTGGGCAGCCAGCAGTAAAACTTGCCCATAGCGCAACATGTTTTCGGGGTCTGCATCGTTAAAGGCAATTAACTTGGCTAAATTTTTTATTGATGTGTGGCGCAAATACTTATTTAAGTCTCGCTTAAATTCGTGAATCAGCACTGAATAACCCAAGTTAGAAGCGGCTTTGGCTTCGGGTAAGTTGGTGTCAACCACCGTTGCCCCAAGTTGCCGCAGTACCTCGAGTGAACCTTCTAAGACGGTTTGTTCAAAGGTGCTTGGGAAATTCCAAAAGACTTCTCGAGGGATACCAAGGCGCAGACCACGCAAATCTAAGCGCTCAGGCGTAGGAATCTTAAAATTCCTTGGTTGGGTTTTGGTGATGCTGTCCTTGGTATCTTGCCCAAGCATCACCTGCAATAAAATTGCCGCGTCTTGGACAGTGCGGGTCATCGGTCCAGCCGTGTCTTGGGTACTCGAGATTGGAATAATACCGCGTCTCGAGACCAAACCAACCGTGGGTTTGATGCCAACCAAACTGTTTTGGTTACTTGGATTAAGAATACTGCCACTGGTTTCTGTGCCAATGCCAACCACTGCAAAATGGGCAGCAATGGCAACGCCAGTTCCGCTCGAGCTTCCACCAGGCGTTAAGTTTTTATCGTAAGGATTGACGGTTTGACCCCCACGACTCGAGTAGCCACTGGGCATATTGGTGGTCATAAAATTTGCCCATTCGGTCATGTTGGTTTTGCCAAGAATAATTGCTCCTGCGGCTCGTAAGCGCCGTACAATCTCGGCGTCTTGGTTGGCAATGTGTCCTAATAACGCTCTCGAGCCAGCCGTGGTTTGCATTTGGTCATTTGTTGAAATGTTGTCTTTAATTAAGACTGGAATGCCATGCAGTAAACCACGCTGGGTTGTCTGGCGGTCAAGTTTGGCGGCGATTTCTAAGGCATCAGGGTTTAACTCGAGAACACTTCTTAAACTCGGGTCAAAGGTTTTGATTCGCGCCAAGTAAAACTCGGTCAAGCCAACGGCGGTCTGCTCACCTTTTTGCAATTGTTTTTGTGCTTTGATAATGCTCAGTTCAGTCATGCCCTATCTTACGTCCAGATTCCCATAGAAAAAAACTGCACTAAATCTTCATCAAATATTCAAATGTCTACGACTATACTTTTGCGAACAAATCAAAAGCCGTATCAGGAGAAAATATGAATCATCACGAACCGCATGACCTTGGTTTAGCCGCCGATGTCAATATGCTCAACCTAAGCCATATCAATCGGCGAAAAGCCTTGGCGATGGGCTTGGCTGGAATTGGTGCATTATTGGGATGTAATGTTCAAACGCCGACTGACCCAAATGGATGCAGTCCAATTCCATCAGAAACAGCCGGTCCTTATCCTGCCGATGGTTCGGTGGCGTCTGGGAAATCGCTCAATGTTCTCACCCGCTCGGGGATTGTTCGCAGCGACTTACGCTCGAGTCTTGCCACCAGTACCACAGCCACAGGTGTGCTTCTGAACATCACCTTAAAATTAGTCAACACCAAAGCAAGCTGTGCTGCTCTAGCTGGGTATGCGATTTATCTTTGGCACTGCAACCAGACTGGTTTGTACTCGATGTACAGTAGCGCGGTTGTCAACGAGGATTATTTGCGTGGGGTTCAAGTCACAGATAGTAACGGCGAAGTCACCTTTACGACCATTTTCCCGGGTTGTTATGACGGGCGTTACCCACATATTCACTTTGAAATTTATCCTTCTTTAGCCAGTGCCACCTCTGCCGCCAATAAAATTCAAACTTCGCAACTTGCCCTGCCCAGTGCAGCTTGCAACAGTGTTTATGCTTCGGCGGGGTACAGTGCCAGTAGCAATAACTTTTCTAAGACTTCTTTAAGCAGCGACAATGTTTTTTCTGATGGCTCGAGCCTACAAGTTGCTACTGCCACGGGCAGTATTGAAGCAGGCTACACTGCTAATTTAACCGTTGGTATCGCTGTTTAATCACCCTGTACACCTCGCGCTTACCTTCAAGTACCAAATAGCAGTGCAGGAAGGGCTAGATTGCTTCACTCCGTTCGCAATGACAGGGCTTTTTTTATCGTCATTGCGAGACGAGGAACGGGGCGTGGCAATCTCTCGAGATACCGTTTTCTGGTCTATTTCTTGCTAAACCGTTTACGCCCGTAACAAATTCAGTTTACTGCCGCGCTTGAAATCTGGGAAAACCTCAGCAATCCGCTGGTGCTTAAATCTACCCTCGAGAATTTCGGCAATAATATCGCGGTAGTCTAGGTTAAAACCAAGGTCAGCACGGTCATACAAAGCATCTGGGTGCAAACTTGGGGGTTTGCCGTACACTTTTTTACCATTGATGCTGGCGCCCAAAACCAACATCGCACCTCCATGCCCGTGGTCTGTGCCTTGGCTGGCATTTTCTTGAACTCGTCTGCCAAATTCAGAAACCACAATTGTGGTCACATGCTGATTTAAGTTGTTGCCTTCTAAGTCAGCATAAAAGGCTTTTAAGCCCAGTGCTAATTCCTCTAAATGGTCGGCAAAGTAACCCTGTCCTTGCTCACCTTGGTATTCGTGGGTGTCCCAACCACCCAAGTCAACCGCCGCCGAACGCAGACCCAAACCAGCCCGCAGTACCGTGGCAACCGTGGCTAAATTCTTGGCAAATTCGGAATCGGGATACCCGTCAGAGACTTTACTTGGGGTAATACTCGAAGCCAATTGCAACGCCCCAAGGGTGTTACTGCCCGCTCGGTGCAGCAACGAATCACCTTTGTAGATTCGCTCGAGATTACGTGAGAGTTCTTTTCGGTACTCGGCATCGTCAGACAACCTAAATTCCTCGAGTCTGGGAATCGCCACGGCTGCCAAATCGCCGCGTAAACTGCCCGGCATGGTGTTACCTGCCGCCAAGTTCGCACTTAACTGAACCCGAAGACTTGGGCTTGGCGCACTGGCAATGGCTCGAGCCAACCAACCACTTTTACCGATGGTTTTACCGGGTAAACCCAGTTCCATACTGGTCATCGCATCAAAATGAGACCGTGAATCAAAAGGCATTCCCGTTCCCGCCATCACCGCCATCGAACCATTCTGGTACAAATCCCAAAGTGGCTCGAGGGCTTTATGTAAACCCCAACCATTGCCCAAACCAAGCGTCAAATTGCTCGGTACAGCCAAACTCGGACGGGCTGCCAAATAGCGTTTGCGTTCAGTATCCTCGAGCGGCGATAGTACCGAGAGCGCATCCCAACCACCACGCAAAAAAACCACCACCAAGCACTCGTTGATGGCTGGTGCAGCAAAGCTCAGACCTGTCAAACGACTACCCGCCAAAGCTGCAATTGCCCCAGAGCAACCCACTAAAAAATCACGTCGTTTCATTAGGACTCCTTCGCCTTCTCTTCACTTCTCTAAAAATTCTGGACTCATGACAATCAGACCAAGGCTTTCTCCCAAACGCCATTTCAGGGCTTCGGGGTCGGTGATTGGTGCGTCGGGGGGTGTGTTGTCTCGGAGTTTATCGAGAACGGTTTGTTTGAGGCTGGGGCTGGGTTCTCGCCCAAGGATACGGTTTAGCCAAAAGTTAGCAATGCTGTTTGGGGTGTTGCGGTTGGCGTTGCGCTCAACAATTGGCGACTTGTAATTTTCATCCCAGTTGTGGGCAAAACCATTGGCAAGACCCCAAAACCGCAATAAACTGGTGCTGCTTAACCAGTGTTCTTTGCTGTCTGGATAACCGTCGGGCATGGGGTGGTTGAATGGCATCTGCCCAAGCCACTCCAAAGACCATTGACGATCTGCCTCGAGCTTAAAATCTGTTTCTAACACCCGTGCCAAACTGTAAAAACGCTCTAAGGGGCGCTTGACCTTTTGTCCCCAAGTCTGGGCAAATTCTTCGGACAAAACAATCATACGTAGAACATGTTTTAATTGGTCTGGGGCTTTTTGTTGTTCGGTAAAAACCTTGGCGACTCGAGCCACCAGATTTTCGGGCGGGGTGTCTGATACCAAACGCCGACAGAGTTTGCGGCTGATAAACCGCGCTGTCCCCGCGTGGTAGGCTAGTGCATCCAACACATCTGTGCCGTCTTTAAGTCCTTGGTCTGGGGGTAAAAAACGACCCAGTACAGTTTTTTGAAAACGGTCATGCCAAGCTGGGTAAAAGCTAAATTCACCAGTGTCGCCAAGGCTGTCTTTATCGTCGGCGACCCGCCAGCCTGTAAAGCAGCGGGTGGCTTCGTAAACATCATCATCCACATAGCCGACCGAAAGCCCTTTGGAAAAACCGGCAATGTCTTTTTGGCGCTTGACCCCAAGGTAATTTTCTGCGCCTAGGGTGTGTAATTCAAACAATTCTCGAGCAAAATTTTCGTTTGGTCCCGCCCGTTGGTTGCTCGAGTTATCCAAGTAATAGAGCATACTTGGGTGCTGGGCTACGGCTTGGAGTAAAACTCGAAAATTACCAAAAGCATGGGTGCGAATCACATCACGGTCAAAACTGGCAAACAGGGCGGCAATTTGTTCTTGGCGATTTGGGTCTATATTAAAATGGTTGTGCCAAAAATCGGTCATGACTTCTAAAAGCTGGCGTTCGCTCCAAATCCCACGGGCGATAGTTGCAAGCCGTGTCTCGAGAGCGGGTTGGACGGCAATTTCATAACGGTTTGGGTCTTTTTCTAGCACATCGCGGATGTGTTCAGCCCAGAGTTTAGGCAGTGGTTTTTGCAGCGTGGTCAAGCCTTTGATTCGCTCATCACAAACTGAATCCACAATTTTTATTGGCTCAAGTTGACGTTCTAACCAAATTTTTAAGCGCTCAGGATTGGTTTTTGCCAACTTTTGAAAATTTGCCAAATCGTTTGGGCGAGCGCCAAAAGCAAGTCGTGAGTAAACAATCACTTCAAGTGGTGGTGACATAACCAATTTTACTGGACTGAGCAAAGAACCCGATGAAGCCAAGGTGATTCGCATGAGGCTGTTATAAAAAAGTTCATGGTAAAGTAAGCCATGAAAATTTTACTGACTCTTTTGTTGGCAAGCACGGTACTGGCAAGCACTGCCTTGGCTGTCACTCGAGAAGTCAGTTATAAAGCCTCAGACGGAATTATTGTTTACGCCGACCACAGCAGTGTCGCCAAGTCCAAAGGTTTAATTGTGCTTTTTCATCAAGCCAATGGTAGTCGGCTCGAGTACGAAAAGATTGCGCCACGCTTAAATTTGTTGGGATTTGCAACCTTAGTGGTAGACCAGCGTTCGGGTGGCTCTGAATTTGGTGGAACAAATAAAACTGCCGCCCAAGTCCCAACCGCAAGTTATCTCGAGGCACTGCCCGACTTAGAAGCCAGTTTGAAATATGCTAAGAATATCCTCAAAGCCCCAAAAGTGATTGTCTGGGGGAGTTCGTACTCGAGTGCTTTGGTGTTCTTACTGGCTGCCAAAAATCCTAAAGATGTGGCTGGATTACTAGCATTCTCGCCCGATGAGTACCTTGGGCAACCCACAATGGTGCGTGACGCAGCTAAAAAAGTAAATATGCCAGTCTTTATCACCAGTGCTGCTTCGGAAGTCAGTGCTGCCAAAACCATTTTTAATGCCACTGGCAGCAAAAATAAAACCCAATTTATCCCCAAAGGTGTGGGTATACACGGTTCAAGAGTATTAGCCAATCCGCTCACCGGCACTGAATACTGGGTGGCAGTTGAGAAATTCCTAAGTCAATATAAATAAAGGCTACAATATCAAGCATGGAAATCCGTCCAACTCGAGTGGTCAATTTACTGCCAGCCGCCCTGATTGTCCTTGGTGTTTTACTGCTCTGGGGAGCAATTCAAACCCTAGGGCAGATTCTCCTTTTAATCACTTTAGCCCTGATTATCGCGGCGGGCTTAAACCCCACAGTGCTGTGGCTAACCCACCGTCGCATTCCTCGAGCCGTTGCAGCAGCTTTAATTTTATTTGTGGTGCTTGGCGGCACAGTCGGTTTAATTGGCGCACTCATTCCCGCCCTGATTTCTCAACTGACCAGTTTGGTCTCGAGCATCCCCAGCATTGCCCAAAATGTCCAAACATGGTTAATTCAGTCTACCTCGAGCAACCCGCTCTTAAAAAGCGTTTCTGATTCGCTGGCGACTGGCGACCTTGCCAAGCAATTACAGGGCTTACTTTCGGCTGTACCAAGTACACTCCTAAGCGCACTTGGGGCAACCAGCAATGTCCTCAACAGCGCACTTTTGGGTGTACTGTTGCTGCTGATGGGTTTTACGGTGCTGATTTCGCCCGAACCACTCTTAAAAGGCGCACTTTCTGGCATTCCCAACTCGTACCGCGATGAAGCCTCCCGTGCCATTGCCCGCATCGGTAAGCAATTATCGGCTTGGTTGATGGCAACTTTATTTTTATCGTTTGTGATGGGTGTAGCGGTTGGGATTGGCTTAGGTGTCCTTTCATTATTTGGTATTCACTCGGGCAACATTCTGCTTTGGAGTGTGATTGCTGGCGTGACCAACATCATCCCCGTGATTGGACCCTTGTTTGGGCTGCTTCCACCTGTGTTGTCAAGCTTATCGCCTAATCCGCAAAATGCTATTTGGGTCGCAATTGTCATTTTTGCAATGCAGCAAATTGTCTTTAATGTGCTTGTGCCAATAGTCATGTCTCGAGGAGTGAGTTTGCACCCCGCCAGCTTATTGATTGGGGTGCTGATTTTCTCGGGGCTATTTGGCGTGATTGGTGCGTTTTTGGCTGTGCCATTTTTAATTATTTGTAAAGCCCTATACGAAGAACTCTACTTACCAGCAATTGGCTCGAGAACTGTGACCGACGAAGAAGTTGCTAAGGTACTGCGCGGTGAAGTTCTTGAGGAGATAACTTAATTGAATCCAACGCTGCACATCCTTAGAATCAGGCATATAAGACTTTACCTTCCCTAGCCACAATACGGGCAATCAGTGTTTCGCCATTGTTAAAATCCGTTTCAGTCATTGGCAAAATGTCAAATCCACATGACGGTGGAAACAATGCTTGGTAAGCTGCTAAGCCAGTCTGCATTAAATTTGTTCCGTCTTTGAAAACCAACAATAAGTCCACGTCACTGTTTAATGTGGCTTCACCCCTAGCATGACTGCCAAACAAAATAACGCGTTTTGCACCACTGGCTTTGGCGGCTTTATAGGCAATAAGCTCGAAATCAAGCTGCATAAAAAGATAATACTGCTTGTATGGATCATTTAACAAACCAAACAAATTCACCAACCTGAACAAATTCAAGTTTTTTGTTAATTGCCAGCATCGCAGAATTTCTCGAGTCATTGGCAGTGCGAATTTCAATCAGACCTCTTGCAACAGCTTCGTTAATTGCCAATGTCTTTAGTGCCTGAGCTAATCCCAAACCACGATACGCTCGAGCCGTACCAGCCAGTGTTGTTGCCACACCGTTATTGCTTATTTGGTCAAAATGTACACCACTCATCGAAACCCAATCTGCGCCATTCAGGGCAATAAAAACACCACTGGCATTGTTCCAATAAATGTTCCAAAGGAAGTCGTTAAACTGTTCAAAAGTTTCAAATTTGCCTTCAAAGGCAGGGTCATCTTCGACAGCCCCACGTACCAACCAATACAGTTTTTCGCGGTGCAACACAGAATCGCCAAGCTCAAGCAGCGTCTTAAACACATACCTTTGACCCTCGAGTTGATGCACCAAACTTAAATCCAAAGGCTTAAAAAGCTGCAAATGGCTACGAATTGAACGTTCAACTAACTTAAACCCGTTCTGTAATAAAAAATCCTGTGCTTTTTGGCTTGGGTTTGGAATACCAAGCCGCATAATTTCAAGCCAATCTGGTTGTGTCTGCAAAGCCCACAGGTCGTCTGTATGCTCAAGTTTAAGGGTTTTCATGAAGCAACTACTTTTCGTAAATATATAGTGGCGGGGTCTTTGACAAACCCCATCGCTTCGTTAATTGCAAGCATTGGGCGGTTAATCACATGATTACTGGTTCGCACAAACGCATAACCATGATTTTTGGCAAATTGAACGGCGGCAAGTTTAAGCGCCACGGCAATCCCCAAACGTCGGTACGCTTTTCGCACACCCGTTAAACCCGTTTCGATAGTACCTGCTCGAGCCGATTTGAATAATTGCGACATCCCAGCGATTTGCTTATTGATTATTCCCACAAATTCACCTTCTGGCATGGCGGTAGGGCTTTGAAAAGCCCGTTGTTGCCAAGTTTCAAAATCCCAAGGTTGATTTGGACTAGCGGTTGGAATATCACCCACAAGCTCGATGGTCGCATTGTAATAACGCCGAGCAAAATCGGGTTGATTCATTAAAGATGCTCGGGTACGAATTTCTAAGCCAGCCTTCTTGGCTTTCTCGAGGAACGATGTAAAAGCCGCTGCCTCAAAAGTCTCGAGGTGAAGGTTGCTCGAGAACATTCGATCAAATTCAGTAAAGCCATGAGCTAAAAAGAATGTGTACAATCCGAAATTCTCTTTGGCACTGACCCGCAATAATTTTGGCTCGAGTGGTTGTGCGGACTGCAAAGTCTTTTGATAAACAGCTTCGGCAGATTCGAGATGCGCGGGTAACAAATGCAGTCCAAGCTCGAGTTCGTCAGGTTCAGGATTAGAAAGTGGAGTCTCGAGATTGATTACACCAATGTTTTGACCGTTTACAACCACAAAAAATCGTGCAAATTTTGCAGTTTTAACCCGCGTCGCATCACGATGCTGGATGCTTTCGGCGGTCGTTGGGCGGCTTGGGTCTGCAAGGTTACGCAAACGCACATACTCGAGTAAATCGGTTTCTTGGTATCGGACAAATTCCATGCTCGAGTTTAATGGTTTGGGCTGGTTCAAGCATCTGCCAAAATAATTAGTACCCTAAACCGCAGCTTGGAGCAAATACACTGCCCTAGCATCCAGTCCAATTTTACCCGTGGTATCTAAACGCTTCATCACCGCCTCAAATTGCCAATCCCGCGCCCAAAGGCGTTTTAATGCCAGTAGCACTTCGCGTTTGCCATTGGCAGCCTCAAAATGTTTTTCGTTTTCACGGCGTAAAATCAGGCGGCTCGAGAAATGGCTGTTGTCAAAAGCGGTATACATCTGAGCAATAAAATCTTCGAGCAGCGTGGCTTCTAAAATTCGTTTGCTGGCTCGAGAACACAGCACCTCGAGTAAATCTTCATCTAAGCGCCTTGGGTTAATCGGCTTAAAAGTCTCGCGCAGATTCTCGGGTAGGTTATTGGAAATATAAAATTGTTCTTCGGCTCGAGCCGTGATGATAAAACCAGTTTTCCCGATGAAGTTTTTGGTCTCGAGTCCGACTTGGCTGGTGGGTAATTTTTGGCTTTCACTAAACGTGCAGAGTAACATTCTTAAAACGTATCATTTACCCATGTCCGAATCCAATATTTTATTGCAGTAAAAAGTCTCATGCTTATCGTAAACAGAGTGTCATAATCTGGTCATATGTGGCGTAGAGCTTTTCAGATGGGTGGGTTGGTTTTGGCGTGCTTAAGTGCCTTGTCGTTTTACATTGTCGAAACCAAACCTAAAAATAAGAGTCTGGCGCAACCGAATTTAATTGCCGCCAACGGCATGACTCCTGTGGTCAATATCGCGGTGGCAGGGCGTGACATTGAGTATTGCAAACCAGGTTATGGTCCGATTGGTTTAGAAGCCGAACCCTGCGAAGGCATCGAGCGTTATGGGCGGACAGACACAATGATGTTTGTGCGGATTCAACCGGGGCGGGTAGATGTGATTTCGATTCCTCGAGATACCTATATTCAGGATCGTTTTGGGGCGCATAAAATGAACAGCAGTTTCCCGTCAGGCGGTAAAGAAGCTGTGGCGGCAACTGGGATTACCGATTATAAGGATGCAGCCGCCGAACAACCATTTCGGGATGGTGGCTCGAAGGCATTTAAGGAATCTATCGAACAACTCTTGGGCGTGACCATAGATTACACCGTGATTTTTAATGTCGAATTGGTCGAAAAAGTGATCGAGGCTTTGGGTGGCGTGGATGTCTATGTGCCAGAACCGATGAAATGGACTGACCGAGCGGCGGGTTTATACATTGACATTCCAGCCGGAAATGTCCATTTGAATGGCAAAAAAGCCGTCGAATACCTGCGTTTTCGGCATGGCGTCGGTTCAGATTATGCTCGAATGGACAGGGGCAAAGATGTGATTGGCAAGTTACTCAAAAAACTCAAAAGCCCAGCCGCCTTAAACCTAATTCCGACCATGATTGGGGCTTTGCAAAACGATATTATTACCAATGCCAACTTGGAATTTGCCCAAAGCATGATTGGTCACTCGAGAAACCTCACGCCGCATTTTCATACTTTGCCAACCCTCGAAGATGAACGCTACGGCTCGTACTTAATTGCTGACATGCCCAAAGTCCAAGAACTGATGCAGAGCATCACCAATCCAACTCAAGTCAATCTCGAGACTGCGCCCAGCGCCTTACCAAGCATTGTCAATCAAAGCGGGGTGCCGGGGCTTGGTCGGGCATTGGCTAAGTATCTCGAGCGCAACGGTTGGGGAACGCTTGAAGTGATTCCGTCCGAGGTGGTCAGTGCCGAACCCACCCGAATTGTGCGCCGTTCATGGGGCAGTTTAGAGAGTGCTGAGTTCTATGCTCGAGTTCTCGGGGCTGGAATCAGCACCCCATACCGCTATCCCGATGGGGCTGGCGCAGTGGCGATTGTGCTTGGTAAGGACGCTGGCAATAAATTTGGGGCTTTAGCCACCGAAGCCAGTCGTCAGGGTTCACCCTAACCATTTGCCAGATTATCCGTAGACGCTGCTGGCTTGGTGCGAGTAGACTGAGCTATCAATGACTCCAGATTTTTTAGAACAAATACAAATTATTAAAGAAGCACTCGAGGATAAAAAAGCCAGTAACATCGTGGCAATGGACTTAACCGAAGTCAGCACCACCTTGGATTACTTCGTAATAGCTTCTGCCACCAGCCAACCGCAATTGCAAGCCCTTGAACGCAGTGCGCTTGAGAAGATGCGTGAAGCTGGGGTGAAAGCGGTCAGCATCGAAGGTCCAAGTCCACGTTGGGTGCTGCTCAATTTTGGTGCGATTATTGTGCATTTGATGACCCCAGAGACCCGAGACTTCTACGACCTCGAAGGGCTTTGGGCAGATGCTAGGGTCTTAGCTTAGGATTAAGTCGGCATAGATTTGGTCTAGGCTTAGGGTTGTCTCGAGACATGGAATATCTATTTCGCCATTTTCTTGTAAGACCTCAAATGTCCAAATTTCTGCATTGCGTTTATAAACCACAACCTGACGGGTTTTCTGGGAAATAATCGCATAGCGTTGCAGACTGGGGATTTTGGTGTACTCCTCGAGTTTTGTGCCGTTGTCCGTTTCGGCGGTGCTGTTCGATTGTACTTCGGCAATAAAACATGGATATTCGAGTGTGCGGATATTCTGTAAGGCTTCACAGGTAATCACAATGTCTGGGTAACGATACCGTGTGCCTCGGACTCGAGTTTGGATATTGGTGGTGTGCAACTTACATTTTTTAGCTCGAGCAATTGGGCGTAAGGCTTCGACAATGTTCAATACAATGTCATCATGGGTTAAAGTTTCGCCTGCCATAGCGATTAACTGACCATCTACGAACTCATGGCGTAGTTCAGCCGTTTGTTCAAGCTCGAGGTACTGTTCTACAGTCATCATTTTTTCGGCAATTAAGGACATAAACGTAGTGTACTTGAAAAAAGGACGGCGTTAAGCCGTCCTTTCAACATTTTTATGCTTATGCCCAGCGCAACAAGCCAACCTCGAGCGGGTTGCTGAGGTCATCGCGGTACGGCAAAGCCCGAACCCCAAGTTGCCATTCACCAGCTTCGGGCATGGTGATGCTGCCCGTGTACTCGAGCCAGCCGTCTTCATGGGTTTTTTCAAAACTGAGGGCAGTACGTTGGAAGACACCGTTTTTACTGACCACCGCTTCTATTTGAATGTCATCTGCCAAGAGTTTACCCAACCAGACTCGAGCGCGAACTTGGTTGTTGGCTTCAAGCGAGGCACTTAGGCGAACCTCGCTCCATCCAGCGCGTTGGGTGGTTTTCCATGCGGCAATATCTACGGCTTGGTCTATGGTTAGCGCTGTGGCTCGAGTGGCAGCAGGGGCATAAAGGTCAGTCACATAGTCTATCACTTGGCGTTGCATCGAAAATTTTGGGGCAACCGTGCGGATGCCATTGCGGACTCGCTCGAGCCAGTCGTGTTTTTCCCCGTAATAAAGCGGCACAATTTCGTACTCGAGGATGTCGTACAGGCTTTGGCAGTCGCGGTCATCTTGGATGCGTAGCGATTCGTCATCCTCGGCAAATTCGCGTTCATCGCCGATTGCCCAGCCATTTGTGCCGTCATAGGCTTCACGCCACCAACCGTCTAAGATACTAAAATTCAGGCAACCATTTAAGCTGGCTTTTTCACCGCTTGTGCCGGAGGCTTCTAAAGGACGGCGTGGATTGTTCAGCCAAATGTCTGAGCCTTGAACCAAATGCCGTGCCACATTCATATCGTAATCCTCGAGAAACACAATTTTCCCTTTGAGGTCTGGGTCTTGGGAGTAGCGCCAGAGTTGTTGGATAAATTCCTTGCCGGGGTTATCGGCAGGGTGGGCTTTTCCAGCAAAAATAAATTGCACTGGGCGTTCTGGGTTATTGACAATCCGTTTTAAGCGGTTGATGTCGCGGAACAAAAGCGTTGCCCGTTTATAGGTCGCAAAGCGCCTTGCAAAGCCAATTGTTAGGGCAGTTTCGGATAGCACATGGGTGCTGCCAGCTGTGTTGTTGCGCTCGTTAGCACGGCGTAAACGGCTGCGGGTAAATTCAACCAATTTCTTTTTCAGGGTCAGTCTGGCTTCCCAGAGTTTATTGTCCTCGATTTTCTCGAGTTGCCAGACCTTGGGGTTTTCTAACTGTGAATCCCAGTATTTAGGAAAAGCCGCATCGTAGAGTTCTGCTAATTCGTGGGCTAAAAATGTACGGGTGTGAATTCCGTTGGTGACATGTTTAATTGGCACTTCGGGGGCATCTGCGCCGTCCCACAAGAAACTCCACATCCCCCTCGAGATTTGTCCATGCAGTTCGGAAACGCCGTTGGCGTAGCGGCTTAGGCGCAGTGCCAGTACCGTCATTGAAAAGGTCGAACCCCATTTTTGTTGTTGGGTCGCAAGGGCATAAAGTTCTTCTTTAGTGACATTTAGGGCTTTCGCCCAAGATACAAGTTTACGCTCGATAAGTGGCATTCCAAACGAGTCATTGCCGGCTGGCACAGGCGTATGGGTGGTAAAAATGCCACTCGAGGCAACCAATTCTATGGCGGCGTTCCAGTCTAGTCCAGTTTCGCGGTATTCACGTAGCCGCTCGAGACCAAGAAAAGCAGCGTGTCCTTCGTTCATGTGGTAGACCGTAATCGGCAGTTTTAAGGCTCGAGTCAGGCGCAATCCGCCAACTCCAAGCACCAATTCTTGGGCAACCCGCAATTCTTCGCCCTTGCCGTATAAGCGTTTGGTGATGGCTTTGTCGGTTTCGGTGTTTTCATGGACATCGGTGTCGAGTAAATACAAGCTGATGCGTCCGATGTCTAAACGCCAAGCCTGAACTGTAACCATTCGGCTCGAGACCTCGACTTTCATTTTAATCACTTCGCCCGATTCGTCCAGCGCCAATGTCAGGGGTTGCTTGTGGGGGTTGATGATTTCGTAACGCTCACCCTGCCAGCCGCTGGCATCGAGTTGCTGATGAAAATAGCCATCGCGGAACAGTAAGCCAACTGCCACAAATGGCACACCTAAATCTGAGGCACTTTTGCAGTGGTCGCCAGCCAGTACACCAAGCCCACCCGAGTAAATCTGCAAGGATTCGTGCAGCCCATACTCCATGCAGAAATAGCCAACCATACCCTTAAAATCGGGGTTGTGCTGCCTAAACCACGTGCTGTCCAAGGTCATGTACCTTTGGAAACGCTGATAGGTGCGCTCTAAGTCTGCCACAAAGTTTTCGTCATGGCTGACGCGGTTGAGGTCTGATTGACTGGCTTCTTGTAAAACCCGCACTGCGTTGTGGTTGGTGGTTTCCCAGACCAATGGGTTAATCGCTTCAAAAAGGGCTTGGGCTTCGGGATTCCAAGTCCACCAGAGGTTTCTTGAAATACTCTCCAAGGCTTTGAGATTGGCGGGCAGGGTTGGATTGATACGAATAGTCGCAATGGATTGCATGATTTCTCCAAAATCTCAGCCAAAATACGGCGCTTTTGCACTCGATTTAATTTTGCTGACGGGCGCAGATTAGCACACCGCAAGCGCTTACAGTAGCAGTTTTGACCCGAAAATAGTGTATGGGCTTTGTGTTCTCGAGCGCAAAGAGCCGACTTTTTTATCTGGCTTGTAAAAATACAAAATAGAGGCTTTTAGTTTACTTGGGATTTTCTTTGCAAAAAATCCCTATTTGGAAGAATTGCACATCATTTTCTTTCACAGGGCGACCCCTGTCGCTGGTAGCTCCGTCGCCCCTATAGGACACCATTTCTCGTAGGGGCGAACCTCGTGTTCGCCCTGCCATTCCCCACATTTTATTTTTAAATAAAGCCCTACTGTCAACGCCAATCAGCTTGTCTGTTTTTTCACGAAAGAATCACAATTGGTCTGAACAGTTGTTTTGCAAATAACTTGATAGACTCCTCTCATGCTGCTCGAGTTACACTTTTTAGGAATTGCCAAATTACTTGTGTCTGGTGTTCCCAAAGAAATTCGTCGTCAACACGCGCTGGCATTACTGGCTTACCTAGCCCTTCAACCCGGTTGGCAGGCTCGAGAACAGATTGCGACGATGCTCTGGGCGGATGCCGACACGATTTCGAGCCAACAAAGTTTACGGACTGCCTTGGCGCATTTGCGTGATGTGCTGGGGACAGCAAGCGACTTACTCGAGACGACCCGCAGCAAAGTGCAGTTGTCTAACCAAAATCTTTGGCTGGATGTCTGGGAACTCCAAAATGCCAAAGATTCGCAACTCGAGAAGGTTATTAAGTTGTACCACAATGATTTATTAACCAATTTGCAGTTGCCCAATGCCCCAGAATTTGAGGCTTGGCTCGAGCAGAAAAGAGACCAAACCCGCAGCGAGTTTGATTGGTTGCTGCTGCGTCTATTTAATCAGCAAAGCAAAAGCGGTTCTATTTCGGCTGCCTTAGAAACAGCCCGTCGCCGTATCAACTTAAATGCCTTGAACGAAACCGCCCATCAAGACCTGATGCAGTTATTATTAGAGCAAGGTAACCGAGCCTCGGCTTTAGAAGTCTTTCGGGTTTTAGAAAACAAATTAAAGACTGAACTTGGTCTAAGCCCAAATCCCGAAATTGCTAGACTGGCAAACCAAATCCAAAAACAAGGCGATCTTGTAGCGGCTGTACCAGAACCTTTTGTGGCAAGGGTAGACGAATGGCAAGCCCTCGAAACCGCATGGCGCAAAGGGCAAAGGGTCTTGCTGCGCGGCGAACCCGGCGTAGGCAAAACCCGTTTGCTGCGTGAATTTGCTCGGGCTTGTGGGCTTTCGGTCTGGCTTGAAGGTCGCCCCGGCGATTCAAGTGTGCCTTTTGCCGCCGTGACACGGTTTTTGCGAACCCACCAAATAGAACAACTCGAGTTGCCAACTTGGGTCAAAAACGAACTTCATGGCTTACTGCCCGAAATCGAAGGACAAGAAAACACCACCCAGAATAAACAACGCTTATTCTCGGCGTTACTCGAGTGCTTTTCTTTGATTACAAGTCGCGTGGCATTGCTGATTTTAGATGATTGGCAATTTCTTGACCCCTCGAGCCTCGAGTATATTTTTTTCTTGCTAGAACAAAGCCAAGTCCCGATTGTTGCCACTGCCCGCAGTGCCGAATTAAATGTAGAGACTGAAAAACACATTGCGGCTTTGATTGGCGCTCAGCGTTTGGTACAAATCGAATTGCCACGCTTAAAACAAAGCGACTTAGAAAATTTACTGCGGGCATTACACTTAGACACCAAACAAGCCGAGTGGCTACACAAACGTACCGGGGGCAATCCGCTCTATGCCTTAGAAAGTGTCCGCGCTGGAATACAGGAAAATAAGCAATTGACCCAACTGATTGAAGCCCGTTTAGAACGCCTTTCCAAACCCGCCCGTGATGTGGCGCGGGTGGCGGCGATTACCGAACGCGAATTTGGTTTAGAACTGACGGCTCAGATTTTAGAAGTGCGTGAACTCGAGTTATTAGAACCAATAGACGAATTACAACAAAAAAACCTGATGACAGATATGCGTTTTGCCCACGATCTGGTGCTTGAAACCCTGCGTGAGAACATGCCCTTAACCACACGACGTTGGCTGCACGGGCGAGCTTTAGTGCTTTTAGAACAAAAACAAGTCAGCCCAGCGATTCTGGCGTTTCACGCCATAAAAGCCGCGAAACCTATGGCGGTCTTGCGTCATAGCAGCGTGGCTGGCGCTCGAGCTGTCGAAGTCTATGCCTACACCGAAGCCTTGGAGCATCATCAACATGCACTGCTGGCACTGCTCGAGTTATCCGATTCCGAAGCCCAAAGTTTAGAACAGCCGCCACTGATTACCTTTTTTGATGCTTACGCCACGCTTTTAACCCAGCAATCTCGGTTTAGAGAACTGCAAGACGCACTGCAACAAGGCATTAAACATGCTCAACGCTGGGCATGGCGATGGTTAGAAGGCGCATTGCACAACTTAAGCGCACGGGCATGGTTACGGGCTGGCACAGACTTAGAAGCGGCTGAACAAATGTACCAAAAAGCCAGTCAACTCACCGCAAAAAACCCTCAATTAGAACTCGATACGCTTTTAACACGGCATCATCTCGAGGGTGCAAAAGGCAACTGGGCAATGGCAGAAGAATCGGCTCGAGCCGCCGCCCAAAAAGCCTTAGAAGCCAAGCAACCCGAATTACAACAAGAAGCCCTGATGGGTGCATTGTTTGCCGAGCAGAACTTAGGCGCATGGGCAGAATTACGAATCACTGCCGAAGAAGTCAGACCGATTTCCGAGCAAGTGGGCGGTAAAGCATCGCTGGCACATGGCTGGGCAGTCAGTGCAATAGCCAGTGTTTACCTTGGGCAACCACGCCGCGCCATCCCCGAAGCCGAGAATGCCTTTAGCACCCTATCCAGCATTGGGTGGGGGTCTGGGCAACGCTTTGCCGCCCAAGCCCTGACCCAAGCCCATGCCGAACTTGGCGAACTCGAGAAAGCCTTGGAATTTAATGCCCCAACTGTGTTCCACGAAAACGCAGCCACTCGTCCAGCCGCTCATGCCAGAAGTTGGCTGACTCGAGCGCAGATTTATTGGCTGCAAAACGATAGCCTAAATGCCTTAGCCGCCACCGAACAAGCCAAACAGATTGTTGGTCTGGTCATGCCCTTTGAGGCTTTTCAAATCAAAGCCTGTATTGCCAGTTTTGAAAGTGCTATTTTTATGCAGTGTGGCAACCAAGACAAAGCCCTAGAAGCCGCTTTAGAAGCCCAGCAGCAACGCAACCATCATGTGTTGTACGGTTGGACACGTTGGACACCGCACTGGCTCGAGATTCGCAGCTTATGCCTAGGGAGTCTTCTTGAGCTTGCCGAAAAACGCATATCCGAATTACGTTTACTCGAGACCGACAACCTACGCTGGCAAATCGAAGTTCTGGCAGCCGAAACTGAATTGGAAGTTGCTAGAAATAATTCTAAAGCCGCTCGTAAAAACCTAAGTCAAGCTATTAAAATAGCCCAGCAAATGGATTTACCACTGCGTTTAGGTCAACTCGAGCAAACTCGGCTGGAAATTGGATAATTCTCTATTAAGTGACTACCAATGAGACTCATGGTCATTGAACAAACTTGACAAAAAGTCTAATTTAGACTTAAAGTTAAATTTAAGGAGAAAACCCAATGTCATACTCAGCCCAAGAATACGCCACTTCTTTCCTCAATCACCGCCAACCACTACTTGAATTACTCGAGAAAATCCCAGATACCCACAGCGATTTTACGATGTACAACGGCGGATTGAGCATCGTCCAACAACTTAATCAACTGATCGGCTTTGATAATAGTGTGCTTGAAGCCCTGACACAACAACCCCAAGCCGAACCTGACCACAGCTTAATCTCGAGTGCAAGGCAACAGTTGAGCAGCAATGCCACACAAATCTCGACCCTATACGCAGCGTTGTCAACCGCCTTACTTGATAGTCAACTCGAGGTCGAAACCCAAACCCGCACTGTCTACCAATGGCTTGAATTCGTTCGCGAACACGAAATACATCACAAAGGACAACTCTGGATTGCAGCTCGAATGCTGCGAATCGAACCGCCGTACTACTTAAAAATCACGTAAAATAATCCAACCATGCCTAAAGCCGATTACAACCACCTTTATCCACTCTGTGAAGCTATTGCTGCTTGGTTACATCCTCATGCAGAAATCGTGATTCATGACCTAGCCACAGATACCATAGTTGGTATTTGGAATAATTATTCTAAACGCAAAATTGGTGATTCCAGTCTGATAGATCATGAAATTCAACTCGAGAACAACCAAGAAGTCTACGGACCGTATGAACGTACCAACTGGGACGGCAAACGCCTAAAAAGCATCAGTAGTGTAATCAAAAATTCCAACGGTCAACGCATTGGGCTGCTTTGCATGAACTTTGATATTACCAAGTTTGAAGCCATACAAACCTTCCTCGAGACCTTTACTCGCACCACCGCCGCCATTCCCGCAGCCTTAATCGAACTTGATTGGCGGGAACAAATCCATTTAGCCCTAAGCAGTTACTTGCAACAACAAAACACCACCTTAAATTCCATGACTCGAGAACAAAAAATCCAAGCCGTTCGTAGCCTTGACCAGCAACACCTTTTTGCCACTCGTAACGCTGCCCAGCACGTCGCCAGAATCTTGGAAGTCTCGAGGGCAACTGTTTACAATTGGTTAAATGCCTCAAGGAGAGAATCATGAACTTAAAAACTTTTAGAATCGAAAAATACTACGCCAAGCACGAATTTAGTGCAAAATACATGCTCTCGAGTTCCGATGCCGAGTCGCGCACTATTGCCGAGCTACTGGCATTTGAAACAGGAGCAAAAGAACATTTTGAGACCATGCACTTAGGCTACACCGAATCGGCTGGCGCACCTGATTTACGCCAAACCATTTCGACCATTTACAGCCAAATCTCAAGTGACGATGTGCTGGTAATGTCCAGTGCCGAAGAAGGTATTTTTGTTTTTTATAACACCTTACTTGGCGCAGGTGACCATGCGATTATCGAAAGCCCTTGTTATGAATCTGGTTTAGAACTGGCTCGAGGTACGGGCGCAGCAGTGAGTCTTTGGCAACGCCATTTTGAAGATGGCTGGGCGCATGATTTAGACGCACTAAAAGCACTGATTCGTCCAAATACCAAAGTGATGTACTTAAATTCACCATCGAATCCAACGGGGATCAACATGAACCGCAAAGTCATGCAGGCAGTCATGGATTTAGCAAAAGAACATAAGATAATTGTTTTGTGTGACGAGGTTTACCGCGAACTCGAACACGACCCTGCAACTATTTTACCTGCGGCTTGTGATTTATACGAAAATGCTGTATCGCTAGGCTCAATGTCAAAATCTTACGGACTGCCCGGACTGCGGCTAGGGTGGCTCGTGACCAGAAACCCTTCGCTACTCGAGAAATTCCTGCATTTTAAGTGGTACACCACAATCTGCTCCAGTGCGCCATCAGAATTCCTGAGCAACTTAGCCCTGCGCTACCGCCACATTTTGCTCGAGCGTAACCGAGCCATTGTGCAGACCAATTTGCCGCTTCTGGAAGCCTTTTTGCAACGTCAAGCAGCCTTTTTTGAGTGGGTCAAACCAGATGCCAGTCCAATTGGATTTCCAAAAGTACACCAAGGAATCAATGTGGATCAGTTCTGCGAAGAAATCGTGACCAAAACCAGTGTGCTTTTATTGCCCGGCAGTGTTTACGACCAACCTCAGCATCTGCGGATTGGCTATGGTCGAGCCAATATGCCCGAGGCATTAACCATTCTCGAGACCTACTTAGATGGTTTGAAATGAGGATTGTCTCAGCTAAAGAGATTCAAGCCGTGATGCAGCTTGCAGATTTAGCCACTCCGCTAGAAAATGCCTTCAGAGCCTATTCCAAAGGTGATACAAGCGGCTCACTTGGTTTTTTGCGCCCCAAGGGTGGCGAAGTCCACATCAAAAGTGGATTTATACAAGGCAGCAAAATCTTTGCGGTTAAAGTCTCGACAGGATTTACTGCCAATGCCACACAGGGCTTAGCCATTTGGGATGGTCTGGTGATGGCATTTGATGCCAATACTGGCGCACCTGTGGCACTGATACAAGATGGTGGCTTACTGACCGATTGGCGTACTGCAATGGCTGGCGCAGTGGCAACCCGGGCTTTGGCGCGAAAAAATGTGCGAACCCTTGGCATTGTCGGCACTGGTATCCAAGGGTACTACCAACCTCTTGCCCACGCAGCAATGCTCGAGTTTGACGAACTCCTCATTTGGGGACGAAACCCAGAAAAAGCGATTGCCCTAAAAACAAAACTTAAACTGCAACTCGAGCATAAAAAGATTCGAGTATGCAGCAAACTCGAGGAGCTTGTACAACAAAGCGAGATTCTAATCACTGCCACCAGCAGTTTCGAGCCACTGATTAAGCACGCTTGGGTGCAAGCAGGCACACACATCACAGCCATTGGCGCAGATGACGAACAAAAACGCGAACTCGAGCCAAGTTTGATCGAACGAGCCGATTTAATTGTGGTGGACTCAAGAACAGCCAACCAACAATACGGCGATTTTCAAGGTCTAAGCCTTAAAATGCTTGAACTGGGCGAAATTCTCGAGCAACCAGAACTAGGACGCAGTTCAGATTCGCAGGTCACCATTGCAAAACTGATTGGGCTTGGGGTGCAAGACCTTGCTGCCGTGGAAACGCTGCTTGAGAAAATCTGATTTACATGGCTCGAGACCAAATTTACCTCTGCTCGAGACCATCTGATTTACTTCTGCTCGAGGACACCTTTTTCTGGGGCAGCACCTTCTAAGCTGACCAAAAAATCAGAATAAGCTGGAAAGGTATCCAGCACCCAAGTCTGAAATGCCCTGTCTAAGTTAAAACCAGTGCCAATAGCAAAAACCACCAGCACCACACCAAAAACCCGTTGAACTTTACTTAAATTGTTCATCAACCATCCTGCTCGAGTCAGTAATTTTCGTCCACCAAGCATGACGGCAAGCATTGGAATGGCAGTGCCTATCGAAAAACCAAGCGTGACAATAAAGGCTTGGGCAGTAACCGCATTTGATAGTGCCAGCGTAATGACACTTGCCATGATTGGACCAACACACGGAGTCCAGAGCAGTCCTAGGGTTGCACCAACCACCATCCCACCCGCAAAACCATCGTTTTTTCCTTGCCCAAGACTGCTCAGATTGCCCATTGCCTGACTCGAGAAGCGCTCGTAAATGGTGTGTAATTGCGGTACGCACAAGACCAGCCCAAACATCAAGAGTAAACCGACACTGACCAAACGTAAGGCATCGGGTGAGACCCCAAGAGCTTGAACGATACCCGACAAAAACAAGGTAAAGACCGTGAACGACGCAATAAATCCAGCAATAATGCCGTAAGGGCGTGATTTCCCACCGATTGAACCAGACAGCAAAAACGGCAGTACCGGCAGCACACACGGCGAAGCAACCGTTAAAATACCAGATAGAAATGCAAAAAAAGTTGTGGTTAGCATAAAACTCCAAAAAAAACGAAGGTTAGCTCGAGGAGGCTCAACCTTCGTTTTTACAAATTACTTGGTTTTGGTATTGACAAGTAGCTCGTCTATGCCGCCACCAGACCATTTTTTAAGTTCAACACCTTTAGCATCCACAAAAACAAAACTGTGTTGATAAGTGATTTTGTACTTGGTCTTCAGGGCAGTTTCGGTGTCGTAATCGGTCTTAAAAATCATCACATTCTCTGGGATTTTCTTCAAGTTCTCGTTAAAGTTCTTATCGGCAGCACGGCAGCTTGGACACCAACTGGCAGCAAAAAACAAGACTCGTTTTTGGCTACTGGCTTTATCGAAAGCCTCTTTGCTATAAGCCACATAATTTTCGCTCTTCATCATTGTGTCGCTTTGTGCCAGCGCCACCGAAACACCTAAAAGAGCCACCAAGCCAAGCATCATTTTCTTCATAAATCCTCCAAAATTGTTCTCGAGTTTGGGTTTTCTCGAGATATTTAATTTAGTTACGCAAGTCTGGTAAAAAAAGTTCAACGCCCCAAATCATGAACACCGATTTCACGCAGGTAATCTCTAAAGTCCAAAGTATTCATGCTGCCCAGCACAGTACGGCGCACAATGCCGTTCGCGTCTATAAAATAGGTGGTTGGAATGGCTTGTATACCATAACGATTCGCCACGTCTCTGGTGGGTTCGGTACTCCCTTGGCTGTCTGGGTCGGTCAGGACAGTAAAGGTGTATTTGCTGTCGCGCATGAATTTAAGACTGGTTTCTCGAGGTTCAGAAATTGCCACAGCCAAGAACTCGACTTGGGCTTTATTGCGAAGCCAAACTGTGTGTAAGCCCGGAAATTCGCCTCGGCAAGGTCCACACCAAGAAGCCCAGAAATTTAGCACAACTGGTTTACCCTTAAAATTCTCGAGCTTAACGGTTTTCCCTTCATTTGAGGTTAGTAAAAACTCTGGGGCAGCTAAATCCAGTAATACCAGACTTTCCCGTGGGGCAGCACTTGAAAGACCAGTCAAAGACAAAGCAAGAGCAAACAACCATTTTTTCATGATTAAGTATAATCCATCTCAGAATGCAGCGCATGACCAAAGAAACAATTCTCGAGGCTGAAGAGACTCCTGTACTCGAGGGAACGAACGCAGAACTCGAGCTATCAGAGGAGACTGAACTCGAGAACATCAATTCAGAATTTGAAGGCATGGGTCAGGTGCTTTAATGCCTTATACTTGCGCCGCCCTTAATCGTGTGCATACTTAAAAACAGACCGCGAATAAGCGAGTTATTGCTTAGATCATGCTCTAGTTGCAACAAGACCTGATCCAACTTTTCCAAGTGGTCATAGGCTTCGGCTCTAAACTCGCCCATGAAGGCTGCCAGATTCATGACACTATTTTGCCATACTTGACATGGTTTTGTGTACTTCCCACTGCCAGCAATCTTATAAGGCATAATAGATTACAATTAACGATTTCTGAAACGTGATAGGTAAGGTCACAGTTAAAACTATGCTTTTTAGTACAACTTACTTAAAGATTGCACTTTGGGCTTTTACACCCCAGAAATAGATTTCCTTTTTACTCGAGAAACTCGTAATTAAATACTTCCCATCAGGTGTAAATGCCATTTGTATGATATAGCCTTCGCCAAACTTAAATACTGATTTATCCGCAGACCAGACTCGTTCACCAGTTGCTAAGTTAATGAGTTCTAAAGACACCCCAGTTGATTTAGCGAACAAAGTATTTGATTGATTAAATTCCAAGTAACCACAACCCCTAGGAATTTTAAGGGCTGTTTTTTTGACTCCAGTTAAGGCATCAAACGTTAGTAATTCTTCATCCTTACAAACGTACCAAGTTTTACCGTCGGGTGAAAAATTATTTGCCTGACCACCTTCGATTAACACAAGGATTTTACCATCTTGAAAATTTGTTAAATACGATGCCTGATTTCTAATTTGAGTCGAATAAGTATTGACCGAAGAACTACTCTTAAAGTATGTGATAAAAGAAGCTGTTTTAGCCTCCCAATAAGAAGTTCTTAAATCACTCGAGAATCCGCCTAGTGAATAAGTATTGTAGCTACCAATGATAGTTGAATTATCAAAATTAGTTTCAAAATAAGTCAGTATTTTATCTGAGGGACTACTTTGCGTGGCATTGTCGTCTATATTTTCCAGTATAACTCCACCACTTTTTGCATTGACCAAAATTGACTTGCTATCCTTTGACCAAATATTAGTATTGTTATCGCTTAGCAAATCAGAAGAAAAGACCTTTAGGCTTAATGAAAAAGTATTGATGTCATAAATAAATCTGTTCAAATTTGGAAAATCAACAATCAATAACTTCGTACCATCAGGACTGAGCTTAATGTCGTTTATTCTTTCAGGTAAGGTAATTTTTTGAATTATCTCGAGTTTAGAAAATTTACTGCCAGAGCTACAAGAAAATAGCAATATCGGAACACAAGAACACAGAAAAAGTTTTTTCATAATACCCTTTGAGACAATATAACAGAGATTTTCTTACTTTTGATTTAAGACATAGACTTTTGGTTGCTCGAGGTCAAGTGTACCAAAGAAGTAAAGTGGTAATCCATAGAATAATTCATATTTACCATCTGTTCGATAGGGCTTACCGAAGCCGAAGCCCATAGCTTGTTGTGGAGCTTCTGGTAGCTTGTTAAATTCCCATTCCCAATTATCGCTAAACATCTGCATTAGAAAAGTAAATCGACTTCCCATATATTCCTTAGGGGAATCATCTAATATGCGCCAATTTGGACGACCACCGATACGTGTTGTATTGGTACTTGAGTTTCTCAGTGCTTGTAAATCTAACTTTTCATGCTTTAATACACGTATATAATCTATTCGCATTTGACTTATTTCCCCTTGTTCAAAAACGAGGATGCAAAATCTTTTCTCGTAATCATTAAGAAAATAGTCTGGTAATCCCAAATGTCGTCCATTTGGGGGCATTAGAGAAAAATTATCATCGGCACATGATGTGCAGGCAAAAATAGCCATAACTTTCCCTTTCCACTCATGTTTTTCTGGAAATTGAACTTGAAAAAAGAAAGTCATTGGTGCGCCACATAGTTTGCATTTTGGCAACTGTAGATGTTCGGGTAGATTGGGATAGCCACCTATGTGTGTCAAACTCTTCTGGTCTTGTGAATCTACAGGTAATCTAACTAATTCATAAACTGGCATAAATATCCTTTCCTATTTGTGTAGCCCAAGGAGAGAATTCTCCCCTTGGGCAGTGTATTTTAGATATTAGGGTTAGCAAAAACCCTTGAAACAGCAATCCCATTTGTTGTGATGATGTACTCAAGTTCACTTGGTCGTTTCGGATATGTAGGATCTGTGTACTTCAGTTTAACAGTTAGTGAAACAGTATCTCCAGCACGCACAGAAGCTGCCATATTTCTCTCTAAAGCAGATAATGCGCCCGTATTGAGTGTACTTCGGATAGGCACAATGTTATTTGAACGCGATCCTCCAGCCCCACCTAATACATACGCTAGAATATGTCCCGCCTGATCTAGGCTATCACCAGTTACTACGTCAATTGCACCATTTGCCACTGTCTCACGTCTTGCGGTTCTCGTTGGATTTGTCCCACCATTGATGTATGTACTATCTAGTACAGCTGTAACTTGGGTTATTAAATCTCCAACTTTGGTTACTGTTGTTGGACAAAGATTTTTTGGTACTGCTCGGGTTTGAAGGGTTATTTTTCCTGGCGATGCGGCTGCCGCCAATCTCTTTGCAACACAGTACACGGAGGCTTCAATATCTGCAATTCGGACTTGTGCTTCTATATTCAAAGCATCGTATCTTGGGTCTTGAATATCATCATTAATTTTGCCCAGTGCGGCTTTGGGTTGTAATTGTAATTCATCTGCATAAACTTTCACGGAGGCTTCAACTCTATCGTTACATTCTGTTCCGCAATCATTGATGCCCTTAACAACTTTCCCAAAGGCTGTGTCTAAATCTGTCTTTAGCCCATCAACTGTTTTCCCAGCGTCTACACCTTCTTGAATAATCTTTTCAATGCCGTTAGAAACACCTTTTGTACCTTGCTTGCTTGGCTTGAAGACCTTGGCAAACTTGGCGTATAGCTCGCCTGTAACTGGTGAAATATCAGCAATTACGCCAACGCCAGCCAGTACAATCATTCCTACACCTAGGGTTTGGCATTCTTGGGTTTGACAGGCTTTCACCGTCTCGAGGAAGTCCTTACCACTGCCAATAAAGGGTATGAAACTGGTTGTAAAGTTCTTTGCGTCTTCCCAGAAACCATCTTTTAAGTAACTGTTCCATTTTAGAACAGCTGTGGCGGAGTCATTGGTTAGGATATGTCCCCAGAAATTGGCAGTCACGGCTGGAATTGGGTACTTAAAATCTGGAATATCGGCAATACCTACTGGTGGGGTGTAGGTTGCAGTGACAGTGCTGCAATTATTGAGCAGTGCATTGTCTGGCATTTTGTTAATCCAGTCGCTGTTGTCTGTACCGCAGTTGGGATTGCCGTACATGCTAATTTGGGTTAAATCTAGCTTATCGCCGTTTAAGGGGTAGGCATTGCTTGGCAGGGTGACTTCAATAAATGCTTTGCCGTTTTCCATGACACAATCGCCGCAGTCAGATAACAGTGACGGGTTGGTGGTTTTGAAGGCGGCTTTGAAGTACCCGTTAGCGGTGGTCATCAGTGCGCCAGTGTCATCCACAGCGTATACAGGCACTTTGAATTTAATGTTGCCGTTATTTACATCACTTTGGCGTAAGCGCACGGTTAGCATCAATTCGGTTGTGCCGTTAAAGTTGCCTTTGTTTTCAGTGGTGTACGGGGTGGCTTTGTCACCTGGTATCATTTTGTCTGGTAGTACAGCCATATAGATTTTGGGTATCCGAAGCCCACCAATTACATCAAAACGGTAGGTTTGGTCAAATAGACTCGAGGTCACATGGAATTGACTATTGCCTTGGGCTTGTAGCACAGGTACATCGGTGCTACGAATTCGCACAAATTCGCATAAATCTGGGTTATTGGAGTTCTCGAATTTCAGGTGAGGGGTTTGAACTTGGTTGTAATAAGTCAGTACAGAACTGCAAAATACATTCCTAAAATTACTTCCATTGCTCCAAGCATTCCAACGGGTAGAAACTCCCGGGAAAGCAGCGCTTTTGTGCATCACATATGGAAAGTAATCAATGTAGTTTGTACCCGCTTGTGGACGGGCTGCATATGGGCGAATCACCGAACGAGAGGCAGGTAGATTATCGAGCGGGTCAACGGTTTTGGCTCGAGTCAAACTGGGGTAGTTAAAAGCTGGGCGAAAGAAGGCATTTTGTGGTTGTGCGGTAATGTCTTGGGCTTTGGCTACCACATAAGCACGGTACGTGTCGGTTTGACCTTTATTATCGGTCACGGTGAGTTTAACAATGTGTTCGCCGGCATTAAAGGTATGGGTGGTTTGTGCGCCAGTGGCTGTGGTGTTATCGCCAAAATTCCAAGTGTAAGTTAAAGCGCTGCTGCCTGTGGAGGTTACTGCATCGAAACTCACATTAAACGGAGCAATCCCAAAACTTGCGCCTGAGCCAAAGCTGCTCGAGAGTACAAATTTGGCTTTTGGCTTGGGTTGCCAACGGGTAAGCCAAGTTTCGTTTTGGTAGGCAACACTACCGCCGCCACTGGTGCGGTTGAGCTTTCCACGAATCAGAGGACGATTATCAATGATTTTGAGTTTCACCACGTAAGTCCCTAGGGTTGGGTAATTGTGGCTGACTCTCGAGCCTGTGCCTGTAGTGTTATCGCCAAAATCCCATTGGTAGGCAAAACCGGGCAGTGGGTCGCCCGCGTCAAAATTGGCTGTATCAGAACCATTTAGGTTCAGGTTTGGCGAGATATTCTGAATTTCTGGGAGGATGGCTACTTGAACAGTTTTTTGTTGAGTTCGTCCTGTACTGTCGGTTACGGTTAGATTGGCGTTGTACAAACCCGGATTGGTGTAATTATGACTCACAAATGGGCTGGTACTGGTTGTGCCGTCCCCAAAATTCCATTGGTACGTTAAACCTGTTCCGCCAGAGGCACTAGCATCAAAGGTCATGTTTGAACCAGCCGTTCCTATGGGTGTCTCGAGGTCAAACGAGGCAAGGGCAGCATCTTCAACGTACCAGCGAACTCTGGGTATGCGAATTGTGTTTAATGGCGTGGCAACATCGGTGTCTGTTCCTACCAAGGCGACTTCGCTTGCACCTAGGGCTTGCCCTCGAGTTATTGCACTGGCAGTGTTTTCTTCGGCTCGAGTGACACGGTTGTTACTTTCGCTGGTCAGTAAAAAATTAAAGGTGAGTTTGAGTGGTAGGTTTGGGAATGTTCCAGCTACTAAAAAAGCGGGTGCTTTGAAGGTCACGGATACCGTACCAACATTACACTGGTCGGTTGGACTGGTTTTGCAACTCACGGCTGGGATGACTTTAGAGGTGCTGGATTTTCGGGCTGCAAAACCGTAGTTTAGAATTGTGTCATTGACAGAAAGTCCAATACCACTTGTAATGGCATCAGCTTTTATTTGGGTGGCTTCGGTTTCGCTAAAGGCTTGAAAATCGGCTGTATTAGCATTAACCAGTCCTGTGCTGTACGACAAGTAATTGGATGGTTCAAAGTTACGAGCGGTTTGTACATCGGTGATGGTTTGGTTATTCCAACCAATAATACTGGTGAGGGCAGTTCCACCTATTTCGGTTTGGTTGCGGTTTCTGGCAACTAAAGAAAGGTTAGCAAGTGGGTTACTGCTGTTGTTGGTGACTTTGTAATTAGCGGTAAAAAACCAGCGTTCTGGACTCGAGTAAAGGCGCATGGTGTAACTGGCTTGTGAGAAACTAACATCGGTGGTGGTTGGGAAAGTGGATTGGGTGCTGAGTTTTTGGCTGGTTTGATTCTCGAGTGGTACGGGTAGATTTTCGCCTTCTTGTTTACCAACGTACATTTGAAGGGCAACTGTGCCAAGTGGTCTTGAATTGCTGGATTCGGGCTTAACTGGGTTGGGTTGACCACAGGCAAAAAGAGTTGAAGCAATCAAGAGCGAGATGAGCAGGTTTCTTTTCATAAATATCCTTTTAGGGCTTTATGTAACGTTTGTAACGTTTGTAACGTATAACCGAGTTTCATCTAGCTTTGATACTTTTTTCTGGGCTGTAATTCCGACCTCCTATCACCCATTAAACCGATGGTATGTCAAATTTGTATCACGGTATTTTTAGGTTAGACCTATCGTGCTTCACAAAAATAGCATTGATGGAATAAATTCAATCTAAGATTTTTAACATTCGCCACAATTTCCGAGTGTTCATCATAACTCCATAAGTATTACTGGAAATAAAAATAACAATAACCAGCAAAGACGTAGCCTTTACTGGTTAAATGTCAATCTGTTGCGGTAAATTTTTGGTTTAACTGAGCCTGCCTTAAAATCATGTCAGAATGCAGCGCATGACCGAAGACCCAATTCTCGAGGCTGAAGAGACCACCGTACTCGAGGGAACGAACGCAGAACTCGAGGGAATCAACGCAGAACAAGATTTATCAGACACGCCTATGCCCATCGAAACCCGTTTGCTTGAGGTCTTATCGGCTGCACTTTTAGCGGCAGGCAGACCCGTCAAACCAAAAGAGATTGGGCATTTGCTGGGTTTACCAACCGAATCGGCACATCGGTTAATCGAAATGCTGAAAAAACGCTTTCGGGAATCAGCATTGGGTTTTGACATCGAAGCTGTGGCGGGTGGCTACCGTTTAATTGTGGCTCGGGATGTCGTGCCAGCCCTCGAGCCGTTACTTTCGCCGCCGCCATTACCAACCCTTTCAAGTGCAGCCCTCGAGACCTTGGCAATCGTGGCATACAAGCAACCGATTACCCGTGGCGAAATAGAACTGATGCGTGGCGCAGGGGCAGCCAGCACCTTAGAAACGCTGCAAGAACGCGAGTTGGTTAAAGTCATTGGACGCAAAGAAGTGATTGGCAGACCAATGCTGTACGCCACCACCGAGAAATTCTTGCTCGAGTTTGGGCTGCCTTCTTTAGAGGATTTACCACCGCTTGAAGATGGCGAACTCGGTGGGTTCTTGCGCGGTTAAGACTTTTTTCATGTGAGACTGTGAAATCGGTCTCATCCAAACAAAAAAATAAGCGTTACTCTATAGCATGTGGCGCTTTTTTTGTTTGGTTTTGATTGGCGTGGCGTTCAACAATTCTTTGGCGGCAACCCTCGAGAAACCTCGAGTCGCAAGTTATGCAGGGTATACTCGGTTGGTTTTTGATGTCCCAACAGATGGGCTTTTTCGGGTCGAAGCGCTTGGAACAATTCTAAAAGTCACGCTATCTGGCAATAATGTTTCTGCTGCGACAGTCAGTGTCGATAAACCCGAGGTTCGTGCCTACAGTCTTGCTAATGCTGGCGGTGATGTGATTGCGATGATTGTCACCCCACAAGGAGTCTCGAGTCGGCGCGGTTTTCGGGTGCAGCGTTTAGAGCCAAGCGCTGGTAAAACGGGTTTTCGTTTAGTCCTGGATTTCAGTGGGGCATATTCAGATATTTCGCCACTACCGGCTATGGCTGCCTTAAAATTACAAAAAGCTAAGGGGCAGAATTTTAGGATTGTCTTAGACCCCGGGCATGGCGGTACAGACTCTGGGGCGTTAGGCAACGGTTTACTTGAATCAACTCTCAATTTAGAGATGGCATTTCGGGTTAAAAAATGGCTCGAGGGGAGCGGAATTAGCATTGAAATGACCCGCACCGATAATCGGGTTTTCTCGAGCAACAAAAGAAGCGATTTGAATGCCAGGACTGAAATGTCTAAGGGCAAAACTGCCTTTGTCTCGATTCATGCCAATGCCCGTGAACGCAGTTTATGGAACACCACTTTTGGCATGGAAGTCTATTATTTTGATTCCCAACGCCAAAAACCGTGGTTGGTCTCGGCGGCGGCTGAGCCTCAAGCCGAAAGTATTGCTGTGCTGCCCCAAGCCCCTGAGCCAGAACCGATTGCTGCCCAAACCAACATTGCTCTTGTACCCAGCACCCCCGAAACCCCAATTACACCCAACAGCAACGGCTTTGGCACTTGGCAAGCCTTTGATCCAGTCAGTAATTCTGTGCCAGATACTTCAACACCGTTGTTATTGCTACCCACCAATCGTACCGAAGCTTCTCGAGGACTCGCCGCAGGGGTTTTAGCGCAAATGCTTGGCGCAACCAGCGCTTTTAATCGAGGGGTGCAGGTCGGCGATTATTATGTGATTAGAAACGCCGAATGCCCTGCTATTCTAGTGGAAATGGGCTTTGTGACTCACCCAATCGAAGCTGCCCAATTTAAGAATTCCAATTATCTTGACCGTATTTCTTATGGGATTGCCCGTGGACTGCTCGAGTACGTCGAGGGCTTGGTTGTACCTGTCGATGCCCTGAGCAAACCACTCGAGCCAAGGCAGTAGAAATTCTGCTTCAAACAGAATATAATACGTTTATGTCCTTTGACCCACGTCAACACTTAATGAACCTTAAAGGCAAGGATTATTTGCCTGTGGCTGCTCGTTTAATCTGGCTAAACGAAGAAGCCCCACGTTACACGATTCAAAGCCAAATCCTCAAACTCGAGGACACGTATGCGATTGTTCAAGCTACAGTCACGGTTTTAGACGATACTGGCAACGCAATCAAAACCGCTTCTGCCACCAAACGCGAAGACAAAACCCATTTCCCAGATTACCTCGAGAAAGCCGAAACTGGCAGTATCGGACGCGCCCTTGGAATGCTTGGCTACGGCACACAATTTGCCCCAGAATTTGATGAATCGAACGGTTTACTCGAGACCCGAGTGGTAGACAAACCCCAAGCTCGCCCCAGCGAAGCCCCAGTTGCCCCAAGCCGCCCTCGAGAAGAAATCCCGACTCGTGCCGAACCAGAACCAGAAGAACCAGTGCGCCCCAAACTCGCCAGTATTCCGATGAAACCAGCTTCGCAACTTAACGCCCCAACCAACGCCCGAAAACCACGATATGAAGAAGAAGAACCTGTATCAGCCCCAACTCGAGCAGCCGTTCCTGACATAGACGACGGACTCGAAGAATATGACCACGGTGCAGTCCCCGACGAAGACCTTTTCAGTCACGCCAAAGTCGAACGGTTGCTGAGTATCGGCACAAAACTCTTTAACTTGCGCGGCGAAAGTCTCGAATACCGCTTACTTGAAGCGGCTGGCAAAATCCTCAAACGCAGCGTCGCCGACCTACACGCCCTACACTGGCGCGACGGTGGCGAAGTCATGCGGCAACTCGAGGAGCAAGCCATTAAGCGCGGTGTGTGGGAGAGGAAAGCAGGGTAAGGAGAATTTTTTTTCTTTCTAATATGTGTAAAACCCGCGCCCAGATTTACGTCCAAGCAGCCCCGCTTGCACCATTTTTCGCAATAACGGCGAAGGACGGTACTTATCGTCTCCTAAGCCAGAATGCAGCACTTCCATAATCGCAAGACAAGTGTCCAAGCCAATAAAATCCGCCAAAGTAATCGGACCCATTGGATGGTTCATGCCAAGTTTCATGATTTGGTCAATCGCTTCGGGGCTGGCAACACCCTCCATCACACACTGGATGGCTTCATTCAGCATTGGCATGAGAATACGGTTACTGATAAAGCCTGGGAAATCATTGCACTGCACGGCTGTTTTACCCATTTTGGCACTGGTCTCGAGAATAAGATTTGTGGTGGTGTCCGAAGTTAAATGCCCACGAATCACTTCTACCAAAGTCATTAAAGGCACAGGGTTCATAAAGTGCATTCCAATAAATTGCTCTGGGCGACCTGAAGCTGTAGCTAGGGCAGTAATTGGAATACTCGAGGTGTTGCTTGCCAGTACCCCAGAAGGCTTGACAATCCGACCAAGTTCAGCAAACAATTCAAGTTTAATGTTTTTGTCCTCGAGAATCGCTTCGACCACCAAATCACAATCGGCAAAATCTTGTAGCGAAGTCGTGGTTTTTATTCGTGCCAGTGCTGCATCCATTGCGCTGCTCTCGAGTTTAGCTTTTTCCACCAGTTTAGCCAGAGATTTCTGAATTCCAGCCATCCCACGCTCGAGAAAGCGGCTTTCCACATCACGCAGCAGCACCTCAAAACCCGCCACAGCCGCAACTTGGGCAATTCCAGCCCCCATTTGACCCGCACCAATCACTCCAAATTTCATAACTAGATTCTACCCTGTCTATGCTACTTACTCGAGCTTTTCACAACCTACCCGTACACTGCCCTCATGCAAAATTTTCCATTGCCAGATGCTAGGGGGCGCTTTGGTCGGTTCGGCGGGCGGTACGTGCCAGAAACCCTGATTCCAGCCTTAGATGAACTCAACTCGGCGTACCAAGAAGCCAAAGCCGACCCTGTTTTTATGGCTGAGTTTGAGCGTATTTTGCGTGAATTTGTCGGTCGCCCAAGTTTACTGTACTTTGCCAAGAACCTGACCGAACGCCTTGGTGGAGCAAAAATATACTTAAAACGCGAGGACTTAAACCACACTGGGGCGCATAAAATCAACAACACTATCGGTCAAGTCATGCTGGCTAAACGCATGGGCAAAAAACGGATTATTGCCGAAACTGGCGCAGGTCAGCACGGGGTTGCCACTGCCACCGCTTGTGCCTTATTTGGTCTTGAGTGCATTGTTTACCAAGGCGAAGAGGATGTACGCCGTCAGGCATTGAACGTCTTTAGAATGAAATTATTGGGCGCAGAAGTCCGCCCAGTCTCGAGTGGCACACGCACTCTCAAAGATGCCACCAACGAAGCGATTCGTGATTGGGTCACGAATGTTCGCAGTACCTTCTATGTGCTTGGTAGCGTCGTCGGACCTCACCCGTACCCCGCGATGGTACGCGATTTCCAGAGTGTCATAGGCGAAGAAACCAAGACGCAACTACTTGAACTCGAGGGCAGAATAAATCCGGATGCGATTGTGGCTTGTGTTGGCGGCGGCAGCAACGCGATTGGTATTTTTGCGCCTTATGCCTATTGTGAAAACCGCCCACGTTTAATTGGCGTAGAAGCGGCTGGACATGGGGTCGAATCTGGGCTTCATGCAGCGAGTGTGGCGGGTGGCAAAATTGGTGTGCTGCACGGTTCGTTAATGTATCTTCTGTACGATGAAAATGGTCAGATTGTACCCGCCCACAGTGTTAGTGCAGGACTCGATTACCCCGGTATTGGACCAGAACACAGTTATTATGCGGCGCATGGAGTCGCCGAGTATGTGCCAATCACTGACCGTGAAGCACTCGAGGGATTCAAATTATTAAGCGAATGCGAAGGCATCATTCCCGCCCTCGAGACTGCCCATGCCATCGCGCACCTCAAAACCCTCGCGCCAGAACTTGGCAAAGACAAAGTAATCGTTGTCAACCTATCCGGACGAGGTGACAAAGATGTCCAAGAAGCCATGCGCGTCATGACTGATATGGAAAACGCCGCCAAAGCCTAAACCGTAGGGGCTAGGCACGCCTAGCCCAACCCGCAAAAGCCAATGTAGATAGCAAAAAGCCAATCAGGACAGACACGGGGGTCTGTCCCTACAAAGGAAAACCTATGAACCGAATCGAAACTGCTTTTTTTAACGCCAAATCCGAATCTCGAGCCGCATTTATTGCCTATCTACCGGCTGGCTTCCCGACCCTCGAGGGATTTCATACAGCTGCCAATACCATTCTCGAGTACGCTGATGCTCTGGAAATCGGTTTACCCTACTCTGACCCACTCGGCGACGGTCCAACGATTCAAAAAGCGGGTGAACGCGCCCTCGAGAATGGCATGACAGTTTTGGGGACGTTCGCGGCGGCAAGGGAACTTCGTAAAAATTCTGATAAAGCCCTTTTTATCATGACCTATTACAATCCAATTCTGGCAACAGGCGAAGCTGAATTTGTGGCTGGGGCTGTTGCAGCAGGTGTGGACGGGTTGATTCTGCCAGACCTTCCCCCAGACGAAGCCGATACTTTAATTCCAATAGCCGAAAAAGCTGGTTTGAAACTCACATTTTTACTTGCGCCAACCAGTACCCAAAACCGGATTGATTTGGTGACAGCCTCGAGTACAGGTTTTGTTTATGCAGTATCAGTGACGGGTGTGACTGGCGCTCGAGTTGGGATTCCCGAAGAAGTACCACTTATGGTGGCAAAGATTAAAGCCAGTACCTCTAAGCCTGTGGCGGTGGGTTTTGGGGTCTCGAATTTTGAGACTGCTCAAGCCGTGGCTCGAGTCGCCGATGGCGTGGTAGTTGGTAGTGCGTTGGTATCAGCCGCAGCAAAGGGTTCGGGGCTACCCGAATTATGCGCCGAGATTCTAGCGGGTTGTGCCAAATGATTGTTCTGTCTATCTTATTTATTTTTGCTGGCATCATGCACTTTGTAACACCAAATTTCTTTGTGCAGATTGTACCACCACCACTGGCAGCTTGGGCGCTTGAACTGACCTATATTTCTGGGGTTTTTGAGATTCTGGGCGGAATTGGGCTTTTACTGCCGCAGTCTCGAGTGTGGGCGGCTTATGGCTTAATGGCATTGTTGGTGGCGGTATACCCAGCCAACATTTACATGGCACTCGAGCCAGCTAAATTCCGAGTGCCAGCTTGGATTGCTTACGTGCGGCTGCCTTTGCAGTTTGTGATGCTCTGGTTTTTATGGCAGATTGCCCAGAAGCCTTAAAGCCCAAGGTAAGCCCGTTTAATTTCTGGATTTTGCAGTAAGTCTTTGCTGTTTCCAGTAATAATCAGTTTTCCATGCTCGAGAACATAGGCTCGGTCTGTAACTTTTAAGACTTGTCGCACATTTTGTTCAACCAACAGCACCGTGAGTTGTAACTGCCGCAAACTATGAATGACTTGCATCACTTCTTGTACCACTTTAGGAGCAAGCCCTAAACTTGGTTCGTCCATCAGCAGTAATTTCGGTTCGCTCATCAGGGCGCGTCCTATCGCAATCATTTGTTGTTCGCCGCCCGATAATGCCCCAGCAAAGAGTTTGCGCTTCTCGAGCAAACGCGGAAAAAAAGCATAGACTTTCTCGAGATTTTCTTTGCGCCGTGGTTTGCAACGCGGTAAGTACGCCCCCATCTCAAGGTTTTCTTCGACCGTCATTGCCCCAAAGAGTTGTCTGCCCATTGGTACATGGGCAATCCCAAGGTCAGTTAATTGATGCGGACTAACGCCATTGATACTACTTTTTTGGTAAGTCATGCTTCCAGCTTTGGCTTTAAGCATCCCAGAAACCGCCCGTAAAATGGTGCTTTTGCCGCTGCCATTGCCACCGACTAAGCCGACAAGCTCGCGCTCATGCACAGCCAATGACACGCCAAAAACCACCTGCACATCGCCATAAGCCAAGTCTAAATCCCGCACCTCGAGCAGTGCATTTGTTTCAGTCATCATCTTCACCGCCTCCAAGGTAGGCATCGATCACCACGGGATTATTCGAGATTTCTGTGGGCGTTCCCTCAGCAATTTTTTCACCAAACGCCATACAGATAACACGGTCTGAAAGAGTCATAATCACCCGCATAATATGTTCCACCATAACAATGCCAATACCAGTTTCGGAAAGTTTTTTAACAAAGCCAATCATTTCGGACTGGGCTGGTGGATTTAGCCCCGCAATCACTTCGTCTAAGAATAAAACTTTTGGCTCGAGGGCAAGGGCTTTACCAATTTCAAGCCGTCTGCGCCGTGCAAGGTTTAACTCCGAACATTTTTGATTAGCGCGGTCGAGCAGCCCAACTTTCTCGAGGACATCAGTGGCATGGTGCTTGGCGGCTTTGGGCTGGCTGTGCTTCAAAAAACTGCTAATCATCACATTCTCGAGAACCGTTAAATCCTCAAATGGGCGTTCGACCTGAAAAGTTCGTGCCACACCAAGTCTGGGCAGTTCAAAAGGCGGAGTATTGGTAATGTCACGGCTTCCCAGCATCACTTTTCCACTGGCTTTAGGCACAAAACCGGTTAGGGCATTAAATAGCGTGGTTTTCCCCGCCCCGTTTGGTCCGATTAATCCCAGAATTTGCCCTGCTTCTAGGCTGAGGCTAACATCATGGACGGCTTTGACTCCACCAAACTGGACTCCAATACGCTCAGCAACAAGCAGGCTCATACTTTTCCTTTCTCGAGCGGATGATTTTTTCGGTACGCCCAATACTCGAGTGACCCCAGAATCCCTTTGGGCAGGTAAATCACGATTACCACAATCAGGATACCGTAAACCAAGAGATTAGCTTCTTTAAGTTGGTCACGAAAAATTTCTGATGGCACAGCAATTAAAAACGCACCGACCAGCGGACCATAAATTGTGCCTCGTCCTCCAATAATTGCCAGTAATGCAACTTGAATACTAAAGGCGATTAACAAAAACGTTTCGGGTTCAAAGGCTTGCAAAAAGATCGCGTACATTGCCCCGCCCAAGCCCGTAAAAGCTGCCGAGCAAACAAAAGCCAGTTGTTTGGCTTTATTCGGGTTGACCCCAAGTGCCATTGCCCCGTCTTCATCCTCGCGTACCGCCTTAAAGTAAAAGCCCATTCTCGAGTAGCGCATCCAGTGGGTAAAAAGCAGCACCAGCAAGACAAAAAGCAGCACCATGTAATACTCTACTTTGCGGTCAAACAAGTCAAAACCAAATATTTTTGGCAAATCTGGCACAAATTTACCTTCTGCGCCGCCTGTCAGCCACGATTCATTGAGGATTATCAAACGAATGATTTCGGCAACTGCAATGGTGGATAGTGTAAAGTACGAACCACGTAACCGAAAAGTGGCTGCACCCCAGCCCCAAGCCAGTAGGCTCGAGAGTGCTGCACCAATTAAAGCCCCTACAACTGGATGAACCCCGCGTTCGGCGAGGAGTGTGACGGTATACGCTCCAACACCCACAAAAGCCGCATGACCAAGGCTGTTCTGCCCAGTCCAACCCCCCAGAATATCCCACGACAAAGCAAAACCAGCCAGTAAAAGGGTTGCCACCCCAAAGTTCATAAACTGCCCAAAAAACATTGGGTACAACGCCAAAACACCAATCACCAGCGCTAAGGTGTACATCGGATGCCAGTTTTTAATCATACGCGCTTCACCGTCCTGCCGAATAAACCATTAGGACGCAGCAACAGCACCAACAAGAAAATAATTAAGCCGTAGGCATCGCGGTAATTGCTGCCAAAATGATTATTTAAGGCTGGAATCAGTGGCAGGACACTCGAGCCGACGCTTTCGACCACGCCCAGCAGTAAACCCCCACCGATTGCGCCCGGTAAGCTGCCAAGCCCACCCAGAATGGTGACAATAAATGCCTTATTGGTAAAGGTTGTACCGAGCGTTGGTGTCGCCGATAACAACGGAATTAAAAGCACACCCGCCGCGACTGCCAAGCCCATACCAAGCCCAAAAACGATGGCATAGATTTTTTTGGTATCCACGCCCTGTAACTCTGCGCCAAGGCGGTTTTGAGCCGTTGCCCGAATCGCCCGACCCAATTCAGTACGGTAGAGCATCCAATTTAAGCCAAGAATCAAAATCGCCGTAATGACCACCGCAATTAAACGCGCCTGAGAAATCCGAAACTCGAGACCACCAACTGGAATCACAAAAGCATTGGTCGCATAATCGGCATACACGGTTTGTGGTTGCGCCCCGAACTGCAACAGCATGAGGTTGCTTGCCACCAAACCCAAACCCAATGTGGCGAGTTTTGTGGTTTGCTCCGAAGCCCCAAGAAGTTTAGATAAAATCAGGCGGTGCATGGCAAAGCCAAGACCATACGCCAACGGTAAGACCAAAATAAGACTCAGGTACGGGTCAAAACCAATCACTTTATTGGCAAAAAAAGCCGAGTACATCCCGAGAATTACAAAATCACCATGACCAAAGTTGATTAAGCGCATCACTCCAAAAATCAGGCTTAGACCCGCCCCAATCATGGCGTAAATCCCACCAGTCAATAAGCCATCTATTAAGGCTTGTGTGCCTTGTGTAAAAATTTCCATAAACTCCCTTCAAATTATTTTCTCGAGAAATAGACCCTCTGAAAGAATGCCATTTCATCGTTAGCTACAGGACAGACACAGGGGTCTGTCCCTACGGTTTTGGGGTGAAAAGTGAGGTAGGGACGAACCCCGTGTTCGCCCTGTATTTCTCAAGTCAATTTATTTAGGAACAACAATTTTACCTTCGGCAATCCGGGCTGGAAAAACCGTGATTGGTTTACCCTTTTGAATTTGGGTAATGATCGAAATAACTGGATTCTGATTCTTATAGCCACGGTAATCCAAAAACCGCACAGGACCAAAACCCGTGGAAATACGGGTCGTCTCGAGGGCAGAACGCACTTTTTCGCGGTCTGTTGTACCACCAGCCCGTTTAATTGCATCGGCGGCGGTCAGCATTGCGGCATACGACTGGGCGGCATGTTGACTTGGTTCTTCACCAAGTTCAGTTTTTAGGTTGGCGTATAATTCTTGCGCCCCCGGATAACGCACATCATCATTCCAAGCCACACTGACCAGCATGTTATCGGCTGCATCGGTGGCATTTTTAGGAAAGCTCGGCAGGGCAAAACCTGTCGCAAAACCAGCAAAGAAAAAGTTCGGTTTTAAGCCAATTTCTTTGGCTTGACGCATAATCGCAATGCTATCGGCTTCATAACTGGCAAACATCACCACATCAGGATTTTGTGCCTTAAAACGGTTTAAGATTGGGCGGAAATCGGTAAGCCCAGAATCGTATTTATCGGTGGCTAAACTAAAACCACGTCCACTCATTCGCACCACGTCAGTTGCAATACTGTTGCCAAAGGCATCATTGGAACTTAAGAGCGCTAATTTTTTAATCGCTTTATACTGCCCAAACAACTCAAAAAAAGCATCCGAATAGGCACTCGAGGCATTGTTGACCCGAAAAGTATAATCATTGCCCGGGCGAGTTATTGTTTCATCCACCGCCGTTGCCACCAAAAGCGGCACTTTGACTCGAGCCGCATATAAACTCAAGGGTTTGGTAATTCCACTGGCATATGCCCCAATCATTAAAGGCACACCTGCATTCTGCAACTTCTCGGCAGCCGCAAGGGCTTTATTGGTGTCTGAAGCATCGTCTTCAAGTAACATCTCGACTTTACGCCCAAAGAGACCGCCCTTGGCATTCAGTTCATTTAACGCCACTTGAAAACCAGCTTTTTGCATCTTGCCAAAGGTCGCAAAACGACCAGTTAAACTGGTGATTGCCCCAACTTTAATGGTTTCGGTTTGTGCTTGGCTCGAGACCAAACCAAGAGCGCCAAGCGCCAGAATTCCAAGAATTAATTTCATAAAACTCCTTTGGCTCGAGGGTTAGGCTCGAGCGATTTGTAAGACTGAAAGGATATGAAACAAAGTAATGTGTTACGAACTCCCCCCAGCGCGGAGCGCTGACCCCCTCGAAAAAGAGGGGGTTTCTGGCTTTGTAACCCCCTCTTTTTCGAGGGGGTCGCCGAAGGCGGGGGGAGTTCGTAAGAGGTCACGTTTCTATTAGCGCTTTTCCCATGCTGGGGTTGGAAAGAGCATCTTGGCATTAAATAGACTCTTTGGGTAGACTGGTACAAACTCGAGTTTGCCGCGAGCATTGCGTTGGACTTGCTGGGCAACCATGCCTAAGCGGTTTTGTCCTTTGTAACCCGAATAATTCTCGAATTTAACACGCCCGTATGGGGTTTGAATGTCGAGAGTTTGCAGGGCTTTGTTGATTGCTTCGCGGTCTGTGGCACTACCCGCTTTTTTGATCGCTTCGGCAGCAACCAGCACACTCGAGTGGGCTTGGGCAGCGTGGTAGGTTGGCTCGAGTCCACCAAGTTGAGTAATTAAGCCAGTGTAGAGTTTTGGATTGCCGGGGGTTTTCATTTCTGGTACCCAAGCGGTGGCAGTCACGACAAATTCGCTGGCATCGCCAGCGCCAGTCATAAATTCTGGTAAGGCAAATCCGGCTGCGCCACCGGCAAAGAGCTTTGGATTTAAGCCAATTTCTTTGGCTTGGCGCATCACGGCAACGCTGTCTTCTTGGTAGCCGACCAGCATCACGGCTTCTGGGGTTTTGGCTTTGAAACCATTTAAGATTGGGCGAAAATCGGTTAAGCCACGGTCATAAGTTTGTTGGGTCACAATCGCTATATTTCTGGCTTTACCTTCGTCTATGGCACTGTTCAACACGCTTTTTTCAAATGCGCCCGAACCCGCCAGAATTGCCACCGATTTAATGTCAACATCCTCAAAAATTTGGAAAAGGATTTTGGCGTACTCGTCGGTCGGTGGGTTGATGCGGTAGACATAATCAAAACCGGGCTTGGTGATGCTTTCATCTGAACTCGAGACAACAATGTTCGGCACTTTTTGGCGTGATAAATACTGGGCTTGGGCTTTGACAATACTCGAGGAATACTCGTTTAGGATTACACCAACACCAGCGTTGACCAGTTTTTCGGCGGCGGCTAAGCCTTTATTGACATCCGAAGCACTGTCCTCGAGAATCAGTTCGACTTTTTGCTTATTAATTCCGCCACGTCCGTTAATCTCACGCACTGCCAATTCAAAACCAGCTTTTTGTTGCTTACCAAATTCGGCAAGCCTGCCTGTAAGCGTGGTGATTGCCCCAATTTTAATCGTGCTTTGTTGTCCAAAAGCACCAATTCCAACGGTGAGGGCGGCTGTGACCAAAACGATTGCTTTGCCATGCTTCATATAAAACCTCCAAAATCCCTTTTTACCACACCTTGGATGTGGTTTTTCTGCTCGAGTATCAACTTGTCTGACAACCTGATGATATGATAGAGTAAATCGAAAGTCAAGTCACACTTGAAGCGTACCCTCGGACACATCTACCTCAAAACACCAAGAAAAACACGTTCTGTAAGGAAAAATCTCATGCGATTGCCCAGCCTTAACCCACAACCGCTAGACCGACAACGCCTCGGGGACATTGTGGCTGAACGCATGGGCGAATGGATTAACGACTCGCAACTAAAACCCGGCGACAGGCTACCGAGCGAACCAGAACTCAGTCAGCATTTTGGTGTTGCCCGCAGCGTTGTGCGCGAAGCCCTCGCCAAACTCAAAACCCTCGGGATTATCGAAGTTTTCCAAGGCAAGGGCGCATTTGTTGCCGATATGCCGCTCGAGTTACTGTATTTACGGGTTCGGCGCTTAAACCCAGAAAGTACCAACCCCAAACACCTCTGGGAAATTCGCACGATTTTAGAAATGCAAAGTGCCAGCGAAGCTGCCAAAAAACGCAGCCGCGACGACTTACTTAACTTAGACCGAATCATTCAAGAAAGCCACCAGAACCACGCTAAAAACGCACCTTACAGCGACGAAAATGAACGCTTTCACCGACTTGTGGCAAGAGCCAGTGGCAACCCGATTCTCGAGCAGTTGATTTCGGATTTAATCGGCTTACTGGCAAAACAAATTGTGCTACGTGGCACACCAAGTACCTTGGAGCATCAAAAGATTTTAGATGCCATTCGCAGCCACGAGCCAGAAAAAGCAGCGCAACTGATGAAGCAACATCTGCAAAACTCGAGTTTATTAGAGTCAAAATAAATTAGCGAAGTGACCTAATTAGCCGTTCATACTCATCGTGTCCACCAATCCAAAACCATGTAATCACATCGCCTTCCACTGTTGCCAAGACTCTATATGCCAGTGTCACTCGAGCCGCATATAAACCAATTCTAGGATTTTTGCACGCAAACTGCAAACTTGGATGCTGTGGATTTGCCCGAAATAAGCGATACGCTTCTCGAGCTTGAAATTGTATAGCCTCAGGCAAGGCATAAAATGCTTTCCAAAAACGGGTAGTGGTTTCAGAGGTCACTTTGTACCTCAAAAGATGCTAGTATCGGGAGGATTCCTATGACTGCTTTACTTGAAAGAGCCTTTACTGAAACCAAACGATTGCCCGAAACAGAGCAGAATCGTGTGGCTGAATGGTTGCTTTTAGAACTTGAAGACGATAAACGCTGGGACGACCAATTTGCAGATTCAATGGATATTCTCGAGCAGTTGGTTGCAGAAGCTAAACTTGAATCTAGGCAGGGTAAAACTAGGTCACTGACACCTGACCAGTTATAATTCATCCGCATCCGTCACCTCGATTACGAGGTCTATGTTTGCTTGCAACGCAGTTATCCAACGCCCACGTTGTGCAGATGTCCAACTGCCTTTTTGTGGAAGTTGTCTAACAAGAGCAGTAACTAAGTCGAAACTTACTCTAGTTTCTGTGTTTGCGGACATATGTTCTGTTAAAAGTGGGGTATTAGCTCGAGTAAGTACGGTGCTTGGTACACTTTGTAAATCTTGTGAAGGAAATTTATTCACTTTTGGTTTTGTACTGCGTTCCGACTGAATTTGTCGTTCAGATTTCTTAATGACTTCACCCGAGATAACTAAGCCAGCTTCACGGCACAAGCCCAAGAATAACGCCACCATTCTATCTCGTTGAGCTTGAGGGTCGTATTGCCGAAACGCATCCTCTATGCGTTCTCGTGTGTCTTGAGCAGGGTCTACAATAACGAAAATTTCTGTATAAGCACTTTGAATAATTTGTAGAAGTTCTAAAGGATAAGTCTCACTAGATGCCCGTCGTAGAACATCAAATTTTTCTGTGTGACATCCTGACACATCAAGTAATCCAAGGAATCTTAATGCCACCAAAGTAAAAGGAGCTACACCATGTGTAATTCCCACTGATTTCAAAATTTTATTATCAACAGGCTCAGGGAGTCCTCTTTCACGGTATCTTTTAATTACAGAGATTACACTGGTAGCTGGGGCATATGGAGCTTTTCTTATGATTGTAGACTGCATCATATATACAAATTAGCATAATGGAATAGCATTGTCAATTTATTGACAATGCTATTAGTGAAATACAAATAATTGCATTTTATGACAAGTACGGGCGTTTAAGAATAGAGCAACTACGAGTCTTCAAAAAGCCAAATTTCCCTCGAGTATTGTGTCAAAATACCGTATGTTTGATTATTTTAAGGCACTTGAAACCTTATCCCCCGAAGAAAAAGACATTCATGCACTGGTGCGCGAATTTGTGGATAAAGAAATCATTCCCCATGTTGGCGCATGGTGGGACGAAGGCACACTGCCCCGCGACCTGATTAGCCGAATGGGTGCGCTTGGACTGCTAGGACCAACCACACCCGAACAGTACGGCGGGGCTGGCATCTCGAGTACCGCGTATGGCTTAATTTGTTATGAACTCGAGCGTGGAGATTCTGGGGTGCGTTCTAGTGCCAGTGTCCAAGGCAGTTTGGTGATGTACCCGATTTTTGCGTATGGCTCGGAAGAACAACGCCTGAAATATCTTCCTGAGCTTGCCAGCGGCAAAATGATTGGTTGCTTTGGCTTGACCGAATCCGACGGCGGTTCTGACCCCGGTGCAATGCGAACAAGGGCAGTCAAAGATGGCGATTCTTATGTTCTGAATGGCTCTAAAATGTGGATTACCAACAGCCCCATTGCCGATATAGCTGTGGTCTGGGCAAAACTCGAGGAAAACGGGGTGGATGTCATCCGAGGTTTTATTGTGCCAAGGCAAGCCAAGGGGTTCAGCACACCAAAAATACTGCACAAACAAAGTCTACGTGCCAGTATTACCGGTGAAATTGTTCTCGAGGACTGCCGCATTCCGCTCGAGAATTTACTGCCAAAATCTGGTGGACTAAAATCACCACTTGGCTGCCTGACCCAAGCGCGGTACGGCATTGCGTGGGGCGCGTTGGGCGCACTCGAAGCTGTTTATACCGGAACCCTCGAGTACACCAAAACCCGCACGACTTTTGGCAAACCGATTGCCGCACGGCAACTTGTGCAAGACAAACTGACTTGGATGGCAACCCAGCACACGCTAGGGCTGCTGATGGCAAAACGCCTTGGCGAACACAAAGACGGCGGCACAATGAATTACGCCCAAGTCAGTATGGCTAAACGCAACAATGTGCGAGTAGCATTACAAGGCGCGCGGTTGGCTCGAGAATTACATGGCGGGAACGGGATAACCACCGAGTACCCAATTATTCGGCATATGCTGAACCTCGAGACGGTGGACACTTATGAAGGAACGCACGACATTCACACCCTGATTGTCGGACGGGATTTAACGGGTTTGAATGCCCTTGAGTGATAAAAACGATATATTCATCTTTTGAACCACTAGCACCCAACATATTGTAACCAAAACAAATGAGTTGCCCAAATTCCTAGACTCGAGTTCACACACGCTCGATACTCGAGCCTCAAAGGTCAAACATTCCTGTCTCTGACGACATCCACTCTATTTTCTCGAGACCATGCCGAAACGCTTGACAGGACTACAAATGGATGATACATTCTTTGTCGCTCTGCATGAGGGCAATTCCGAAAGGAAAAGCAACCTCGACAAAGCGCGCTCCTTGACAGTTTGAGTGCAAAGCGAGAACCCGAACCAATGGACACATTGGTTTAATCCAAGAAGAGAAATTCGTTTTAATTCTTGTGGTTCTAAAATC
>JANNVX010000087.1:0-7640 GCA_031414595.1 Deinococcales bacterium
CACAGGGCGGACACGGGGGTCCGCCCCTACCTGACGTATTTTTATGGATTTTGTAGGGACAGACCCCTGTGTCTGTCCTGCTAGGAAACAATGTTTCATCATTTCCAAATAGGGAAGTTATTTACGGACAAATCCTAAGCAAATTCAATACGGGTTTAATGGCTTCAATATGTATGAATTCCGAATCAATACGAATAATCTGACCGTTTTGATAGGTATACCCAAAGGCATTTTCTTTGAATCTTTGATTAATTTCTTGGATTGCATCATCTGGACTTTGTTTGATAGTTATTCTATTTTTATATTCATAATTATCTCGAATACGAAAATCGATGATTTTTAGCGTATATTCAACAGCATCTATAAATCTTTCATGATTTTCTTCATTCAACAAAAAATTTAATACAGCTTGTTGAGGAGTGTCATATTGCTTACCTAAAGTAAATAGTCCATATTCTTTAGCTAAACCAGAATTGAGCATAAAGTAAACTTGATCCACTAACCCGCTAGGCAAAATTTCATTTTTAATACCAATTGCAGCTATAAAGATATGAACTATCTGGACTCGTAGAGGTTTTGGGACTTTTGTATAGGAATAGACATCAGTTACTTCACCACGAATCAGTTTTTGACGTTTGGAAAACAATTCCAAAATACTCATAAACGTAGCATACAGAAATAATTACGTTTTTACCATAAATGAGACATAGGTCAACTGGCTTATCGATTAATTGAATCTAAAATCCTAATAACCTAAAGTATTCACGACTCGAGAAACCTTGCTACGCTTAAATCCTCATCTAAGTCAGCCCAGTGAATCCCTAGTCCACCACCCATTAAACGCCAGTTGGCTCTGGCTTCGGGTGTGGCATTGCGTAATCGCGGATACCACTCGAGTGGCATGGTTACAGTGCGTCCATCTTCAAGTTGAACCTCGAGTGCATCCTCAGAAAATGCAATTGTAGTGGCTTTAATTTGTTTAGGAGCGACTAAAGTATTCATTCCATTTCACCACCAGTTCAATTTGGTTTTCTTCAACCATTTGTCGCAAAAGTCTTATCTCTCGAGCATTGTAATTGACTGACATCGCTAATTCTACTGGGTTAAGCCAGAATTTAGCCAATCCATCACCAGATTCGATGTGAATATGGGCTGGTTCTTGTCCTTCGTTGGAATAAAAGAAAAAGCGATAACCATCTATGCGTAAAACTGTTGGCATGGTTCTATTCTACTTAAGTCTCGAGTTTAATTATTAGCCGCGTCTTTGGCTTCCTTCGCTGCTTTTCTTTGGCTTCTCGAGAGCTTCGGGGCGCTTTCAGCAACCGCCTCGGCATCATCTTCCATTTTCTTCTTCCAACCGCCTTTTTCGCGCCACACAACCCGAACTGGTATACCCGGTAAGCCCAAGTCCTCACGAATGCGGTTACGCAAGAAGTTCTCGTAGGCACGGGTCACAAAGGCTTCGCGGTTAATAAAGAACACAAAGGTTGGCGGGGCAATTTCGGCTTGGGTCAAAAAATACATTCGCAGTGGTCTGCCATTAAAGTTCGGTACGGCTTGGCGCATTTGCCAAACCTCGAGCCAACGGTTGAGTTCTGAAGTGCCAATGCGGGTCTGCCACAAGTTATAGAGCTTGGTGGCTTCGGCTAAGAGTTCGTGAATGCCGTATTCATTGATTGCACTGGTGTAGACTCGCGGTGCAAACTCGAGATGATTTAACTTATAATCAATTTCTTTGCTGCGTTTCTCGAGATCGTCTTCTTCGACCAAATCCCATTTGTTAATCACAATAATCACGGGCTTACCACTGTCGTATGCCATATTCGCCAGTTTTAATTCGTGGTCGCCAAGGTCAAATGGGTCTATGACCAGCATGATAATATCGGTCTTGGTAATCGCTTGCTCACTGCGTTGTTGCGAATAATACTCGACGTTATCGGCGGGACGATGGCGAATACCCGCCGTGTCCACCAATACAAAACGAGTTCCAGCGTAATCAAATTCGATGTCTATGCTATCACGGGTCGTCCCAGCAATGGGCGAAACAATCACACGGTCAGAATTGGTCACGGCATTGACCATACTGCTTTTTCCAACATTCGGGCGACCAATAAACGTGACGCGAATTGGAGCAACCGCAGAAATATCCTCTTCATCGGTCGGCAAGTGTGTGACTACCGCGTCCATCAATTCCTCGAGACCACGCGCATGTTCGGCACTGGTGCAAATTGGCACACCGTAGCCAAGCGCATAAATTTCGGAGAGTTCATTCTCGTGCTTAAAGTGGTCTATTTTTGTGGCAACCAAAATGACGGGTTTACCCAAGCGGCGTAACCAATCGGCAATCTCGTAATCGGCACTGGTGATGTCCTCGCGTCCGTCCACGGCAAAAATCACACAACGGCAATCATGAATCGCCATTTCTGCTTTCTCGAGAATTTTCGTTTCCCACTCGTCACCGCTCCAAAGCCCACCCGTGTCCATCATTAAAATACGATGATTTTCGTACAAATACATTTCTTCTTTGACATCTCTGGTCACACCGGGCATATCGGCAACCACGGCTGCCCGACGACCAATAATTCGATTGAATAAACTGCTTTTACCGACATTCGGACGACCAACAATAGCAACTTTGTGCATAATAGCTCCTAGCTCCTAGCTCCTAGCTTCTAGCTCTTTTGGCTAGTGACCAGCAGCTAGAAGCTGATTTTTATTCGTATCCGAGTTCGCGTAAGGCTTCGGTGTCGGAGCGCCAACCGCTCATAACAATGACCTCGAGTTGAAGATAGACTTTTTTGTTCAAAAAGACCTCGAGTTGTTTACGGGCGCGAAGTCCGATTTGTTTCAGCATCTTGCCACCTGCGCCAACCGCAATTTTTCGGTGTGAGGATTGTTCGACAATTAACTCAGCATCAAGAAACTGCATTCCGTTGTCGCGTTCAATCCAACTATTCACCCGAGTGGCAATGCTGTACGGGATTTCTTCGTACAGGGCTTGCATTGCTTCTTCGCGGATGATTTCGGCTGCCCATTGTTCTCGAGACTGGTCGCTGCGCCCGTAATTTGGAAAAAAATGTGGGTTCTCTGGTAAGGTTTTCAGGACTTCTGCCAGCAGTTGCGCCACGGCTTCGGGGTCATTCTGAGCGCTGAGTTTGACTTGTTTAATATCCGAGCGCTCGAGCAGTTTGGCGTAAGCGGTCATGGCTTCATCGGGATACTTCGCCACATCGAGTTTATTACCCACTAACCACAAGGGCTTATCAAATGGCGAGATCGCCCTTGCCACCAGTTTATCTTCTTCACTCGGTGGACGGCGTAAATCCACCACCCAGACGACAGCATCCACATCCGACAAGGCATTGTGAACTTCGTTGTTCATGTATTTGCCAAGGGCATCGGCAGGACGGTGTAAGCCGGGGGTATCCACAAAGACCGCTTGGTACGGGGCTGTTTCGGCAAACCCAGTGTAAATGCCACGCATTCCACGCCGCGTGGTTTGGGGTTTGGGTGTCACCGCCGAGACTTTAGCACCCAGTAAGGTGTTGAGAAGCGTACTTTTGCCAACGTTGGGTTTTCCAACAATTGCTACAAAGCCAGCGTAGGTTTTATTTAAGAGGTCATCACTCGGTATAGAGTCCATAAGCGCTCAAGTGTGCCAGTTTAAGTTATTGCTGTCAAGGACGGATGCCCAAATCAATCAGCCGATGCCTCGAGGTCGCCTAGAATTTTCTTGCGCGTATTGGCAGTAAATCTCGAGAAGCTACGGCGCTCGAGAACCACCAGAACCCGCTTTAACATCACCTGATGCTCGAGACCAAGCCCCAGTTTTTTGTAAATGCCCTCAAAATGATGCAAAGAATGGGTGAATAACTCATAGACAAGTAATTTTGCGAGTGGCTCACCAGCCAACAAAAATTGGCGCACATCCATCTGAATAAGTTCTGATTCAAGATTAGCAAAGACTTGCTCGGTGGTTTTTTCGAGCCTCTGCCAAGTCCATTCGTGCCGCTCGAGCCAAGTTTGATCATTCATCGCAAGGTAATTGGATGTGTCTATCAGTGCTTTGCCATTTTTTTGAGCTTGGATGTTTGCGAGGAATACCTCGAGCCAAAAAACCAGATGAATCAATTCATCCTTGATTGACCATGTTTTTAAGGTGCTGTTCTTTTGGCGTTGCTCGAGTGGCACACGCACCATCAATCTTATATATTCGTTGCGAGAATATCTGATAATAGTTCTTGTCCAGTTAGCATCATCGGCTTTCATACACGATGCTACTTAATAAATCGAACTGATTCAAGGGTTTAGAGGCTTAAGTTTTAATTTGGTGCTACGATACGTTCAAGGAGAAATTTATGTCTGAACCCAGTGGTGTACCCATTCCGGAGATGTTCCAACAAAGTGTTCAAGTCTTGACCAAGCCCAGTGTAGCAACCTTCGAGCAATTTGAGAACAAAGGCACAATGCGTGATGCCCTGATTTACGTGGCAATTGGTGCGGCGATTATTGGCTTGTTTGGTTTATCCGATGGTTTACTTTCTGCTATTGGTGGCGTGATTGCCACGGTGCTTGGTTTTTTTGTGTTTGTTTATATGGTGCATTTTTTAGGTTCTAAACAAGATGGCAACGGCACAATAGACCAAGTGGCGTACACCTTTGCCCTGTTTTATATTCCTTTGCAAATTTTAACTGCCCTAATTGCTTTTGTTTTGGTCATCAGTGTGATTGGCTTATTATTTGTGCCGCTTTTGCCACTGGCTGCTTTGGCTGCCAGTATTTACTTTGGTTATTTAGCAGTCCAGAGCAGCATGAACATGACCGACAGTACCAAAATTGTGATTACTTTGGTCTTATCAGCAATTGTTTCTGGTTTTGCGGGATTTGTCATCCACAGTATTCTTTAAGGCTCAAAAGCACTGGCAAATGCACCGCCATCGCCACGTACCCAGTATCTCGAGAATCCAAGAATTCCAGTTGGGGTGTAACTGTGGCGGCTCATTAAAAAAGCGGCTGTGCCATTGGGAACGCCAAGCAATTTAGCCCTTGTTAAATCTAAGGTCACAGCTTCAAGGGTTTGTTCGACTTTGGCGACCGTGATACCAATACTGACCAGCAGCGCATGAATACTTTCTTGGTGCAGTGGCAAACGCAGTAGTTTCTCGGTATTGTCTATTCTAAAATGGCGTTCCTCGAGTAATAAAGGTGTTTCTTCTATTCCCCGTAAACGCTGAATCTCGAGGACAGCCGTACCCACATTTAATTCAAGTGCCTTAGCCACTTCGCTGCTTGCCACACCTATTTGGGCTTTGAGGACTCTGGTAAACGGCGCACCATGCACCGCCATTGCCATTTCCTCTAAACTTTTGACCCGAAAAACACCTTGCCTAAAGCGTTTACCTGTCGGGAAACTGCCCGCCCCTTGAACCCTAAAAATATAACCTTCGCGCTCGAGTTCATCCACAGCCCGCCGAGCCGTCATCCTCGAGACTCCGTAGTGTTTGGCAAGTGTGACTTCGCTGGGCAGGGCTTCGCCTTCGCGGTAGCCACCAGCCAAGAGTTTTTGTTTTAGTTCGGATTTGATTAAAGGGAATTTGGACACAAGTGCTGGTTAGTTTACGCGCTTTTAGGATTAAAAGAAAATCGAGGAGCAATGCAGTACAATACGAAGCATGAACGAGTACAAAAACCTAGCTGACCCAGATTTTGAACCAAGCGACGCGCAATTACTCGAGCTAAGCCGAAATGCCTTTGCTCACATCCGCGAGGAAAACGAATTGCGCTTACAAAAAATGCGCGAGCGAATCGCCCAAGGACAGCTCGAGTTATTAAAACAGTTTCAAGGTGTTCGGTGAATTCAAAACCTGTTTTACTGCTGATTGCGGGTCCAAATGGCTCAGGTAAAACCACTGTTACCGTTACGCTACGCCGTGATAAATGGAGTGAAGGTGTTGAGTACATCAACCCTGACGACATTGCTAAAGAAAAATTTGGTGATTGGAATTCTCCAACAGCCATACTCGAGGCTGCAAATTGGGCAGAAGCCCAGCGTGAAGAATTACTGAAACAAAAACAAGGTATTGCATTTGAAAGTGTGTTCTCTGCACCAGACAAAGTAAAATTTCTCGAGAAAGCCACAGCCAGTGGCTATTTTATTCGAGTCTTTTTTGTAAGTACAACCGACCCTAGAATCAATGCTTCTCGAATTATGAAACGGGTCATGGATGGCGGTCACACTGTGCCAATCGAAAAAATTCTCAGTCGGTACGAAAAATCCATGATTAACCTCAGCGCGGCAATTCAATTGGCAGACCGCGTTTACATTTATGATAATTCGGTAGACGGACAAGACGCTGTGTTATGCGTCCGAATCGAGAATAGAACGATTAGAAAAATCTATGCTGACTTGCCCGAATGGGTCTCGAGTAGTCTCGAGCCATTGGAATACCACCCAGAATTCGAGGACTTACGACCTTAAAACTTAGCCATTGTGCTTATGCCAATGCGCCCTGAAACCAGTAGACTCGAGCCACCTTGAAGGAGGTGCTTTTTATGCGTGAAAACAGTTTGACCATTTTCAATACAAGAATTCTATTTGGAGGAACGCATGAAGCACCAAAAATATAAAACTCGAGGGATAATTTGACTCTGCTCGAGCTTAAGCACGCCCTAGAAATGGGGTTCGGACGAGCTATACAGCACTTAAAAACCCATGACCCAGCGCCTTTTGAAGATGTCATTCTCGAGGCTTGTTTGACGTTTGGTGGGGTTAATTTTCAATCTGAAGGCGGACGTGAGCAATACTTCTATGAAGTTATTCAGCTTTCAAGCAATCCATCCTCTATTAAGTCTAGGCTATTAAATGAACTTCAGCATTTAGGAGAAGATGGCGAATCTAATCAGCAGATTATTGATTTGTGTATTTTGTTTGCTAAAGAAGGTTTCCCATTAGCCAAAGAAGCCATTATTCGTTGCTTTTTAAGTGACCCAGAAGAAAGAAACCGATATGGAGACCCCTGTTCAGAGGCTATTCTGGAATTAGATGGTATAGACGGTTTTTACAGGGTTTTGGATACTTTGGGGCAATTGGCGATACAAGACAAAGACTTTATTCCAAGTGACCAACTCATTGACTTTGCACATCGGCATTTTGGACAGGAGACTGTTGAAGATTTTCGTTCTCAATGGACTGGGCAACCAACAATTGATGCTTACTTTCAAGCAGAATTAAAGCAGGAGCAGCGTTATCAGAAGGCTCGAAACAAAAGTAAAAATGAAGTTCCACCTGAGCAATGGACATTTGAGCAACTGCACACTTGGATAAAACGCCAACCTGTTTGCTATGGTGCGTATTTTCCACGACGATGGGCAAAAAGTGCCACCCCGTTTGACGTAAGCAAAGCAACACAAGCGCTTGAAAACGCAAAGCACTCTTTAGAAATTCAAGGTTTGCTAGGAATTTTTATGGAGTGTTCATTTCCAAAGCATCCACAATTGATTATTAGACGTTATCGGAAATAAGAAACTAGCTCGATTTCCGCAAAGCCCGTTTGCGAAAAGCACAGCGAAGGTTATGCAAACCACAAGCAATCTCCATAAACCAATCAGAGCAATACCACTTCGTATTCCGCAACACGTCC